>JBAVEY010000362.1:0-12652 GCA_049587975.1 Actinomycetota bacterium | reverse complement strand
CCCAGAACCGGATCATGCGCCGTTCGAGCGTGTCCTCGTCCATCTGCCCGTGCGCCACCACGATCCGCGCGTCGGGGACCTGTTCGTGCAACCACGCGGCCTGACGCTCGATCGTCGCGACACGGTTGTGGACCCAGAAGACCTGCCCCTCGCGCAACAGCTCGCGCCGAACGGCGCCGAGGGCGAGACCCTCGTCGTACTGACCGACGTAGGTGAGGACCGGCTGGCGGTCCTCCGGCGGCGTGTCGACGGTCGACATGTCGCGGATGCCGGCGAGCGCCATCTCGAGCGTCCGCGGGATCGGGGTCGCCGACATCGTGAGGACGTCGACCTGCGCGCGGAGCTTCTTCAGCCGTTCCTTGTGGGCCACGCCGAACCGCTGCTCCTCGTCCACGACGACGAGTCCCAGGTCCTTGAACCCGATGTCCGCCGACAACAGACGGTGCGTGCCGATCACGACGTCGATCGCGCCGCGGCGCAGGTCCTCGACGATGCGCTCCTGCTCCGGGCGGGACACGAAGCGCGAGAGCATCGCCACCTTGATCGGGAACGGCGCGTACCGCTCGCCGAACGTGATCAGGTGCTGCTCGGCGAGCAGCGTGGTCGGCACGAGGACCGCGACCTGCTTGCCCTCCATCACCACCTTGAACGCCGCGCGCACGGCGATCTCGGTCTTGCCGAACCCCACGTCGCCGCAGATCAACCGATCCATCGGGCGTGGTCGCCCGAGATCCACCTTGACCTCCTCGATCGCGGTGACCTGGTCGCCCGTCTCCTCGTGCGGGAAGGCGTCCTCGAGCTCCATCTGCCACGGCGTGTCGGGGCCGTACGGCGGTCGCTCGATCGACATCCGGACCGAGTACAGGCGGACGAGCTCCCCGGCCATGTCCTTCACGGCGCGCTTGACCCGTCCCGTGGTCCGCGCCCAGTCGCCCGTCCCCAGCCGGGATAGGCGCGGCGTCTCGCCGCCGACGTAGCGCGCCACCATCCCGACCTGGTCGGTGGGGACCGAGAGCCGATCCCCCGACGCGTACTCGAGCACCATGTAGTCGCGTTCGGAGCCCCCGATCTCGCGCCGCTGCACGCCGACGTACCGCGCCACCCCGTGCACGCGGTGCACCGCGAAGTCGCCGACCTCGAGCTCCTCGGCGACCGCGTCGCTCCGCCGGCTCGTGAAGCGCGGCGCGTCGCGCGTGTGTCGGCGCGAGCCGAACAGGTCCTCCTCGGTCGCGACCGCGAGCTTGCCGGGCGGGAAGACGAACCCGCCCTGCGGCTCGGCCTCGAGGGTCTCGGCGTCCGCGAGGCCGACGAACTCACGTACGCGCTCGAGCGAGCCGTGACCCCGGGCCGTGAGCAGGATCCGGAACCCGCGTTCGGAGAGCTCCGCCGCCCGCCTCGCGAGCTCCGCCGGGTTGCCCTGCGCGGTCCCCCACCCTTCCAGGCCCACATCGATGCCTTCGGTGAAACCGGTGAGCCGCAGCTGAACGCGTCCCTCGATCGCGTCCTCCAGGTCGTGGATCACCTCGGGACCCGGCCAGTTGGAGGCCTCCGCGAGCGCGCTCGCGTCCTCGAACGCGTGCCGGGCCCGATCGAAGGTCCGGCGCGCCTCCGAGATCACGACCCACGACCCCTCCGGCAGGAGCTCGGCGGGCACCGGCATCCGGTCGAACAGCAGCGGGGCGAGCGACTCGAGGCCCTCGGCGTGCAGGCCTTCGGCGATCCGCTCCAGACCGTCGCGGAAGCGGTCGAGGTACCGCGGGGCTCGGTCCCGCGCGCGCTCGGCCAGCGCCTCGTCCGGCACCAGCTCGCGGACCGGGGGGACCTCGATCCGCGCGACCGCGCCGGTCGACAGCTGCGAGGACGGGACGAACTCGCGCAGCGACTCGATCTCGTCGCCCCAGTACTCCAGGCGGACCGGGCGCCGCGCGGTGCCGGGGAACACGTCGAGGACGCCGCCGCGCACGGCGAACTCGCCGCGGTGCTCGACGACGTCGGACCGCGCGTACCCGAGCGCCACCAGCCGTTCGGCGAGCGCGTCCGGCGGGAGCTCGATCCCCTTGACGAGCTCGACCGGCGGGATCTCGCCCAGGGTGGGGATGAGCCCCTGCATCGCGGCGAGCGCGGGCGCGACCAGGACGAACGCGCCCTTCGCGGCCCGCAGCCGACGCACGGCGTCCGCCCGGCGAGACGAGACCTCGGGCGAGGGGCTGATGCCCTCGTAGGGCAACGCCTCCCACGACGGCAGCAGCGCGGCGTCGTCCGCGCCCAACCAGGCCTGTGCCCCCCGAGCCAGGCGCTCCGCCTCCCGCGGACCCGGCGCGACCACGAGGATCGGCGACCCGAGCGACCGTGCGAGCGCGGCCACGAGGAAGTCCTCACCCCCGTCCGCGCGGGCGAGCAGCGGGCGGGCGCGCCCGAGCGGGCGGGTGGGCTGAAGCAGGAGGCGTTCGAACGCCTCCGAGCCGATCAGCGCATCCAGCGCTCGTTCCAGCACGCCGCCCGCCCTTTCCGGGACCACCTCGGACAACACGAACAGGCCTCGTTCGGCGAACGAGGCCTTGCCCGGCGTTGGTCGTCGAGCGCCGCTACGGTTCGCGCGGCGCCGAACGATTGTATCGGTCCTGCGTGGCCTGGAGGCCGTCGCGCACGATCGACCGGACCGCGTCGGCTCCGTCGTCGACCAGGATCGCGACGTCGGGCTCGTCGCGCTTGGCGAACGCGTCGAGCACCCAGTCCGCCGCCTCCGTGCGGCCGGCCGGACGACCCACGCCGAGCCGCACCCGGTAGAAGTCCGGTGTCCGCAGGGCCCGCTCCAACGAGCGCAGTCCGTTGTGGCCCGCCGTCGAACCGCCGAACTTCACGCGGAGAGCTCCGAACGCCAGATCGATCTCGTCGTGCACGGCGATCACACGTTCTGACTCGACGTCGTGCTTGCGCGCGAGCGAGGCGATCGCCGGGCCGGTCTCGTTCATGAACGCGCGCGACTTCGCGAGCAGGATGCGCTCGTCCCCGTCGCGGAGCTCGCAGACGTCGGCGGAGACGAACCGGGTCTTGCGGAAGCGTCCTCCCTCGCGCACGGCGAGCTCGTCGACGACGCGGTAACCGAGGTTGTGCCGGGTCTTCGCGTAGCGCTCGCCGGGGTTGCCGAGCCCCGCGACGAGCCAGGTCATGGCGGCGAGGGCGTCTAGCCCTCGGACCGCTCGTCGGAGCCTTCGGCCCCTTCGCCGCCCTCGCCCTCGGCGGCCTCGCCCTCGGCACCCTCGACGGCCTCGCCCTCGGCGACCTCGCCCTCGGCGGCCTCCTCCTCGACCTCGACGGCCATCTGCGGCTGCTGCACCGCGACCACCGACTCCTCGGGGTTGGTGAGGATCGTCGCGCCCTTCGGCGCCACGAGGTCGCTCACCCGCAGCGACATGCCGATCTCGAGCGCGGAGATGTCGGCGTCGATCGCCTCGGGCACGTCGCCCGGGAGCGACTCCACCTCGAGCTCCCACAGGTGGTGTTCGACCACCCCGCCGGCCTTCACGCCGACCGAGTCGCCGACGATCCGGACCGGGATCGACAGGTGGATCTTCTCGTCGCGGCGGACCGCGAGCAGGTCGACGTGGATGTACCGCCCGTGGATGTGATCGCGCTGGACGTCGCGCGGGATGATCAGGTGCTCGGTCCCGTCGACGACGAGGTCGACGAGGACGTTGGCGCCCGCGCCGGTGTGCAGGACGTGGTACAGGTCCCTCGCGTCGACCGACAGCGCCTCGGAATCGAGCCCGGCGCCGTACAACACGGCGGGAACGCGACCGGCCGCCCGCAGCTTGCGAGCGACGCCCTTGCCGGTCCCCTCACGCTTCTCGGCGACGAGCTTCTCTGCCATGGCTGATCCGTTCGGTCGGGTGGCCCTCGGGCGGGCATGGTACCAACACGCTGCGGCGATGGAACCGCACGCTCGGCCGCTATGAGTCCGGGGGCTCGCGCGTCTCCAGAGCGATGAGCCAGAGCACCGGTATCGTCCGCACCGTCGTGGAGGATCGGACCGACCTCGAGGACCTCTACGTGAGGCACATGCCGGGAGCCATCCGGGTCGCGGCCCTGATCACGGGCGACGCCGACCTCGCCCAGGACATCGCCCAGGACGCCTTCCTCCGTTCGGTCGGCCGCTTCCGCCACCTCCGGCAGCCTGAGGCGTTCGAGGCGTATCTGCGCCACGCGGTCGTGAACGCCTGCACGTCGTACTTCCGCCGCCGCAAGGTCGAGGCTGCGTACCTACGCGGCCAGGCTCGGGGTGCGGCGCCGGTCGACGATCCGGACCACGGCCGTCGAGACGAGCTCCGCGCGGCGCTCTCGGTCCTGCCGGCGCGGCAGCGAGCCGCGGTGGTGCTCCGCTACTACGCGGACCTGTCCGAACAGCAGGCCGGCGAGGCGCTCGGATGCTCGGCGTCGGCCGTCCGGTCGATGGTCGCCCGCGCGATGCAGACGCTCCGCGACCGCATCCCGAGGAGTGAGGACACGTGAACGATCTCGAACGCGACCTGCGACAGGTGTTCGACGAGGACGCCCGGCGCGTCCCGACGCCCACCTCGGCGCCCGAGGGACTGCGCGGTTCGGTCCGTCGCCGCCAGGCGGTGTTCGGTGGCGTGATCGGGCTGGCCGGCCTTGCGATCGTCGCCGGGATGATCGCGAGCGCGACGATCCTGCTGCCGCTCGAGAGCAAGCCGGAGCCGGCGGGCCGGGGCCAGAACACGACGGGCACCCTCAACGGGATCACGATCACGTACCCGCAGACATGGCGTCTGATCGACCCGGATACGGCCGGACTGAACGGATCCAGCATGATGGCGGAGGAACCACTCCCACGCATCGTCCTCGCGCTCGCACCATCGGAGGCTCCGGAGATCTTCGGATGTCCCGGGGCGACCGACGGGGCAACCGCCCCTCTTCTCATGACCATCCAGGAGGAGCCCCTCGCGCTCGAAGGCCCGTCTGCAGTGGCATGGTCGGTAGACCTCCGGCCGATGAGCGTCGACACCTCTCAGGCACGCTGTTATCCGGACTGGGAGTTCCTACGCGCCGGGTGGACGGCATCGGGCCGGACGTTCGAGGCGCGGGTCGGGCTCGCTCCCTCGGCGAGCGAGGACGAACGCGATGCCGTGTTCGCCGCCTTCGCCTCGATGACGTTCGAACCGTCCGGTAACGGCAACACTTCGGTCGTCCTCGCCCACGGGACCGCCGGAGGCGAGGATTGGCAACTGGTCGCCTCTCACGACGGGGGCGGACTCAGCCTGGAGATCGCCGGGGAGACGACGGGGGCGGGCACGGCGGGCCTCGATGCGTCTTCGACGGACATCCAGGCGACCGACATCGTCCTCGGCTCCGGTCCGAACGCCGAGCGCGTCGTCTTCGGCGCCGTCCCCCAGGGGGTCGTTCGGGTCGAGGCCCTCACCTACGATGCTCTTCACATGCCACTTGGGGCGGTTGTCGATACCGACGTCGTCGACGTCCCCAACGAGATCGATCCCGATCTGAACGCCTTCGTGCTCGTCGTGGATCCCGCGGGACCGGTGCAGCTGAACGGGTTCTACGCGTCGGGTCAGGTCGTTGCGACCGGCTCGGTCGGCGGCGTGCAGCCATCGCCGTCGGCGGATGTGGCGCTCGAGGACGGGCGCCACTTCGGCTACGTGCGCTCCGTCGATCCCGACGCCGGCACGATCGAGTTCGACCTCGCGTACTTCCTGTCCGGCGAGGAGGCCAACCGGGCCTACCAGGAGGCAACCGGCGACACGGGCCCCGTACCGAACGACCACTTCGTGGTCAACGACAGCCCCCGGCTGCGGACGCTCCCGCTCGCGCAGGACCTGCGGCTGCGTCTGCTCGACTGGAACCACTGCTGCGAGACGTTCTTCGATGGCGACCTCTCGCTGTTCGCGCAGGCGATCGAGCAGCAGACCGACCTGACCGACGGCGACCTGATCTACCGTGGGCAGAGCCAGTGGTGGATCACGATCGAGAACAGCGTCGTGACTCAGATCGAGGAGCAGTACTCGCCGTAGCCGCTACTGGTTCTCGCCGTGGAAGATCTCGGAGACGCTGCTCTCCTCGAACACCGCCCGGAGCGCGTCGGCGATCAGCGGCGCGATCGAGAGCACCTTTAGCTTGTCGAACCGCTTCTCCTCCGGGATCGGCATCGTGTTCGTCACCACGACCTCGGAGATCGGCGCCTCCTCGAGGTTCTGCACGGCCTTGCCCGACAGCACCGGGTGGGTCGCGGCGGCGTAGATCGGACCGGCGCCCTGCTGCGCGAGCGCGACCGCGCCCTTGGCGACCGTGCCGGCCGTGTCGATCATGTCGTCCACCAGGATGCAGGGCCGGCCCCTGACCTCACCGACCACCGCCATCTCCTCGATCTTGTGGGCTTCCTTGCGCGACCGGCGCTTGTAGAGGAACGCGAGATCCGCGTGGAGGTACTCGCGGAGCCGTTCGGCGGTCTTGATGCGCCCGGCGTCGGGCGACACGATCACCAGGTCGTCGCCGTGCAGGCCGAGCTCGTTCTGCAGGTACCCCGAGAGCACGGGGAGCGCGGTCAGGTGGTCGAAGGGGTGATCGAAGTACCCCTGGATCTGTCCCGCGTGCAGGTCGACGGACACGACCCGGTCCGAGCCGGCGGCGCTGAGCAGGTCGGCGACGAGCTTGGCGCTGATCGGCTCGCGCGCCAGCACCTTCTTGTCCTGTCGCGCGTACCCGTAGTACGGGACGACCGCCGTGATCCGCTTCGCCGAAGCCCGCTTCATCGCGTCGAGCATGATGAGCTGCTCCATGATCGACTCGTTCACGGGATCCGCGTGCGTCTGGATCACGAACACGTCGGAGCCGCGGACCGACTCGTCCGGCCGCACGTAGATCTCGCCCGAACCGAACCGCCGGATCACGCAGGGCGAGATCGGGATCCCCAGATGCTCCGCGATCTCCTCGGACAGCGCGGGATGCGTGGTGCCCGAGAACAGCATCATCCGCTTCTTGGTGACGATCTCCACCTCAGTGCGCCCCCTTGCGCCTCCGTCGCCCTTCGGTGTCGCCGCGTCTGCCCTTGCCTCGCGCCTCCGCGTCCCGGCGCTCACGGTAGCCCTTGACCACCCGCTGCTCAGAGCGCTCGAGGGCGAGCGCCCCGGCGGGGACGTCCGACGTGATCACCGATCCGGCACCCGTCACGGCTCCCTTGCCCAGCTTCACCGGCGCTACGAGCATCGTATCCGAACCCACTCGGGCATCGTCCCCGATCTGCGTCCGATGCTTCCGGTAGCCGTCGTAGTTGACCGTGACGGTGCCGGCGCCGATGTTGGCCCGCCGTCCGACCCTCGCGTCGCCGACGTAGGACAGGTGCGGGACCTTTCCGCCCTCGCCGACCTCCGACGCCTTGATCTCGACGAACGCCCCGACCTTGGCACCGGGGCCGAGCCGGGTCCCCGGCCGTACGTGCGCGTAGGGGCCTACCTGCGCCCGAGCACCGATCCGCGACCCGCTCACCACGGAGAATTGGACCGTCGCGCCCTCGCCGACCGACGTGTCCACGATGCGCGTCGCCGGTCCGATCTCGCAGCCCTTCGCGATCTTGGTGGCGCCGGACAGGAACGTCATCGGACGGATCACGGCGTCCCGGCCGATCCGGACGTCCACGTCGATGTAGGTCGTCTCCGGGTCCTCCAGCGTCACGCCGTTCGCGAGGTGCCGCGCGTTGATCCGGTGGCGAACGATGCGCGTGGTCCGCGCGAGATCGGCCCGCGAGTTGATCCCCATCGCGCCACCGGTGTCGACCGACACCACGGACACGCGCTCCCCCTTGTCGATCAGGATCGGGAACACATCGTTCAGGTAGTACTCGGCCTGCCGGTTCTCGCGCCCGACGAGCGGCAGCGCGCGGAGCAGATCGTCGCGACGGAACGCGATCCAGTTGGTGCCGACCTCGCGGATCGCCTGCATCGACGCGGGTGCATCCGTCCCCTCGACGCTCGAGATCAGGCGATCGCCCTCACGGACGATCCGCGAGTACGTGCCCGGGTCGTCGATCTGGGTCGCGATCACCGTGGCGGCGGCCTTCGTCCGTCGATGGACCCGGAGCAGCCCGCGGACGTCGTCGGGCGCGACCGGGTCGAAGTCACCGTTCGCGACGAGCACCTCGCGCGCCCGTCCGATCGCCTTCTCCGCGACGAGCACCGCGTGGCCCGTCCCGAGGGCATCGCCCTGCTCGACGAACACGGGCTCGGGGACGATCCCCCACGACCGAACCTGCTCGCGCACCTGCTCCGCCCCGTGGTGCACGACGATCACGATCTTCGACGGCCGCACCGCCCGGACGTTCTGCAGGACCCACCAGAGCGCGGGACGACCGCAGATCTGGTGGAGCACCTTGGGCGCGGCGGACCGGAGCCGTTTCCCCTTGCCCGCGGCGAGCACGACGGCAACGAGCGACGTGGTCTGGGGCACTCGATCCTCTCGGTGATTGGACATCCTTTGTACCGGCGCGACCGCCGGCCTGGCAAGACGGCCGCTCACGAGAGCACCTCGGCGACGTCGGGGCGGGAGAGGAACGCCTGCGCCAGCTTCCCGCTCGCTCCGGCCGCGACGGCCTCGACCGTCGCGCGCGCCTGCGTGAGATACCCGTTCGCCTCCTCGGCCTTCCCGAGCCCGTCCGCGGCCCGCCACGCCACCCTCGCGGCGCGCCAGAGCAGGCGGCGATCGCCGACGGAGCTCGCCATGTCGAGGGCGGTCGTCGCGTCGACGAACGCCCGGTCGTGCCGGCCGATCCGCGAGGCCGACAGCGCTCGTGCATACGGACCCCACATCCCCCAATAGACGCTGCTCGGCAGCACATCGAGTTCGATCCGCCCGGCGATCTCGGCGAGCGCCTCCGCATCACCCGACCACTCGCGCATCTGGGCCTCGACGCGGCTCGTCCACGCCCGGTGCAGGAACACGTCCTCCTCTGCCCGCGCTTGGGTGAGGAGACGCTCCGCTTCCTCGACCTCCCGCTCGGCCAGCAGCGTCCACGCGCGGTACGCGAGGGCCGGCGATCGCATGAACGTCCCGCCCAGGGCATCCGACAGCTCCAGCGCCTCGGCGGAGGGACCGTGCATCAGATCGAAGGCCCACGCCTCGCCGGCCACCTCGTTCTGGACGTTCTGACCGATGAGCACCCCGCGGACCACGCCGAGATCGCGGAGCAGGTCCGTGCCGCGGACGCCGTCGTCCAGTGCCGCGTCGAGACGACCGGCCGAAAGGTGCAGCTCGGCCCGGTCGAAGAACCCGAACCCCGCCTCGCGGACGTTGCCGATCTCCTGGGACGTCTCGATCGAGCCGTTCGCGTAGACCATGGCCTCGTCGGGACGACCGACGAAGCCGAGGAGCCAGGCCACCATGTACCCGTTGTGCGCGACCATCGATCGCTGGCCGAGGTCGCGGAACTGCGAGTTCGCCAGCAGTCCGTGCCGCAGACCGTCCTCGAGCGGGCCGACGAAGAAGTAGGTCTCGCACAGGCCGTGGTGCGCGAGCGCCTGTCCTTCGACGTCGCCGTTGCGCTGCGCGACGGAGAGCGCGTGCTCGTGCAGCGGGAGAGCATCGACGAACTCGCCGCGGCCGAACCGCATCGTCCCCGCGGTGTAGAGGAGCCGGGCCTCGACGTCGGCCAGACCCACCGCGCGCGCGCGTTCGAGCGCCTCGGGCAGGATCGCCCCGCCCTCGTCGTAGCGATCGAGGAGCCACAGCACGTGCGCGACGGCAGCGAGCGCCCGCGCCTCGCCTTCGGCGTCGCCGGCCGTGCGCGCGTCCGCCAGCGCGCCTTCGAAGTCGGTGACGGCGTCCTCGAACCGCCCCAGCTGCTCCTTGGCGAACCCTCGGGCCAGCCCGACCTGGGATCGGATCGAGGCGTCGACCGTCCCCGGGTCCATCGCGCGGTCGAACCAGACGATCGCCTCCTCGGCCGCGAACACCCGGAGCAACCGATGGCCCGCGATCAGCGCGTACCGGGCCGAGCGCGCGTCGTCGCCCGCGAGCGAGAAGTGATACGCGAGGATCTCGGCGTACTCCTCGGCCCTCCCCGCGGTCCCCTCCTCCATCCAGGCGCCGACGACGGCGTGCGCCTGCGATCTGCGCGCCCTCGGGATGCTCCCGTACGCGACGTCGCGCGTGAGGACATGGTTGAACATGAACTCGCGCTCGCCCTCGATCGTTGATGTGTCCCGCTCGAAGACGAGATCCTTGGCGACCAGCCCCTCGATCGCGCGCTCGGCGTCCGCCGAACCCAGGCGCGCGACGCCGCCGGACCAGAAGCTCCTCCCGATCACGGACGCGTCCTGGATCGCGCGCTTCTCGGCGGGTGTCAGGAGGTCGATGCGCGATGCGATCACGCCCTGCACGGTGTCGGGCAGGCGGGAGGGAAGATCTCGGACGAGCTCCCACCGACCGTCGCTGCGGGCGATCGTCTCGTCCTCCATCATCATCCGGAGGAGCTCGGCGGCGAAGAAGGGGTTGCCTTCGGACCGGTCGAGGATCGGACCGACGATCTCGGCGGGGGCCTGGCCACCCAGCATGTGTTCGATCAGCTGGGCGCCGTCAGCGGGAGAGAGCGCGGACAGCGAGATCGCCGTCGCGTCCGAGAGTCCACCGCCCCAGCCGGGTCGTCGCTCGAACAGGTCGGGTCGCGCCATGCACACGACGAGGATCCGACCCGCCGCTCGGGCGACGACGGACTCGACGAGCTCCAGGAGGCTCGGGTCCGCCCAGTGCACGTCCTCGATCAGCACGACCAGCGCCGAGTCCTCGGCGAGCGACTCGAGGTACCGCTGCCACGCGCGTGCGACCAACCGCTGGGCGGCCTCACGCTCGGCACCCGCGAGCGGATCGGTGGAGAGCTCGACGCCGATCGAGGACAGCAGCACGTTCGTGACGCCCATCCCCTCCTCGCCGGGGAACCGAGGATCGAGGCGATCGCGGGCCTTCGAGATCGTGGCCTCGGCCGAGTCGCTGTCCAAGATGCCGGCGTCGGCCCGCAGGATCTCGGCGAGCGGCCAGTAGGTGAGCCCGTCGCCGTAGGGCAGGCAACGCCCGCGGACGACGCGCGCGCCCTCGCCTTCGAACGCCCGCGCCGCCTCATCCGAGAGCCGGCTCTTGCCGATGCCGGGTGGTCCCACGATCGTGATCAGGTTCGGGCGCGCCTGCGTCACCGTTCGACGGAACTGGAGGCGCAACAGGTCCATCTCGGCCTCTCGACCGACGAACGGCGCCGCCACCTGCTCGCGGGCGATGCCGGGCGCCGAGGTCTCGCGATCGACCTCGAAGACCCGCAGGGGTCGGTCGATCCCCTTCACCGACACCTCTCCCAGATCGACGAAGGCGAACGCCTCGCGAGCGTCGCGGTAGGTGCGCTCCCCGACGACCACGCGGCCGGGTTCGGCGAGCGTCTGGAAGCGGGCCGCCACGTTCACCGCCTCGCCCGTCACGATCCCCTCCTCGATCGAGTGCGCCATCACCTCGCCCGTGTTGATCCCGATCCGCATCGCGAGATCGGCCCCGGCGCGCCCGGAGAGCTCGGCGTTCAGCTCGGCGAGCCGGCGGTGCATCGCGAGCGCGCATCGGATCGCGCGTTCGGGGTCGTCCTCGTGCACGATCGGCGCACCGAACGCGGCCACGACCGCGTCGCCGATGAACTTCTCGACCGTGCCGCCGAACCGACGGATCTCCTCCGCCATCGCATCGAAGAACGGACGCAGGACCGCCCGCAGGTCCTCCGGGTCCAGTCGAGCCGAGAGCTCAGTCGACGCCGTGAGGTCGGCGAACAGCATCGAGACGACCTTGCGCTCCTCCCGGTCGGCGGGCGGCCCGGCGATCGCATCCGCGAGGGCGAGCGGCGTCCCGCAGGCGCCGCAGAACCGGTTCGCGAGCGGGTTGGCGGTGCCGCAGACCGGACAGCGGCGCTCCATCTCCGACCCGCACGAGCCACAGAAGCGGTTGCCCTCGGGGTTCGGGGCGCCGCACGACGGGCAGTCGATCTGGGACACCTGCTCGGACACCTGGGCCGGCCTCTCTCGCGCTGGTGGTTCCGGGGGGAGGAGTCGAACCTCCATCGAGGGCTCCAAAGGCCCGCGTCTTGCCGTTAGACGACCCCGGACCGCTCCCGATTATGCAGGGTCCCGCGGCGGGCTCACGACGGCTTCGGCTCCCTCGATCCCTCCATCGATCCTGGCCACGAGCGCTCGGGCATGCGCCTCGTCCCGCGCGAGGCCGATGATCGAGGATCCGCTCCCGGTCATCACGGCGCCGAGCGCACCGGCCTCGAGCAGCCGCCCCTTGGCCGTCGCGATCTCCCTGTGCCGGGTGGAGACCGGGCCCTCCAGGTCGTTGAACAGGAGCGGCCCGAGCGCCGCGGCATCGCCGGCGGCCGCGGCAGCCATGACGCCCCCCGGATCCGGACCCGTCACGGCCCCGTCCTCGTCCCACCAGCGGTAGGCGTCGGGCGACCGGACGCCGAACCCGAACCGGACCAGCACCCAGTGCAACGGCGGGATCTCGGCGGGCGCGAGCCGTTCGCCGCGCCCGGCCATCAGGACGGGCTCGCCCGACAGCATCGCCGGCACGTCCGACCCGATCCGCTCGCCGATCTCCTCCAGGG
>JBAVEY010000361.1:0-2796 GCA_049587975.1 Actinomycetota bacterium | reverse complement strand
CTCGGCGGGTACACGCTTCGGCTGTTCGCGAGGGCCCGGGCGGCCAAGCGCCGCGCCCAGACGATCGCCGAACGCCGCGAAGCGTGACGCTCGACGGCAAGAGCACGGTTTCCGCTCAGCCCTCTGCGAGCGCGTCGCGAGCTTGGCCGATCAGGTCCTTGGCCCTCTCGCGTTCGACGCCGAAGGGGGCCGCGTCCAGATACGTCTCGAACGCCGTGATCGCCTCCTCGGGACGCTCGAGCCCCCGCAGCAGGATGACCCCTCGGAGGAACAGGGCTTCCGGGTACCGAGGATCGGTCGAGAGCGCGCGCTCGACGGATCGGAGCGCGTTCTGCGGCCGTCCGGCCTGGTACAGGATGATCCCGACGTGGGCGAGCGCCTCCGCGTCGTCCGGATCGAGCCGAAGCGCGACCGCGTACTCGGAGAGCGCATCCTCGGTCATGCCGGCGTCGAGGTACCGGTGCGCGAGATCCAGCCGCGCCGCCAGGTCCTCGGGATGGTCCCTCACGCGTTGCTCGAAGAACGCGAGCGGGTCGGAGCCCCGCGGGGACGTAGCGGCCTGGATCTGCGGTTCGGCGTCGCGAGCGAGCGAGGCAACCACGACGGCGAGGACGGTGCCGCCGATGATCACCCCGACCGCCCACGCCGGCACCCGCCGCGGCTCCGCGGTCGGTCGAACATCGCCGCCTCCCGCCGGGGTCTCCTCGACCATGACGTCCGACGCGGGGTCGGCCGAGGCGGAGTCGCGCGCGGTCACGCCCTCCCGGCGGTCGAGGGCGCGCAGGACCCGGGCGATCCGCCCCTCGGTCTGCTCACGGAGCCGCAGGTACCCGGGCTCGTCGAGCGCGCCCGACTCGTAGGCATCCTCCAGGTCGGCGAGCGAGCGCAGGAGCGCCTCGCGACGGTCCTCGAGGGGGTCGGCGAGCGGCTCGATCGGCACCGGCGCCTCGCGCAGGAACCCGGCGACCACGCCGACGCCCGCGACCAACGCCAGCCCGGCCACCGCGAACGAGATCGCGATCGGGTTCACCCGGGCTCCTGCAGGTCCGCGAGCTCGTGGTGGATCCGGTCCCGCTCGGCCTCGGTGGCCTCGTGGTCGCTCCTCGGGGACCGGCGCCGGACGAACACCACCCACAGCGCGACGCCGGCGATGAGCCCGACCACAGGAACCACCCAGGGAACGAGGTTCCACCCCCGGCGGGGCGGCTCGAGCAGTATCCATTCGCCGTAGCGATCGATGAAGAACGCGCGGATCTGCTCGGGGCTGCGTCCCGCCCGGACCTGCGTCTCGATCTCGGCACGCATCTCGCCCGCGAGCTTCGACGGCGAGTCCGCGACCGACAGGTTCAGGCAGACCGGGCACCGGAGCCCGGCACCGATCTCGTGCACGCGATCGTCGATCGTCGCCGGACGATCGGGCCCGCCCCGCGATGCGACGAACGCGGCCAGCCCGACCACCGAGAGGGCTGCCGCCAGGACCGCCACCGATCGCGCCCGGCCATTCACTCGACGTCGCCTGCCCGGAGCGCGCTCTCGATCTGGTCGGTCAGCCACTCGTACGTGAGGGCGCCGGTCGACTTGGCCGCGATCGAGCCGTCCGGCGCGATCACGAAGGTCTCCGGCACGCCGAAGACGCCGTACGCGATCGCCGTCCGCGAATCCGGGTCGGCGACGAGCGGCCAATCCCCGCCGAGCTCGTCCCGGAATGCAAGTGCCGCGTCCTTGGTGTCCTCGAACGAGACCCCGAGGACGACGACACCGCGTTCGCGGTACCGGCCCCACGCGGCGGCGAGCGCATCGTGCTCCTCACGGCACGGGAGGCACCACGACGCCCAGAAGTTCACGACGACCACCTGTCCCGACAGATCACCGAGGTCGACGACACCGCCGGCGTCGATCCTCGGGAGCGAGAACGGCGGTGCCGGTTGCCCGATCAGCTCGCTCGGGAGCGCCCGCGGATCCCGTCCCAGACCGGACGCGAGCAGGAGCGCGAACAGCACGAGCGGGGCGAGGACGAGCCCGACGGTCCCCCATCGGGAGCGGTGGTGCCGCGACTCCGGCCGACCGTCGGCCTCGTCGGTCTGGTTGGTCCGGCCCGTCGCGAGGGGCTCGCCCGCCTCGTCGACGTCGGTGCTCACACCGACACCTCCTCGCGACGCTCAACCACGGGTTCGGGCGCCGAAGGACCCGCGGGCCGCGAGCCCAAGGGCCAGGCCGCCACGATGCCGCCGAGCGCCATCACGGCCCCCCCGAGCCACAGCAGGCCGATCCCGGGGTTCACGAAGAAGCGGAACGATGCGCGCGATCCGTTCTGGGCCGTGACGAGCGAGGCGTACAGATCGACCATGCCGTTGAACGGCGTCCCGATCCTGATCGACGGCGTCCCGATCGGTTCGGACGAGGCCGGGTACAGGTTGAGCGAGGGATGCAGGCGAACGACCTCGTCCCCGGTCGCCGGATCCAGGACCGTTAGCTCGGCCACCAGGACCCGCCGCTGCGGTTCGTCCCGGGACGTGAGCCCGTCGAAGCGGAGGTCGTAGCCCTGGGCGTGGACGATCTCACCGTCGGCGATCGAGACCTCCGAGGAACGATCCGAGAGCGCCGCCCACGACACACCGACCACCGCGACGATCAGCCCGAGGTGGACCACCAGCCCGCCGTACAGGCGATGGTTCCGGGAGATCGCGGCCACCGTGGCCCGCGGGACGGAGAGCCCCCGCGCCCGCCTTTGCGCCCGCACGCCACGGACCATCTCCGCGGCGGTCGCGGCCGCGACGAACGCGGCGAGGCCGAACA
>JBAVEY010000360.1:0-2056 GCA_049587975.1 Actinomycetota bacterium | reverse complement strand
CTGCTGGCCGGCGCGACGGCGCTCGCCTACCCGTCGCGCTACGAGGGGTTCGGCTTCCCGGTGCTCGAGGGGTTCGCGGCCGGCATCCCGGTGCTCGTCTCCACCGCGGCGTCGCTGCCCGAGGTCGCCGGGGACGCGGCGCTCGCGGTGGAGGCGGACGATGTCGAGGCGATCGGGGACGGGCTCGCCCGACTGTTCCGCGACGCCGCCCTCCGCGACCGGCTCGCCGCCGCCGGCCGGGCGCGCCTGCCGATGTTCACCTGGGAGGGAACCGCCGCGGCGACGGCGGCGGTGCTCCGGGAGGCCGGGGAGCGTTCGGGTTCGTCTGGATAGACTCAGGACATCCCATGAGGACCCCGGTGCCTCGACGCGCGCTGCCTTGGCTCGCAACCATCGTGGGGCTCGGGCTCATCGCGGCCGCGTGTAGCACCAGCGAGGCCGAGCCGCGGGCCCCGGCCTCGCCCACCCCGTCGGCGAGCCCGAGCGTGATCACGACCGGGAGCCCCGACGCGTTCGACGCGACGACGCTCGAGACCGCGACGCCGATCAAGCACGTCGTGTTCCTGATCAAAGAGAACCGCACGTTCGATCACCTCTTCGGCACCTTCCCCGGCGCGAACGGCGTCACGAGCGGGATGGCGTTCGGGCAGCCCCGGACGCTCACCAGCGGGACCGACGGCCGCGTGCCCGGCGACCTGCCGCACTGCTACACGTGCGCGCTGGCCGCTTGGAACGAGGGCGAGATGGACGGCTTCCTGCAGGGCGAGCACGCGCCGTGGGCCTACACCCAGCTGCACGAGGATCAGTTGCCGAACTACTGGCACTGGGCGCGGCAGAACGTCCTGTTCGACAACTTCTTCGCGAGCGCCCAGGGCCCGTCGTTCCCCAACCACCTTTACTCGATCGCGGCGACGTCGGGCGGCGCCCACGACAACCCGAGGAGGGAGGGCCTCGCCCGCGACTCGAACACCTTCGGCTGCGACGCTCCGCCACAGCAGACCGTCGAGGTGTTCGACAGCGAGGGCCGGATGAGGAAGGTGCCCCCGTGCTTTGACTTCCTCACCGAGGGCGACCTGCTGAACCGCGCGAGCATCCCCTGGGCCTACTACGCGGCGAGCGAGGACCAGGAGGGCTACATCTGGTCGGCGTACTCGGCCATCCGGCGCTACCGGATGCACGAGGACCGCTGGCAGAAGCACATGTTCCCGGTCGGCGACGTCGTGAACGACATCGGTGAGGGCCTGCTCCCGCCGGTGACGTGGATCACGCCGCGGTTCGAGCTGTCCGAACATCCCGAGTACAACTTCTGCCACGGCGAGAACTGGTCCACCCAGGTGATCGACGCGATCATGCGCTCGCCGATGTGGGACTCGACGGCGATCTTCCTCACGTGGGACGACTACGGCGGCTTCTACGACCACGTCCCGCCGCCGCAGGTCGACGACTTCGGCTTCGGGATCCGCGTCCCGATGCTCGTGCTCAGCCCCTACGCGAGGCAGGGCGGGGTGAGCAGCGAGCTCGGCGAGTTCTCGAGCGTGCTGCGGTTCATCGAGGACAACTGGGGCCTCACGCAGCTCACCAAGCGCGACAGGCAGGCGACGCCGATGCTCTCCGCGTTCGATTTCGAGCAGGAGCCGAGGGCACCGGACCCGCTGCCCCTTCGCGACGACTGCCTGGGCCCGATCTGGGCCCCGGCCGACTAGCGTCCATGCGCCAGAGCCCTACTGCCTCTCCTCCATGTACTTCTTCAACCCGAGGAGCGGCAGGATCCACGCCGCGATCAGCGACGCGGCCCAGACGATCACCGTGGCCCCGAGCCACGTCCCGATCCCGTCGATCGTGAATCCGTCGGAGATCAGGTCGGTGACGATCAATGCGATCAGCGTGGCGATCAGCGCCACGCCGCCGAGCGCGGCCGACTGCCGCCTGCGGAACTGGTTCGCCAGGAACGGCGTCATCAGTGCGACGACGACCGTGAAGATGACGACGTCGATGATGAACGCCGACGCGTCGACGTCCATCCCGTCAAGCACGAGCGACGCGACGAGCAGGCCCA
>JBAVEY010000359.1:0-6935 GCA_049587975.1 Actinomycetota bacterium | reverse complement strand
GCCCGGACCCGTCACGTCCTGCCCCTCGATCACGATCCGGCCGCGGTCGATCGGCTCGAGGAGGTTCATGCAGCGGAGCAGCGTCGACTTCCCCGATCCGGACGCGCCGATCAGGCAGACGACCTCGTGCTCGTCGACCTCGAGGTCGATCCCCTTCAACACCTCGAGCTTGCCGAACGACTTGTGCAGATCGACGACGGTCAGGGCGGAGCCGTCGGAGGCGTTCACGGGGCCACCCCCGCCTGCCGGCGCCGGCGCTGGCGCTCGAGCAGCCAGTCCGTGAACCGGGTCAGGGGCACGGTGATGAGCAGGAACATCAGCGCGACCGCCAGGAGCGGGGTGAAGTTGAAGTCGGCGGCCTGGTAGATCTGGCCCTGCTTGAACGCCTCGGGGATCGCGACCACGAACGCCACGAGCGCGGTGTCCTTCTGTAGCCCGATGAAGTCGTTCAGGAGCGGGGGGATCACGCGCCGGACGGCCTGCGGGACGATCACGAATCGCAGCGTCTTCGCCCGTGAGAGCCCGAGCGACCGGGCGGCGGCGGCCTGACTGGGATGCACGGACTCGATACCGGCTCGGTACACCTCCGCGACGTACGCGGAGTAGGACAGGATCAGGCCTACTACGCCCCAGAACGCCGCACCCGAAGGCACCCCTGGAAGGCCGAGGCTCGGGATCCCGAACCCCAGCAGGTACACGACGAGGACGGTCGGGATGCCTCGGAACAGGTCGGTGTAGACGATCGAGAGCGCTCGCAGAGGGAAGAACACCGGACCCTGCAGGCTCCGCAGGACGGCCAGCACCAGGGCCCACGCCAGGATGAAGACCTCGGCGATCAGGAAGTACTGGATGTTCCGCAGGAACGCCCGGGCGATGTCGGGGAAGACCCGCTTGAACTCCTCGGGGTCGAAGAACGCCTGCTTGACCTCCGGCCAGTTGGGCGAGGAGGTCACCGCCCACACGATCAGGGCGAGGACGACGACGGTGCTGACGAGGGCGATCGCCACACCCCGTGCGCCCTCGGCGTGGGCCGGTCCGAGGATCCGCGACTTCCGCTGCCCCTCGGGCAGCCTGGGGTCACCGGGCTGGTACTGGTACAGCTCGGGGGATCCGCCGCCTCCCATCCCCATGTGGGGCCGTGGCTACGTCGTGAACTCGGGGACCTGGCCGACGTTCGTGTTCTCGACCAGCCACTTCTGGTGGATCGCGTCGAGGGTCCCGTCCGCCTTGATCTCCTCGAGCGCGAGGTTCGCGCACACGAGGAGTGGGCTGCCGGTCACGAACGTGAGCCCGAAGTACTCCTGCTCGCCCGCGGGCGGGAACAGGCCTACCACGACGCCGTCCTTCACCTCCTGGACGAACGGGTCGGCCAGGTAGAAGGCGGTGGGCGCGTCGACCACGATCGCGTCGACCTGACCCGCGTTGAGGGCGGCCACGGTGTCGGACAGCGTCGTGTACGAGCCCGCCGTCGCGTCGGGGATGTTCGCGACGATGTAGTCGTAGCTCGTCGTCCCGATCGGCGCGGCGATCGTGTACCCGGCGAGGTCGGCGATGCTCGTCGCCGCGGCGATCGGCGACCCCTTCACCGCGACGAGCGCCTGCTGGACGTCGTAATAGCTCTCGCTGAAGTCGACCGCCTCGTCGCGCTTGGCGGAGTAGGAGATCTGCTCGATCGCGAAGTCGTAGTCCTTGTCACCTGGCTTGTACGTCTGGTTGAAGGGGGCGACGACCCACTGCACCTGATCCTTCGTGAAGCCCATCGCCTCGGCCACGGCGTACGCGGTGGCGGCCTCGTACCCCTTGCCCGTGTAGGGGTCGTCGAACTTCCATTCGCTATGGGCGTCCGTTTCCCCGCCGGAAAACCACGGTGGGAACGCCGGGTTGTCGGTGCCGATCGTGAGCACTCCCGGAGCCACCAAGGCGTCCTGGCTCGCGGCGGCGCACTCGGCGGCGGTCGCGGGTGCGGTGCTGCCGGTCGGACCGGAGGCGCTTGCACCCGTCCCACCGGATCCGCCGACCGTGGGGTTGTCTTCCCCGCACGCGGCGAACAGCAATGCCCCGACCGCGAGGAAGGCGAACATCTTGCGCATCGTCGGAACCCCCTGGCCGACCCGGTGGTGCGCGGAGCCTAGCACACGCCTGTTCTACGGAGTCCGGCCACCCCACGGCCTCACTTGCGCGGCTCCCAGGAGAAGAACCTGATCGCGAGCGCGAGCCCTACCACCCCCCAGATGGCCACGACGAGCACGTCGGACCACTCGAACGGGAAGGGTGGACCGTAGAACGACCCGAGCATCGCCTCCGCGAAATGCTTCACCGGGAAGATGTTCCCGATGACCTTCATCCATTCGGGGGCGTTGGGGCCCAGTGGGATGAAGATCCCCGATAGGAACAGCAGGGGGAGGATGATCGCGTTCACGATCGCCGGAGCGGCCTCCGCGTTGGGAACCATCGCAGTGGTCGCGAGACCCAGGGCGGAGAAGGCCATCGCTCCGACGATCACCGTGACCGTGTGCTCCAACAGGAGCACCCCCGTCGGGACCTGCGCGTCGTAGAAGGCCACGCCGAACGCGGACGTAATCACCACGAGGAGGATCGAGACCAGCACGGCATGGATCACACGGCTCGAGAGGTAGATGCCGCCAGGCAGCGGGGTTCCACGGGTTCGCTTCAGGATCCCGGCATCGCGGGTGAACGTCACCGAGATCGCGAGGTTCGTATAGGTGGCCGAGATCACCGCGAACGCGGCCATCGCCGCCACGTAGTAACTGTCCTGCTGGATCTCGATACCTGGTGCGACCTCGACCGTTCCACTCCCAAGGAGCGACGTGAAGATCACCAGGAACATCAATGGGAAGGCGAACGTGAAGAAGGCCGAGGCGGGGTTCCGCCAGAAGGCCCGGTTCGTCGACCGGACCTGCGCGATCAGGAGCCCTGGGTCGCTCACGCGGCTCCGGCCTCGCCGCCGGTCAGCTCGAGGTACACGTCCTCCAAGGTTGGGCGCGTCACCTCCAGGCCCTCGAGCTCGACACCACGCTCCACGGCCCATGACGTCAACTCGTGGAGCGCCCGCGTGGGATCGGCGACCTTCAGTTCAACGTCCTCGTTCACCCTCGTCACGCGCGAGGCGATGCTAGGTGGGAGCTCCCCTGGGGGGAGGCGGAACCGGATCACACTCTCGGCCAGATGGCGGTCCCCGAGCGTGGACGGCGGCCCTTCCGCCACGATGCGACCCTTCGCGATCACGGCGACACGGCCGGCCAGGTACTGCGCCTCGTCCATGTAATGGGTCGTCAGGAACACCGTCTTACCGAGCGCCGTCAGGTTGCGCACGATCTCCCAGGCGTTCCTGCGGGCCCCCGGGTCGAAGCCGGTCGTGGGCTCGTCCAGGAACAGGAGCTCCGGATCACCCGCGAGCGCGATCGCGACGTCGAGCCGCCGCTGTTGTCCGCCCGAGAGCTTGATCACGCGCTCCTTGCGCTTCTCGCTGAGTCCGACGAGCTCGATGACGTCGTCGACGCTGCGGGGCGAGGGGTAGTAGTTCGCGTACAGCTCCACGGTCTCGCGGACCGTGAGGTACGGATCCACGCCCGTCGACTGCAGGACGATCCCCATCCGGCGGCGCAGCTCCCTCGATCGATGTGCGGGATCGAAGCCGAGGACGGAGACCTGACCGGAGGTCCGCTCTCGGTAGCCTTCGAGTATCTCGACGGTGGTCGTCTTGCCGGCGCCGTTCGGGCCGAGGAGCGCGAAGACCTCGCCCTGGGCCAGCGACAGGTCGATCCCAGCGACCGCCTCCAGGTCCCCGTAGGTCTTCCGGAGCCCGGTGACGGTGATGACGTCGTCGGTCACGGTCAGAAGGCTACTCACTCAGGACGGCACGTAACCGCGGGTCTTGTCAACGACGTTCAGGAGCGGCCGCCCGGTGAGGTAGCGCTCGAGGTTGCGGACGAAGAGCTCGACCACGCCCTCGCGCCAGCCCGCCGCATCGCCGGCCATGTGGGGCGAGACGATCACGTTCGGCATCGTCCACAGAGGGCTGTCCTGGGACAGCGGCTCCTCCTCGAACACGTCGAGGGCCGCCCCGGCGATCGCGCCGGACCCGAGGGCGCGGATCAGCGCGCGCTCGTCGACCGTGCTGCCGCGGCCGACGTTCACGAACCGCGTCCACGGGTTCATGGCCTCGAACACCGCGTGGTCGAACACGTGATGGGTCTCCTCGGTCGATGGAAGGGCGTTCACCACGTAGTCCGCCGACGACACGGCGTCCGTGAGCTGTTCGATCGAGAGGATCTCGATCATGACCTCCGTGGCTGGGCGGGCGGTGCGACCCACCCCCCGAACGGACATCCGCAGCGCCGAGCAGCTGCGCGCGATCGCGCGCCCGATCGGACCCACGCCCACGACGAGCACGCGCTTGCGTTCGAGGCGCTCGGTCTCGCGGTGCTGCCACTCGCGGCCGCGCTGCCGCTCGAGCACGCCCGCGAGCCCCTTGGCGAACGCGAGCATCAACCCGAGCACGTACTCGGCGATCGAGTCCTCGTAGACGCCGCGCGCGTTCGTCAGGACCACGTGGCTCGACGCGAGCTCCGGGAACAGGATGTTGTCGACCCCCGCCGACGCCGACTGGATCCACCGGAGGTCCCCCGCGCTCCCCCACGCCTGCGAGAGCACGGCGCTCCTCGGGCGCCACGCGAAGAGCACCCCCGCCCCCTCGAGCGCGCCGACGAGCGACGAGACATCGTCGGCGAACGCGAGGTCCACCGTGTCGGCGATCGCACCGATGCCCGGAGGCGGGTCCTCGGCGGTCGCGCCCATCACCGCGACCCGGGCTCGAACGGTCACAGCGGTCGCCGACCCCAGAAGCCGGTGTCGAGCGGGTGCCAGTTGGCGACGCGGTCCTCACCGACCCGCCAGCAGAGGTAGACACGCTCCCCGTCGCGTTCGGCTGGGAAGTCGACGAGCCCGCTCTCGGGGTCCCGCAACAAGATGTTCTCGCGGGCCAGGCGCTCGAGCTCCGTCCGGAGCGTCGCGGTCGCGTCCCAGTAGTCGCGCCCGGCGTCCGTCCCACCGCCGTCCGCCACGACCTTTCCCTTCACCACCTCGGCCTCGCGGAGGATCACCTGGCGCGCGTCGCGGATCCGCGCGAGCCGCGCCCGCAGCTCGGGGAGCAACGCGTCGGCCTCCTCCACCTCGTACAGGCGCTCCTCCGCCATCACGCCACCCCGAGGAGCGCGGGGAGCTGGTCCATCGCCGTGATGCGCGGGCCGGGCACGTCCACGAAGCGTTCGCGCCGGTCGATGAGCACGGGGAACATCCCGAGCGCCAGCGCCGGTTCGACGTCGAACTCGGGGTTGTCGCCTACGTAGACCGAGCGCTCGGGCGTGACGCTCGCCCGCGTCATCGCGAGCTCGAAGATCCGGGGATCGGGCTTCTCGAACCCCTCGACGCCCGAGACCACGCTCACCTGGAAGTAGGCTCGGACGCCGAGCTCCTCGAGCAGGCGCTCGAGCCACTCCTCGAAGTTCGACACCACGCCGAGCACGAGCCCCGCATCTCGCAGACGGTCGAGCACGGGCGGGACATCCTCGAACACGCGGTAGTTCGCGAGGTCCGTGAACTCCGTATAGACGACGTCGACCAGTCCGTCGGCATCGTCGATCCCGAGCTCGCGCAGGAAGATGCCGTACACGTCGTGCCAGAAGCGACGCGAGCGCTCCGGCGAGGTCGTCCAGAGCTCGTTCGCCCGCGCCGCCGAACGGAACCGGTCGAACACCACGTGTCCGCGCTCACGGACGGTCTCGGCCGACACGTCGTAGCCCTCGCGCCGCAGGATCTCCGCGAACAGGTCGGGGAAGGTCGGGTGTGGGTGCACGAGCGTCTCGCCGGCGTCGAAGAACACGGCCGAATACCTGGACGAGGTCACGACATCAGGATAGCGAGCGTCCGAACGCGTCCTGCGCTTCAGGCTACGGCGCGGGCGGACAGCTCGTTCCAGAGCCGGGCGACCTGTCCCTCGAGCTCGTCGATCGTGCCCTCGTTGTCGACGAGGAAGTCCGCCACCTCGGCCTTGTCCTCGAGCGGGGCCTGTGCGTCGATGCGCGCCCGGATGGACTCCTCGGACATGCCTCGGCCGCGCATCAGCCGTCCCACCTGCGTCGCCGTGGTGGCCGACACGACCACGAGCACGTCGAAGGCCGTGTGCATGCCGGTCTCGACCAAGAGCGGCGCGCTGAAGACCACGACCCGGTCCGAGTCCCGATAGGTTTCGGAGCCCTCCGCGAACAGGCGACGGACCTCCGGATGCACGATCGCCTCGAGGTCCCGGCGCGCCGCGGGGTCCGCGAACACGATGCTCGCGAGCGCCTCGCGGTCGAGCTCCCCGCCGGGCGCGAGGACGTTCGCGCCGAACCGCTCGATGACCGCCGCGTGACCGCGGGTGCCGGGTTCCACCACCTCGCGGGCGAGCACGTCGGCGTCGAACACCACGGCCCCGTGTTCCTCGAGCATGCGGGCGACGGTCGACTTGCCCGACCCGATCCCGCCGGTCAGTCCGACCAGCAGCACCGGGCTATCCGGAGCGCCCTTCGCGCCGCTTCAGGTCCTCCAGGATCGCCTCGAGCGAGATGTCCTCCTCGCCCGCCTCGCCCTCCTCGCCCTCCTCGCCCTCGCCCTCGCCCTCGTCCGTGGCAGGCTCGGCCGCGGCTCCGGCGGCAGGCTCCGCCAGCTCTTCGTCGACGGCATCGTCCGTGCTCGGCACGGCTTCGGCCGTCGACGAGTCGCCGATCGGACCCTCCGCCTGCGCCACGTCCGCGGTCCCGGCGGATGCTGCGGGTGCCGGGACGTCGGCGGGGGCGGCCTCGGAGGCGCCCGACCCGGCGCCAACGTCGGTCGTGACTTCAGCCGGAGCGATCTCGGAGTCGGGCGCAGCGAGC
>JBAVEY010000358.1:0-1561 GCA_049587975.1 Actinomycetota bacterium | reverse complement strand
CGGGCGAAGACTCCTCGGACATGCGTTCGAACATCTGCCGGCACTTCGCCATGGCCCGGTCGCGGAAAGCCGGCCCGAACCGACGGATCGCCGCGACGGCCAGCACGAAGAACGCAGCGCCGATGATCGCCCTTCGCATCATCCCCACCTCCCTTCGTGGGGTGCGCTCCTCCCCGTAGGGGTGGGTGCGCCCTCCGATGCGAGTTCAGTTCAGGCTGGGCCTCCTGGCTCAGGCAGACAGGGCCGTGGTCCCCCAGAACGCGGGCTCGCCGTGCCGGCGCGGGCTCCCCGGTGCGACCAATGTTCGGGACGACTCAGACCGCTTCCCGCAGTATCCCGACGAGCACCGCCGGGAGCGTCCGATCCTCCCCGCAGTCGATCAGCAACTCGGCGAAGGTGCGGCTCCGTGGGTAGTCCCCGGCTCTTCGAGGAGGTCCTTGAGGCTGGTCCAGATTCTCAGTTCCTGTCGCCGACCCATCCATGCGACCACCGGCCCCATGAGCTTGAGCACGCCGCGCAGCTCCAACTCCCACGACCACCGCATCCGTGTCCCTCCGGGAACGGCATCGAACGTCAGGGCGCCTTGAGTATCCATGGAGGACATGTGGGTCGATGACGCCAGTCGGCGGGGTCGCTCGTAGCCGGTGAACTCAATGTCCATCTTCATGGTTCGGCCCATGCTCACGAGCTCCGCTCGGTACCGCGTGCCAAGACCGATGGGGCCTTCGGAGATCTGCTCGGCCCGACGCATTCGGGCGTTGTAGCGGGGCTCGTTGCGTTCGTCGGCGACGAAGTCGAACACCTCCTCCACCGGCCGGTTGATAACAACCTGACCGTCGATACGGACCACCTCATCCTCACCTCCCGTCCGCGCCTCGAACTCCGAGTCACCGCTCGAGCAGATCCTGCGGCGCGGCTGACGCAACCTCAGTTCGAGGGAGTCAGCAGCTCTCCAGATCCTCTCGGTAGTTCATTGCCCTAGAAGAGTTCCTCCAAGACAACCGCCGCGTAGACGAGCTGGGCACCGCCGAGCACGATGCCCCACCAGCCAGTCCGGTTGCCCAGGCGGACCGCGACGATCCCGGCCACGAGCGCGACAGGACCGGACAAGATCGGCAGGATGACGAAGCCCAAGATGCCGGTCGCCAGACCGACGATCCCCCACGCCCTCGCTGCTTCGGAGTAGCCAGGCCCCCGTCTGGCCGGGGGAGACGGCAGACGAAACCCCTCGTGGAGTGCCATGAGCGGAACGAACGTATCCCCCGTGACTGGGGCCATCCAGGGCCGAACGGCCCCCTCCGCGTCCAGACTGACGCCGCCGTGACCCTAACGTGGCGAACAGGTGAACTCCCAAAGTGCTAGACGGTCGGCTCGCCGTGCGGCGCGGGCTCCCGCTGCGCACAATGACCGGGTGGAGATGCTCTCGGCCAGGGAGTTGACCCTCTAGCCGACAATCTGCCAGGCATCGGACTCGACATTTCGCCCACAGCTGAATTCGTCGTAGAGGACGGTGCTGCCATGCGGTCTCATTTGGAGATGGGTCCTTCCGATATCGTCGCCG
>JBAVEY010000357.1:0-4230 GCA_049587975.1 Actinomycetota bacterium | reverse complement strand
CGACATCGACCTCGTGATCCGGCCGGGAGAGTTCGTCTCCCTGATCGGGCCGTCCGGATGCGGCAAGTCGACGCAGCTGCGGCTGATCGCGAACCTGAGCGAACCCACGAGCGGCGAGGTCCTGGTCAACGGCAAGCCGGCGCGCGCCGCCAGGCTCGACCAGGACTACGGGATGGCGTTCCAGCAGGCGGGCCTGTTCGAGTGGCGAAGCGTCGCCAAGAACGTCGAGCTGCCGCTCGAGCTGAAGGGATGGGACCGGAGCAGGCGGCGACGGCGAGCGCTCGAGATGCTCGAGCTGGTCAAGTTGCCCGAGTTCGCCGAGCACCTCCCGTGGCAGCTGTCCGGCGGCATGCAACAGAGGGTCGCGATCGCGCGGGCGCTCGCGGCGCACCCGCCCCTCCTGCTGATGGACGAGCCGTTCGGCGCGCTCGACGAGATGACCCGCGAGCACATGCAGACCGAGCTGCTGCGGATCTGCGGCGAGACCTCGACCACCGTCGTGTTCGTGACCCACTCGATCCCCGAGGCGGTGTTCCTCTCGACGCGGGTGGTCGTGATGTCGCCCCGGCCGGGCAGGATCACCGATGTGATCGTCGTCGAGCTGGGGCAGCGGCGTGACGTCGAGACCCGGGAGACGGAGGCGTTCTTCGCCAAGGTCACCGAGGTGCGCGAGGCGCTCCGTGGCATCCAGCCCACCGGCCTCGAGCCGGACATCGAGCAGGCGGTCGAGGACAGGTGAGCCGTTCGTCCCGACACCTGTTCAGCCTGGTCTGGCCGCCAGTCGTGTTCGGTCTCGCCTTCCTGTTCCTATGGGAGACCGCGGTCAAGGTCTTCGACTTCCAGCCGTACTTCCTGGCCGCCCCCTCGGCGATCTGGGATGCGTTCCGCGCGAACACCGCCCTGATCTGGGAGGCCACCAAGGTCTCGGGCCTGAACGCCCTTATCGGACTCGTGCTCGGGACCGTGATCGGTACCGGGATGGCCTTCCTGCTCGCGCGCTTCCGGCTCGTCGACGATCTGATGACGCCGCTCGCCGTCGCCCTGAACGCGGTCCCGATCTTCGTGCTCGTGGCCGTCTTGAACAACATGTACCCGGTGACGAGCGAGGTGCCGCGCAGGTTGATGGTGACGCTGGTCGTGTACTTCATCGTCCTGGTGAACGTCGCGCGCGGTCTGCGGGAGGTGGGCACCGTCCTCCTGGACCTGATGCGTTCCTACGCCGCGAGCGACGTCACGATCCTGCGGAAGGTCCGAGTGCCGAACGCCGTCCCCT
Source organism: Actinomycetota bacterium (assembly GCA_049587975.1). Lineage (GTDB taxonomy): Bacteria > Actinomycetota > UBA4738 > UBA4738 > HRBIN12 > DASSJM01. The sequence continues at coordinate 2,957 of JBAVEY010000357.1, read as the reverse complement.
ACCTGTTCACGGCCCTCAGGATCGCCGCGCCCGCTGCGGTGATCACCGCCTTCGTCTCCGAGTACTTCGGCGGCCTGCAGAACGGGCTCGGCAGCCGGATCGTGAGCAACATCGCGCTCTCCAACAACGCGGAGGCCTGGGCCTACGTCCTCGGCGCCTGCTTGCTGGGCCTGGCGTTCTTCCTGTCGGCCGTCGTCCTCGAGCGGGTGGCGACACCGGGTGGATCCGGCAGGGCAGAGCGAGTTGGGGCATGATAGGTCGCTCGAGACGCATGGGGCGGACGCCCCGGGGGGGAGGCAGTATGAGGGGGAGGCGATCACGGTTCCTGGGCGTCGTGGTGGGCGCGGTCGTGCTCGTGTTGGTCGCGGCGGCATGCAGCAACGACGAGGGCGGCGGGGAGACGACCGGCGGTGAGGCGACGGGCGGCGAAGCCGCCGGCAACTGCTCCTCGACGGACTCGGTCAGCCTACAGCTCCAATGGTTCATCCAGGCGCAGTTCGCCGGGTACTACGCGGCGCAGGACCAGGGCTTCTACGCCGACCAGTGCCTCGACGTGACGATCGTCGAGGGCGGCGTCGACATCGTTCCGCAACAGCAGCTCGCGGACGGCGCCGTGGACTTCGCGCTCGCGTGGGTGCCCAAGGCGCTCGCCACGCGCGAGGCGGGGGCGAACATCATCGACATCGCTCAGGTGTTCCAGCGCTCGGGGACGCTCCAGGTCTCCTTCGCCGACGCCGGCATCACGACGCCTGCGGATTTCGCCGGCAAGACCGTGGGGAACTGGGGGTTCGGCAACGAGTACGAGATCTTCGCGGCCCTGGCTCAGGCCAACCTCGACCCGGCGACGGACGTCACGCTCGTGCAGCAGGACTTCGACATGTCGGGCCTGCTCTCCGGTGACATCGACGCGGCCGAAGCGATGATCTACAACGAGTACGCCCAGGTGCTCGAGACGACGAACCCGGACACCGGGGAGCTCTACCAGCCCTCCGACCTGAACGTCGTGTCCTACGAGCAGGACGGGGTGGGGATGCTCCAGGACGCGATCTGGGCGGACGGTGAACGACTCGGGTCCGACGACGCGTACCGGGACATCGCCGTCCGCTTCGTGACCGCGTCGCTGCAGGGCTGGGCGTACTGCCGCGACAACGTCCAGGCGTGCACCGACCTCGTGGTCGCACAGGGCTCCAAGCTCGGCGCCAGCCACCAGCTGTGGCAGATGAACGAGATCAACCAGCTGATCTGGCCCGCGCCGGACGGGGTGGGCGTCATCAACCAGGAGGCGTGGGATCGCACGGCCGAGATCGCGCAGAACACGCCGAACCTGGAGGGGACGACGGTGCTGACCGCGCCCCCGGACGCCGGCGCGTACACGAACGACATCATCACCGAGGCGCTCGCGAACCTGCAGGACCTCGGCGTGGACACGACGGGCGACAGCTATCAGCCCATCGAGGTCACGTTGAACGAGGGCGGTGCCTAGGAGCATCGGCGGGCGGATCCCCTTAGGGCGATCCGCCCGCCGCCCAGCGGTTGTGGTGCCCCTCCCGCCGGGCGCGTGCGCCCCCTATCATCCGGCGGGTGGCGCCGCTGCTGCTCCTGAACGCCGATGACGTCCGCTCGCTCATCGACCTGCCGACGCTGTTCGACGCGCTGGAGGGAGCCCTCCGCGACCTGAGCGCCGGGATGGCCTCTGTCCCGCCCCGCACCGTCGCCCGGACGCCCCGCGGCTTCCTCGGTTCGATGCCCGGCTACCTGCCCGGCACCGCGCTCGAGGCCAAGCTGGTCGCGGTCTTCCCCGGCAACCACGACCGGGGGCTCCCGTCGCATCAGGCGCTCATCGCGCTGTTCGACGAGGACACGGGGGTGCCGCTCTGCGTCATGGACGGGACCGTCATCACCGCCGTCCGGACCGGAGCGACCGCCGCGATCGCGGCGCGAGCGCTCGCTCGCGAGGACCCACGGATCCTCGCGATCGTCGGTGCGGGTGTGCAGGGCCGCTCGCATCTGGACGCGTTCCCGCGCCTGTTCGCGCTCGACGAGATCCGCGTGGCCTCGCGCGACAGGCGCCACGCCGACGCGCTCGCCGAGCTCGACCCTCGGGCCCGGGCGGTCGGAACGTTCGAGGAGGCGGCCCGGGATGCGGACCTCGTCTGCTGCTGCACCGATGCGGAGGACCCGGTGATCTCGCGCGAGTGGTTGCGTGCCGGTGCGCACGTGAGTTCGGTGGGCGTGGGCGCCGAGGTCGACGACGCCACCGTCAGGGCCGCTTCGGTCTTCGTCGAATGGCGGGGCGCGGCCGAGAACCCTCCGCCGACGGGTTCGGCCGAGCTCCAGGGTCTCGACCCGCGGGCGATCGCCGAGATCGGTGAGGTGTTCGCCGGCACGCATCCGGGACGGCGTTCGGATGACGAGCTCACCCTCTACAAGTCGACCGGTCACGCGGTCGAGGACGCCGCGACCGCGCGGCAGGTGTTCGACCGCGCGAGGGCCGAGGGCATCGGGAGCACGTTCGAGCTGTGACGGGACCTATGGATGCGGCCGCCGATGCGGTCCGGCTGTTGGCGACCCGAGCGCACGTCGTCGCCGAGGGGGCAGGTGGGGTTCCGGTGGCGGCGGCGATCGACGGCCTCGCGGGTCGCGGCAAGATGGTGGCGGTCGTCTCGGGCGGCGGCATCGATGCGTCGGAACTCCAGCGCATCCTGGCGGGCGGTGGCTGACCCCGAGCCGCTACGCTTCGCCCGTGCGCGTCGACCGGGACTTCCAGCCGATCGTGACCGAGCGCCTGCGGCTGCGCCGTTCGACGCCTGATGACGCCGAGACGATCTCGGCGTACCGGAGCGACCCCGACGTCCACAGCCAGCAGGGATGGGAACGCATCGACCACGAGGGTGTGCTCGCCGACATCGTGGAGATGAGCGATCGCTCGCCGGGGGAACCCGGGGGCTGGGTGCAGT
>JBAVEY010000356.1:0-3293 GCA_049587975.1 Actinomycetota bacterium | reverse complement strand
CCCATCGTCCCTTCCGCGGCGACGATCCAACCAGGGTCTTTTGCGCGACGTGTGGGCACTCGGAGTTCGTTCACGGGGACCACGGCGATCGGCGGTGTTTCTACCCCGAGTGCGATTGCAGGAGTTTCATCGTGGGCGCGGCGCTGGAGGATCCGGCGCGGGCTTCCCCCTAGCATCTCGCGCCCGCTCCGGAGGGTTGGGGAACGGAAAGAAGCTCCGCTTCCCCGACCCTCCGGCTTCTCTATCCCCTCTTGACTCTTCGCTGGGCAACCTATCTCACTGGCAGTCCCATCAACAGGTTGAGCAGCATGAACAGGCCCACGACCAAGATGCCGATGGATCCGCGTGCGATCCAGGTTCTCACTCTGTCCGACAAGTGCGCCCACCGGTCCAGGAGCCGCTCCCACCATCTGTCTTCGCCAAGCCCGAGTAGATCCTCCACGATGCCTCCTCGGCCGAGTCCGGTGCCTAACTGCCTATCGGCGAGGATGCTCGATCACTTCAATCCTTCGGAGGTCTGTGCTCACACGAGAACCAGCGCCGCACGGTGAGCCAGCGCTAGGACTTCTCTCGCCTCCGCAGCGATCCCGACACGTCCCAACTCGTGCGCGTCGTACCAAGGGCACGATCGCCGGAGAACCCACCATGGAAGAAGGGGGCCTCGGAGAAGGCTCGTGAGCGCTCAACGTCGAGCGAGCGGTTCGAACAGGCAGCGGCTCATTCATTCGCGGCGTCAAGCAGGTTCACGACCACCGAGTCCGCGCTCGCGGCGATCGCGGAACGCGCCTACGGGAACGGCGACCGGATGCGGACTAAGCCCAACGCCGTTGTCGTTGGCGAACGCACGCTACGGTCGATCGACCGAGATGTCGAGCTCGCGCACGCTCGATGCCGGTGCTTCGCGCGCCCCACCCAACCCATCGCGACCTCCTATCCCTCAGGATCGTCGAGCGGGGGCGTGGATTGTCCGAACGGGTGACGGCCGGGTGGCGCCGCCCCGTAGAACCATCGTGCGACATGACCAGCGGCGCGCGCGATGGTACTCAAGGGGTGTCCGCAGAGGAAGTGGTCTACGAGCGTCCACCGGGAGCCTACGCCATGTCGATGCTCAAACGTTCCGCCTCGCCACAGGCTCCGGCCGCCGAGTGGAGACCGCACAGCGATCGGCTCAGCGTGATCACGGCGGGGCGCGTCGGCAACATGGAGGCTCGGCTCGGGACGAGTGGGTTTGACGTCGTCGCGGTCGCGGAGACCGAGGACGCGCTGATCGATGCCGTGTCGGCGGACGAGCCGGACGCGATCGTCGTCGAGGCCGACCTCTGCGCCTCGCTCGAGCACGTTCGAGATCTGGCACCCGATGCGGTGCTCATCGTCGTCGGCGATCACACGCCCGCCGGCGCGCTCGGTCGCATCGAGCGAAGTGCGTCGGGGGCAGTGATGGCCGGACTCCTGCGCGCCCTCGTCACCGAAGGCGCCGGAGCAGCCGTCGTGTGGGGGCTCGTGCCCGCGTTCCGGCCGCGGGCCGCGCTGCATGTTCCCCCGCGCATGATGGGATCGCTGGTGTCCGCGAAAGCGGATCTCGTCCGAGCGTACTTCGCGAACGCGATTCGCGACCACGCGGAACTCATCGCCGCGGCGGGCACCGTCGTGGTGACCGTTTCCGCGAGCCTTCTGCTGACGCAGGGCCCGGCCCGCACGCGCGAACGTCCGGAGCGCGTCCCCGTTCTCGCGCCGGCCGTGGAGCGCGCGCGGCAGCATCCGGTTGTCGCTGTGTCCCCGCCGGTCGTCGATGCGTTCCCCACCACGCGAACCTCCGCCCACGGTCCCTCCAGGAACGAGGGCGAGCCCGGCGACCGACGGGGGCCGAACCGCGGTGAGTCGAGGGATCATGGTCGTCACAACGACCCACCGAACGATGCCTCGCGGCCGCCCGGCGTGGCTCACGGTTGGGATCTCCGGCCGCCCAAGCATGCCGACAATGGGCACCGAAGGGGGTGGGACAACAACTCCGTTCCCGAGGATCTTCCTCCGGGTAGGATGAACAAGGGAGGTCGGAGTCGCGGACGATCGGACCCTCCGGGGCTTTCCGCATCGCCCCTCGGACCTCGGGAAGGTCGAGGTACTTGACCTCTCCCATCGGAACGACCCTTGGTATCGTGGAGCCCTGGCGCGCTCCACCGCCGCCGACGCCGCTCGCTGCAGGTCGCCGGCTTCTACCGATCGAGCAGGTTTGAGATGTAGGCCTCGACGTGTTCGCGTGATCGCGGCAACCTGCGCCGGCATCCCCCGCCCGAACAGGAACGCCCGCAAGCCGTCGCAGGCCTCCAAGTAGGTCTTGATCGTCTTGTGCGCGAGGTTGGCGGCGCGCAGGTGCCGGCCGAACGATGCCGACAGGGCCTCGAGGTCGCCTACACTGAGCGCGGCTTGCGGACTTGACCCTGCCATCGGTCAGAAGTTGGCATCTGTCCGAACGGTGTGCAACGCTCGGTCAGGCGTTTCCGCAGGTAGAGCGCCGGTAGCTCAGTCCGGACAGAGCGGCTGCCTTCTAAGCCTCCGACCGGTTTCCGGTATGCGGAGACCCTGCTAGGCAGGGATATGGGGGACCACAAACCGCCCTTAGCAGCGGGTTAGTTTCCGCTCCCCTGGTCAGCGCGTCGGAGTAGGTCGTAGACGGCCTGCCGCGTGATCCCGAGCTCCCGGCCCAGGTCGGTCATGGAGTAGCCCTCGTCCAGGAGCTTCCGCAGCGCACGGGCGAGTTGGGCCACCGCCCGGTCGGTCTCCGCGAGGGCGTAGTCTCCTGCGGGTGCGTCCCGACGAGCTTGAGCGCCGACTTCGGGAGCGTCTAGAGGCCCTCGGTCCTGCTCCCGCGCCGAGCTGCTCCACGTCCTGATGCTCCCCGACTTCGAGCGGGCCGACGCGATCGGCTCGTACTGGGGGAATCCCGCTACCCGGACCTTCGCCGAGCTCCTGATCGACTGCGAGGAGGACCGGACGCTTCGGGCGGTGCTGGCCGGGATGCTGACCGAGATCGAACGGGAATAGGCCGGGCCGGGCAAGCGCACGCTGAACCGGCCCGCATGTCGAGCCCGGCTATCTAACCGTCGCTAGTGCCGCTTCGACGCAGTCGTGTCAGCAGCTAGTACTCAATCCTGCAGAAGCAGACCGTGAAACACCACCACAGGAAGCAGACCTTCAAACACCAGCAAACGACCTTGCGTCCTCCGCCCCCGCCTGTTCCTGTCCCGGAGCCCGTTCCTGTCCTGGCAGCCGCGGCCTCAGCTCCTCCCTCGATC
>JBAVEY010000355.1:0-28976 GCA_049587975.1 Actinomycetota bacterium | reverse complement strand
AGACGACGGAGCTCGCGGACGCGCTCCACCGCCTCGGCTGGTTCCTCTGGCGGCGCGGGCGCGAGCCCGAGGCGGAACCGATGCTGCGCCGCGCGATCGACATCGCCGATCACGTGGACGCCGGGCTCGTGCGGGCCGAGTCGACGCAGACGCTCGCGGTGTGCGTGATGTCGATCGACCGGCCCGGGGAGGCCCAGTTGCTGATGGAGGAGGCCTTCCGCCTCGCCAAGGAGGCGGGCGACAACACGAACCTCATGCGGGCATACAACAACATCGCCACAACCAGGTTGCAGACACAGGGGCCGGTGTCCACCGCCGAGGTCCTGCGCGAGGGGCTCGAGCTCGCGCTCCGATCGGGGACGATCGCGAACGGCGGATGGATCGCGGGAAGTCTCGGCGACGCCGAGCAGCTCCTCGGGCGTCTCGAGGAGAGCGAGGAGCATCAGCGGCTCGCGGTCGACCTGGCTCGTCGGGTCGGGGACGAGCCGCTCATCGGGCAGCGGCTGATCACCCTGGCCACGGTCGTTCTCATGCGAGGTCGAACCGATGAGGCGGTCGCGTATCGTGACGAGGCAGAACCCATCCTGGCGGCGAACCCGGAACCGCAAGGGTTGATGTTCGTGCCGCAGTTCGATGGGTACCTGGGCCTCGCGCGGAGCGATCGGGCTGCCGCTGCGGATCGGTTCGCCGAGGCCGCCGAGCACATCCGCGCCTTCAGCGTGGACAGCTACCCCGAGCTCATCGCGGAATGCCCGCGCGTGTTCGTGCTTCTCGGCGAGAGAGATCGGGCCGAGACCTACCGCGACCTCGAGAGCTCCACCGATTCGATCCAGAGCACGGCGCACGCTCGGAACATCCAGGGTCTCCTCGAGCGCGACCCGGCGAAGGCCGCCGGGACGCTCCGAGACGCGATCGCGCGGTTCAATCGGCTCGAGATGCGGGTGTTCGCCGCACGGGCGATGGTCGATCTCGGTCGTTCGATGGCTCGAGCCGGCGACGATCCAGGCGATCTGCTCGAACGGGCTCGCGCGATCCTGATCGAGTGCGATGCGCGTCTGTTCCTGTTCGAGGTCAACGAGGCACTCGCCGGGCTCGACCCGTGACCTACGCGCTGCTGCTCGACGTGTCCAGCCTGATGTACCGGGCCTTCTTCGCGTGGGGCCAGGAGCTCCGCTCGCCCGGCGGTCTGCCGGTGGGCGCCCTGCACGGGTACCTGGACATGGTCACGCGCTTGATCGCGACCCGACGGCCCGAGGAGGTCGTGCACGTCTACGACCACGAGTGGCGCCCCGTCGCCCGGACCGACATGTACGCGGGCTACAAGGCGAACCGACAGCCCGATCCCGAGGGGCTCCCCGAGCAGTTCCCGATGCTGCGCCAGGTCTTGGACCTCACGGGCATGTCGCAGGCGATGACGCGCGGGTGGGAGGCCGAGGACGCGATCGGCGCGATCTGCGCGACCGCGGACCCGTCCGATCGCCTCGAGATCGTGAGCGGGGACCGGGACCTGATCCAGCTCGTGCGGGACCCGGGGGTGAAGCTGCTGTTCACGCTCCGGGGCGTGTCGGAGCTGCTCGATCTCGACGAGGCCGGGGTGCTGGAGAAGTACGGCGTGCCCGCATCTCGGTACATGGACTTCGCGATCCTGCGCGGTGACGCCAGCGACGGCCTCCCCGGGGTGCGCGGGGTCGGCGAGAAGACGGCTCGCGCCCTCGTGCAGACGTACGGGTCGCTCGACGAGCTCATGGACGACGCGCGCTCCTCCGAACCGAGACCCGGCCCGCTCAAGGGCAAGCCGGCGCTCCGGGCCCGGCTCGTGGAGAGCGCCGACTACGTCGCGACGATGCGGCGGCTCGTGCCCGTGAACGCGGTCGCGCCGGTCGACCGGTGGCGAGGCGAGCGGGACGACGACGGCCTCGGCGCGCTCGCCGACGAGCTCGCCCTCCGCGGTCCGGTGCAGCGACTGAGAGCCGCACTGGACTCGGTCGCGGGGACCGCCTGACGGCTACCGATGATGTGGAGCGTGCGGAACACGAGCTTCAATACTTCCGCCGCGACCATCACGCACCCCATCGTCCGAAGACGGGCCGAGCGTACACTCCGGCGATGGCCCGCCCGCTGAGCGTCGGTGTCCAGCTTCCCGAGGTGGAACGCGACGTCCGTTGGCCCGAGCTTGCAGCGATGGCGCGGGCCGCCGAGGAGGTCGGCTTCGACTCGATCTGGCTCGGGGATCACCTCCTGTACCGCGGAGACGGACGGCCCGAACGCGGCCCGTGGGACGCGTGGACGACGCTCGCGGCCCTCGCCGCGTCCACCGAACGCGTCCGCCTCGGCCCGCTCGTCGCCTGCGCTGCGTTCCACCCGCCGGGGCTGCTGGCCCGGATGGCGGCCTCGATCGACGAGGTGAGCGGCGGGCGGTTCGTCCTGGGGATCGGCGCCGGTTGGAACGAGACCGAGTTCCGCGCGTTCGGGATCCCGTTCGGGGAGCGCGCCTCGCGGTTCGAGGAAGCGTTCGGGGTCGTCCGCCGCCTCCTCGACGGCGAGCGGGTGACGTTCGATGGGCGCTTCGCGCGCGTCGAGGACGCCGTCCTGCTGCCGGAGCCCGCGCGCCGGGTCCCGCTCATGATCGGCTCGAACGGCGATCGGCTGCTGCGGGCCGCGCTGCCGCACGCCGACGCCTGGAACACGTGGTACGCGGACTACGCCAACACGCCCGACGGGTTCCGCGCGCTGAACGGACGTGTGACGCACGCTGCCGACGAGGTCGGCCGTCCCGCCGGCGACATCTCGCGGAGCGCGTGCGTCCTCGTCGTGGTCGACCCCGCGGCGGGCGAACGCCCGATCGCGGACGGCGTCGTGCCGCTGGATGGACCGCCCGAACGGATCGCCGACGGGCTGCGGGCGATGGCCGAGGCGGGCGCCGACGAGGCGATCCTGGTCCTGTCGCCGATCACGGAGGGCTCGATCCGGGCGATCGGCGAGGTGCTGGGACTCCTCGGGTGACGATCGCGCTCGCCGCCGGGATCGAGACCTCCCGGGGGCGCAACCCCTTGCCGTCTAGCCGTGACGACTCGAGGCATGTGAGGATGCCGACGTATGCGCAGGATCGGACGGAGCCAGGTCGCGATGGCGGTCGCCGCTGTGGTGATCGCATCCAGCCCGCTGGCGGGTCCGCGAGCCGTCGCCGACGGGGCGGCGCCTGAAGCGACCCGGCTCAGGGTGCTCGAGTTCAACATCGAGTACGGCGGGATGCACGTCAGCACGGACAAGACGCTCGAGGTGATCCGACGGGCGGACGCCGATATCGTCGCGATCGAGGAGGCACAGGGGCACACCGCGCGGCTCGCGCGAGCGCTCGGATACCCCTACGTCAGCTTGCGTCTCCAACTGCTCTCGCGCTTCCCGATCATCGATCCGCCCGGCGGCGACGGCATCTACGTCTTCGTCGAGGTGGCGCCCGGGGCCGTGGTCGCCTTCGAGAACGTCCACCTCCCGTCCAACCCGTACGGCCCGTTCCGCGTGAAGCAGGGCTACGCGCGCGCCGACGTCGTCGACCTGGAGCGAGGACGCCGGCTCCCGACGATCCGACCATCGCTGCGGGCGGCGCGGGCGCTGCTCGACCAGGGCATCCCCGTGTTCCTGGCAGGGGACTTCAACTCGCCGTCGTGGCGCGACTGGACGCCCGAGATGGTGGGGGTCCGCTACCAGATCCGCTATCCGATCCGGTGGCCGGTGAGCCTGGCCGTGGAGCGGGCGGGGTTCGTCGACTCGTACCGGAAGGTCCATCCGGATCCACGGCGCGATCCCGGACTCACGTGGTGGGCCGCCCGGCCCGACGTGCCGGGCTGGGACCCCGGCGCACAGGCGCCGCAGGATCGGATCGATTTCGTCTACGCGGCGGGTGCGGTCGAGGCGACCGCGTCCTCGGTCATCGGCGAGCGCGGGTCGGAGATCTCGGACCTCACCGTGCAGCCGTGGCCGTCGGACCATCGGGCCACGGTCTCGACGTTCACCGTCACGCCGGGCGAGACGCCCGTTTTGGTGGCCCTCGCGCACCAGCTCGTGACCGTCGGGTCTGACCTCCTCACGACCTACCACGCGAGCGGGACGGGCGGATCCGTCGCGCTCGTCCCGGCGGGCGGCGACCCCGCGACGGGCACCGTGAGCGGACAGCCGACCGGCGCATCGCTCGACGGCACGCTCGCCTTCGCCACCGACCTGCTGGAGCCGGGATCGTACGAGGCGGTCCTGCTCGACGCCGGCGGCGGCGAGGTCTCGCGGATCCCGTTCTGGCTCGAGGCGCCGGGCGCCGGGCCCGTGGTGTCGACGGGGAAGGATACGTACGACGTGGGTGAGCCGATCGACGTCCGGTGGTCGAACGCGCGGGGCGAGCGGTGGGACTGGATCGGGATCTACCGTCGCGACCGCGACCCGCACGTCGCGTGGTACCTGCTGTGGCTGTACACGGGTGCGAGGGTCGAGGGGCAGGCGGTGCTCGACGCGCGGTCGAACGGCCGGTTCCCGCTCGCGGCCGGCCGGTATTCGGTCTACCTGCTCCGCGACGACGGCTACGTGCTGATGGCGAGCTCGGACTTCACGATCGCCGAGTGAGCCGGTGGTGACCGGACCGCTCGCGCTCGTCGGCGGCGACGAGCTGAACCCCGGCAACGAGCCGCAGGACGAGCTGCTCGTGCGCGCGGCCGAGGGCGGGCCGGCGTTCGTGCTGGCGACCGCGGCGGGGCGCCAGCACCCGGAGCAGGCCGTCGCGAACGCCGTCCGGTGGTTCGGCGCCCTCGGGCTCGAGATCGAGGAGCTCCCCGCGACGAGCCGTTCCGACGCCAAGGCCGTCGCGAACGTCGAACGGGCTCGCGCGGGTCGGTTCTTCTACCTCGTCGGCGGCGATCCCGGTCTGGTGCCAAAGACGCTGGCGGGGACGCCGCTGTGGGCGTCGATCGTCGATGCCTGGACCGATGGGGCGGCCCTGGCCGGGTCCTCGGCCGGCGCGATGGCGCTGGGCGAGTGGACCCTGGTCAAGGATCGGATGCCCGGAGACGATCGCCGCCGCTACCTGCCGGCGCTCGGGCTCGTCCCCGGGACCGCGGTGCTGCCGCACTTCGAGAGCTTCGGGCATCGCTGGGTGCCGAGTGCGTCGGACGCTTCGCCGCGCGACGACGTCGTGCTGCTCGGCGTCGACGAGCGCACCGCGGCCGTCCACCACGAAGGTCGCTGGCGCACGCTCGGCGCCGGCGGCGTCACGGTGATCGCGGACGGCGATCGGCGCGCGTTCGGTTCGGGCAAGGAGATCGCCGGCCTCCCGGTGCCGAGGGCCACCGGCCCCGCCGCTCCTGATCGGGACGTTTCGTCCCCGGCCGCTCCTCGATGAGCACGTGGGACCTGATCCGTGCGATCCGTCGCGCGAGCTGAACCCGCACCGCCAGCGTGACGCGCCGGCCCGAGCCGGGAGCATGAGGACGGGCGTGGACAGGTTCGGGGCGGCTACCCCTTGACGATGCAGGTCAGCGTCCGGTTGAGTCCGGGGATCAGCTGGATGTCGCTCAGCATCTGACCGAGCGCATCCATGTCGACCACCTCGGCGTGGACGATGAGGTCGTAGGGCCCGGTCACCGACTGCGCCACCCGGACACCGGGGATCGAGCCGATCTCGCTCCGCACCTTCGACCCGCCGCCCGCCTCCGTCTGGATCAGCACGTACGCCTTCAGCACACCGACCTCCTCGTCGCGTGGGGACATCGTGCCCTCCCATCCACCCGACGTGCAACCGCGCCGCTCAACCGGGGACCAGCACGGGGGTTTCGGCCGATCGGGCACGAGCCGCTTCGATCGCCTCGTCGGCCCGCTCGAGCGGATACGACCGGGTGGACGTGACGAGCGGGATCCGGGCCGCGACGGCGAGCAGCTCCAGCCCGTCGCGTCGGGTGAGGTTCGCCACCGACCGCAGGACCCGTTCGCCCCACAGGAGCTCGTACGCGAACGATGGGACGTCCGACATGTGGATCTCGGCGCACACGACGGTCCCGCCCGGCGCGACCGCGCCGAGTGCGAGCGGCACGAGCTCGCCCACCGCCGCGAACAGGATCGCGGCATCGAGCGGCTCGGGAGGTCGTGCCGTCGAATCGCCGGCCCACGCGCACCCGCGCTCGAGGGCGAGACGCTGCGTCTCGGCATCGCTCGGTCGGGTGAATGCGAACGCCCGGCGGCCCTCGTGCCGGAGGATCTGCGCCACGAGCCGCGCGGAGTTGCCGAACCCGTATAGGCCGATCCGCTCGCCGTCGCCGGCGAGCCGGAGCGCCCGGTAGCCGATCGCTCCCGCGCAGAGCAGCGGGGCCGCCCCCGTCGGCTCGAACGCGGGCGGGACCGGAAGGCAGAAGCGCTCGTCGGTCACGAGCCGGTCGGCGTACCCACCGTCGAGGTCGTAGCCGGTGAACCTGGCGTCGGGACACAGGTTCTCGCGTCCGCCGATGCAGTAAGCGCACCGACCGCACGCCCACCCGAGCCACGGGACCCCGATCACGTCCCCCGGCCGGCGATCGACCACCCCGTCGCCGACCGCCACAACGGTCCCGATCACCTGGTGCCCGGGGATCAGCGGGAGCCTCGGGCGAGCGAGCTCACCGTCGAGGATGTGCAGGTCGGTCCGGCAGATCGCGCACGCGGCGACCTCCACGAGCACCTGCCCCGCAGCGGGTTCGGGCACCGGCACCTCGCGGAGGGATGGGGGGCGACCGGCGGTCTCCAGGACGATCGCGCGCATCACGCCGCGGCCCACCGTTCGACCAGCGCTCGCTGGTCGGCATCGAACCACGGCCCCTCGCCAGCGGCGACGTTGGACTCCGCGTGTTCGACCCGAGACGTCGCGGGGATCGCCACGCTGACGCGCGGATCCGAGAGCGTCCACTTCAGCAGGGCCTGGGCCCACGTCTGCACGCCGAGCGCCCGCACCACGCCCGGATCCGTCGGCTCGCGACCCAGCAGCGCGCCCTCGGCGAACGGCCGCATCGCGATCACGCCGAGGCCGAGCTCGTCCGCGAGCGGCAGCACCTCGCGCTCGCAGCGCCGCTGCAGCGGGTTGTACGGCACCTGGACGCAGTGGATCCGGCCGGTCCTCATCACCTCCGCGATCGCGTCGAGCGCTGCCTCGCTGTAGTGCGTCGCCCCGAGCAGACCCACCCGCCCGGCCTCCTGCTCGTCCTCCAACCAGACGAGGTGCTCGCGCCACGCGACGAGGTTATGGACCTGCTCGATGTCCACACGGCCGCCGAAGGACGCGAGCTGCGCCTCGAGCTGGACGCGACCGTCCGCGACCGACGGCGTCCAGATCTTCGTCGCCACGATCGCTCGGTTCCGCACGCCCGCGGCGTCCATCGCCCGTCCCAGGACACCCTCGGCGCTCCCGTACATCGGCGAGGAGTCCACCAGGCGCGACCCCCCATCGAAGACCGTCCGTACGACCGCGAGCGCCGCGTCCTCCCTGCGGGGCGCCACGTCGAACACGTTCCAGGTCCCAAGACCCACGACCGGCACCCGGAGTCCCGTCGCACCGAGCGGTCGGAGCTCCACCCGACCCCGGTGCGCCTCAGTCTTCGGTCGAGCCGTTGTGCTCGCGCAGGAAGCGCTCGAGCTCGGCGGCGATGTCGTCGCCGCTCGCGGCCTCCAGCGAGGACGCGTCGTCATCGTCGTCGTCGGCGCCGATCGCCTCGGCGGCCTCCTCCAGTCGCCGGACGTAGGCGGACAGGTTGCCGTCCTCCTCGATCGCCTCCGAGACCTCCCGCTCGAACACCCGGGCGGCGAGCTCGATCTCGCCGGTGTCGATCTCCAGACCGGTGAGGTCGCGGAGCGCCTCGAGCAGCGCGAGCGCGACCTTCGGGTTCCGCGACTGCGGCAGGTAGTGCGGGGCCGCCGCCCACAGCGAGAGGGACGGCACTCCCGCCCGCGAGGCGGCCGAGTTCAGGACGCCCACGATCCCGGTCGGTCCCTCGTAGCGAGCGGGGACCACCTCGGGTCGGGCGAGCCACTCCTCGTCCTCGCTCGCGGCGTTCACCGGCGCCGGCCGCGTGTGGGGGACGTCCGCGAGGAACGCGCCCAGCGTCACGAGCAACGAGACGTCCATGTCCGAACAGACCTGCAGGATCGCCGCCGCATAGGTGCGCCATCGCAGGTTGGGCTCGACGCCCACGAACACGATCGCGTCGCGATCGTTGATCCGGGCCGAGAAGAACCGGCTGGCGGGCCAGTCCACGCGACGGGTCGCCCCCTCGACCAGGCGCACCGTCGGCCGGTTGACCTGGAAGTCGAAGAACTCCTCGGGGTCGATCTCGGCGAACCGGCGCGCGCCCCACTGCGACCGGAGCGTGCGGACGGCGGTCGTCGCGGCCTCCCCGCCGTCGTTCCAGCCGGCGAACGCGCAGACCATCACGGGCTTGGTGAGCTCCGGACGGGTCCGGTAGTCGACGTGGGTCACCCGCACAGTCTGTACGCCAGCCGGGTGCCTGTCATCCCTCCTCCGCCCGCACCGTCAAGCCCGCCGAGCCCGGCGCCGATGACTCCCGAGGATGGACTAGTCGTGGTGCCGGCGGATGGGCCCGAGCTCGAGCGGATGGTCGAGAACCTCGTGGTGAACGCGATCGGCACACGCCCGCGGGCGCCCGCGTCTGGGTCCGCGTCACCGCCGAGGACGGCGGCGCGCTGATCTGCGTGGACGACGAGGCCCCGTGTGCCGGACGACCTCAAGGCGGTGGTGTTCGAGCCGTTCCGCAAGGGCGACATGCGTTCGCCAGGCTCGGGGATCGGGCTCTCGCTCGTCGGTCGGTTCGCCGAGCTCCACGCCGGGCGCGCCTGGGTGCAGGACCGGCCCGGTGGCGGGGCCTCGTTCCGGGTCTTCATCCCGGGGATCGACCCGGACTGACCCCGGGGGACCCACGCATGAGCTGGGTGCTTGTCCGCGGCCGCGGGCGGTGACACGATTCCGTGCTCGCTCCGCAGGGGGGACCAGCATCAGAGCCCGCACGACCTTCCGTCGGCGTCTCCGCACGCTCGCCGTGGTCGAGCTCGCCCTGCTCTCGATCCTGCTGGTGCCCGCCGCGCTCGCCGAGACCGCCACGGCCACCCTCGCGGTGTCGGCCTCGATCGTGCGGTTCGGCACGGCGGTCGAGGTCACCGGCTCGGTGACGGCCGACCCGGGGTGCACCGGGGACCGGCAGGTCACGCTCCAGTGGCGGGCCGCCGACTCGGCCGGGTTCGCCAACGTCGCCACCGGGACCACGTCCGGGGACGGCTCGTTCGCCTTCGAGCAGGAGCGGCCGTACACGGGACGGTACCGGGCGACGCTCCCGGAGACGGCGACCTGTCTCGCCTCGATCACCAACGACGAGCTCGTCGGGGTCAAGGCGGGGGTCGACGCCGCCCTGGTCGCGGGCTCGACGGAAGCTGGCGACTGCGTCGATGTGGCGATGTCGGTGGAGCCGGCACGACCCGGCCAGGTGGTCGAGCTCCAGCGCCGGACGCAGCAGGGGTGGAGGGTCTCCGAACGACTCACGCTCGATCCCGCCTCACAGGGACAGGCATCGCCGTGCTTCACCTTCCCTGACATCGGGGTCGTCCGGCTCCGGGCACGGTGGGTCGCGCAGGACCTGTTGAACGAGACGAGCGCGTCGCGCGCCCTCGCCTTCGAGGTGACGCAGGCGCCGTGGATGAACGCGATCGACGACGCGATCGGAACGCGACGGGTCTCGGTCGCGGTCGGCGACGACGATGCGTTCCTGTACGAGCGAGCGCCATCGACGCCGAGGATCCCCGCCTCCAACGAGAAGCTCCTGCTCTCGATGACGCTGTACGACACGTTCGGACCCGACGTCCGCATCCGCACGAGCGTGGCCGCTTCCGGCGTCGCGGCGTCGGGTGACGTACGGAACGTGTGGATCCTCGGACGGGGCGACCCCGGGGTGGGCTCGGCCACGATGGCGGCGCTCGCTCGGAAGGTGGCCGACGCCGGTATCACCCGGGTACGGGGCCGCGTGTTCGGCAGCACCGGGTACTTCCGGCGGGACTGGGACGCGCCCGGGTGGAACGACGTGGCGCGTGACTACGTGAACCGCCCCACGGCGCTCGTGTTCGAACGCAACGGCGATGCCCACCCCGAACGCCTGGCCGCGAAGGCCCTCGCCACCAGGCTCGAGGCGATGGGCGTGCGGGTCGACGGCCGACCCGGTATGGGCAAGCCGCCGGCGGGGCTCGAGACCATCGCGTCCGTGGGATCGCCGCCGCTGCAGCGCCTGCTGACCAAGATGCTACGGCCCTCCGACAACTTCGTCGCCGAGATGCTCGGCAAGGGTCTCGGTGTACAGGTCCGCGGTGTCCCCGGCACGATCGCGAAGGGCGCCGCGTCGATCCAGGCCTGGACCGACGGCCACGGCGTCGACTTCACGCTGAACGACAACTCGGGACTCTCGTACGCGAACCGCGTGACGGCCGAGGGGATCGTTCGGCTGCTCTGGGTCGCCGAGGATCAGCCCTGGGGCGCCGATCTACGCCGCGCGCTTCCGACCGGCGGGCAGGGGACGCTGCGTCACCGCCTACGAGGGGTCGAGGTACGAGCCAAGACCGGGACCCTCGACGACGTATCGGCGCTCTCGGGCTGGGTGAAGGCCGACTCCGGCGGGTGGGTCGAGTTCTCGATCCTGTCCTACGGGATGTCGAAGTCCACCGCTTCGGCGATCGAGGACCGCATCGTCGTGATCCTGCAGAACCAGCTCTCGTGACGCTCGCTCACGCGGGCGTTCATGAGATGACGACCGTCCGGTATACCCCGGGGTCCGGTCCCTCCGATGCTCAAGGAGGATGGATCCGACCACCGTCTTCCCCCCCGACGCGAGCGGTTAACCCGCGCCCGGGCCGAACCCGGCCGAGCGTTCGATCTCCTTGGCGGCCTCGAGCACGGCGGGCACGTACCGGCGGGCGTTGACCCGTCCCATCCTCGACACGGGTCCCGATACCGAGACGACCGCGGCGAGGATGCCGAGCGGTCCCACCACGGGCGCGCTCACCGAACCGACACCCGGCTCGCGCTCACCCGCGCTCGAGGACCACCCACGCGACCGAGCGAGCTCCACCTCGTGCGCGAAGCGCCCCGGGTCGGGCGCCCTGCGGAGGATCCGCTCCGGCGCGGACGAGAAGGCGAGGAACAGCTTGGCTGCCGACCCGGCCGTGAGCGGGAGCGACGCCCCGATCGGGACGATCGTGCGCAACTCGCTCGGCGACTCGACCGCGTCGATGCACACGCGGACGTCGCCCGAGCGCACGAACAGCTGCGCGCTCTCCCCCGTCGCCCGAACGAGCCGCTCGAGCGACGCGTGCGCGAGATCCCTCAGCGGCAGCTCGCGCATGGCCTCCGACGCGAGGCGGAGCAGCCGCGGACCAAGCCGATACCCGGTCCCGGGGCCGTAGTCGGCGAGGAAGCCGTGGGTCTCCAGCGCTCGCATCAATCGGTGCGTGGTCGACCGCGACAGGCCGGTGGCCTGGACGATCTGCGTGAAGCGACCGGCGCCGGACTCAACCGCCGACAGGATCGCGACGGCACGGTCCAGCGTGCCTACGCCGCTGACCGGCCCTCGGTCCTTGTTCCGCTGATCGGGATCGATTCCCACCATACGGAACAACCCTAGACGCACTCGGGCGGGCCTGTCACCATCGGACGATGGCCCCGCCTCGCACGCTCGCCGAGAAGGTCTGGGAGCGGCATGTCGTGCGCCGGGCCGACGGCGAGCCCGACCTGCTGTACGTCGACCTGCATCTCGTGCACGAGGTGACCAGCCCGCAGGCCTTCGAGGGACTGCGGCTCGCCGGACGGTCGGTCCGGCGGCCCGACCTGACCGTCGCGACGATGGATCACAACGTCCCGACGGCGCCCGGCCCCGTGGACCCGGTCAGTCGAACGCAGATGGAGGTCCTCCGACGCAACTGCGCGGAGGCAGGCATCCGGCTGTTCCCCACCGGCGACATCGGGCAGGGGATCGTGCACGTGATCGGCCCACAGATGGGGCTCACGCAACCGGGGCTCGTGATCGTCTGCGGGGACTCCCACACCAGCACGCACGGCGCGTTCGGGGCACTCGCCTTCGGCATCGGCACCAGTGAGGTTGAGCACGTGCTCGCGACGCAGACACTCCCGCTACCCACCCCGCGCACGATGGCCGTCACCGTCGACGGCGATCTCCCGCTCGGGGTCTCCGCGAAGGACGTGATCTTGGGGATCATCGCGAGGATCGGGACGGGCGGCGGCGTGGGTCACGTCATCGAGTACCGGGGAACGGCGATCGGCGCACTCTCGATGGAGGGGCGGATGACCGTCTGCAACATGTCGATCGAGGCCGGCGCGCGAGCGGGCATGATCGCTCCCGACGAGACGACGTTCGCGTACCTGGAGGGCCGGCCGAGCGCACCGACGGGCTCGGCGTGGGGGGAGGCGCTCGAGGACTGGCGCTCGCTACCGACGGACGCCGGGGCCGTCTTCGACCGGGAGATCCCGATCGACGCCTCGATCCTTCGCCCGCACGTGTCCTGGGGGACGAACCCTGGGCACACCGTCACGATCGACGACGTGGTCCCCGAACCGGTCGACGAGGCCGCCGAGCGCGCCCTCGCCTACATGGATCTGCGGCCGGGCACCGCGATGCGCGAGATCAGCCCCGACACCGTCTTCATCGGCTCGTGCACGAACTCGCGGATCGAGGACCTGCGTGAGGCCGCTCGCATCCTCGACGGACGCCGGGTCCGCCCGGGGCTGCGCGCGATGGTCGTCCCCGGATCGATGCTGGTCAAACGCCAGGCGGAGCAGGAGGGGCTGGACCGGGTCTTCGTCGCGGCGGGGTTCGATTGGCGCGACGCCGGCTGCTCGATGTGCCTGGGGATGAACCCGGACCAGCTCACGCCGGGCGAACGATGCGCCTCGACCAGCAACCGCAACTTCGAGGGCCGCCAGGGACGGGGTGGCCGAACCCACCTCGTGAGCCCGGCGGTCGCCGCGGCGACCGCGGTCGCCGGGCACTTCGCGACGCCACAGGATCTGGACCGATGAGGCCCTTCACGGTGCACACCGGGCGCGCGGTCCCACTCGATCGTTCGGACGTCGACACCGATCAGATCGTGCCGGCCGAGCACCTGCGCCGGATCGAGCGGTCGGGGTTCGGGCCGTTCCTGTTCGGTGAGTGGCGGAAGGATCCGGGCTTCGTCCTGAACCGCCCGGAGTTCGGGGGCGCGACGATCCTGCTCGCGGGACCGAACTTCGGGAGCGGCTCGAGCCGCGAGCACGCGGTCTGGGCGCTCGAGGACGCGGGCTTCCGGACGGTGATCGCGCCGTCGTTCGCCGACATCTTCCGGAACAACTGCTTCAAGATCGGCCTGGTGCCTGTGGAGCTCCCGCAGGAGTCCCTGCGCGCTCTGATGGACGCGGTCCTCGACGACCCGGCGACCGAGATCACCGTCGACCTGCAGGCGATGCGCGTGAGCGCGGCCGCGGTGCGCGAGTCCTTCGAGATCGACCCGTACACGCGCTGGCGCCTGCTCGAGGGCCTCGACGACGTGGACCTCACGCTCCGCCACGCCGCGGCGATCGACGCCTACGAGCGGGCCAGGCCCGCCCGGCTCCCCTCGGTCCGCCGGCCGTAGCCCCTCGGTCGAACGGCCCCCGCCGAACGGCCTCAAGCGTGCTCGCGGAAGGGCCGATGCCGATGGGGCAATGTCCACGCCCGAGCACATCGACGCGCCCGATCTCGGCCGCCCTCGAACCGATCGTCTGCGGCGTCGTGCGAGCGACGTCCTGGTCCCCCAGCCTTTGAAGGACAAGCCTCTGCGGCGCGAGAACGATAGCTGGCTCGAACGCTGGATGGCCACCGTCGAGGATCTCGCCCGCCTGAAGTCGTCGCATCCGATGCTCGATGCGGTGATCGACGAGCAGGACGGTCGACGGATCCGCATCGGCGCTCATTGGCTCGCGGACTTCGCGTCCTGCAACTACCTGGGCCTGGACCTTGATCGAGACGTCATCGATGCCGTCCCCGAGTACCTCGAGAAGTGGGGAACGCATCCGTCCTGGTCCCGGCTGCTCGGGAGCCCCGTGCTCTACGAGCAGCTCGAGGAGACCACGACGGCGCTCCTGGGTTCCGATGACGCGCTCCTGCTGCCCACGATCACGCACATCCACCTGTCGGTCATCCCGGTCCTCGTCGGCAGCGGGGTGATGTTCCTGGACGGCCGAGCGCACAAGACGATCTACGACGGCGCGAGCGTCGCGCGCGGGCACGGGGCGACGATCCAGCTGTTCCGTCACAACGACGCCGAGCACTTGGAGCAGCTCGTGAAGGCCTCGACCATCACGCCGCGGGTCATCGCCGTCGACGGCGTGAACTCGATGACCGGGAACGCCCCCGACATCAAAGAGTTCGCGCGGATCGCCCGCGAGCACGACGCGCTGCTGTACATCGACGACGCGCATGGGTTCGGCGTGATCGGCGAGCGCTCGCCGGACGAGTTGTGCGAGTGGGGGTTGCGCGGCAACGGCGTGGTCCGACATCAAGGCGAGAGCTACGACAACGTCGTCCTCGTCGCGGGGTTCAGCAAGGCCTACAGCTCGCTGCTGTCGTTCGTCGCGCTGCCGACGCGGTTGAAGGACGTCCTGAAGGTCGCGGCCCCCCCGTACCTGTACTCGGGACCGTCGCCGGTCGCGTCGCTCGCGACGACGATCGCGGGCCTGCGCGTGAACGATCTCCGCGGCGACCTGTACCGGTACGAGATCTATCGCAAGACCAGGAAGGTCATCGACCGCCTGCACGAGCTCGACATCTGCACGCCCAACCGGTCCGGCTACCCGCTGTTCGAGATCCCGCTCGCGAACCACGAGGACATCGACGTGGTCGGGCGTTACCTCTTCGACCGGGGGATCTACGTGACGATGGCCGCGTACCCGCTCGTCCCGAAGGACGAGGTGGGTTTCCGCATCCAGATCACGGCCGCGAACCCCGACGACCAGATCGAGCTCCTGTGCGAGGTGCTCGGCGAGATCAGCGAACGCTTCCAGCTGCAGCATGAGCAGCACCGCCGGCTGATGCGTGAGGCTCGAGAGGAACGGGGCTAGGGATGGCCAAGGGTCCCGTCGCCCAAGGGTTCGGCCGCGCCGAGGCGCTCTCCGACGCCGGCGAGTACGCCGCCGCGCTGGAGGAGCTCGACGCCGCGCTCCACGCCGACCCGTTCGACGCGGCGGTGTTCACGGCGCGCGGGTGGGCGCTCGAGAACCTCGGGCCCGAACGTCTGGGGGAGGCGCGCTCCGCCTACGAGGCGGCGCTCACGCTCGACGCTTCGGCGATGTGGGCCAAGGAGGGGCTGTCGAACGTGCTCCGGCGGATGGGGAACACGCGCGAGGCCGACCGCCTTTGCGAGGAGGTCGTCGACGAGGGCCGCCGCCGCTACGAGGCCGAGGAGGACCTGTGGGAGCTCGTCGGGTGGTGCGAGCTGCGGCTCGGTCGCTACCAGGACGCGGTCGCGACCCTTCGAGAGGCGCTCCGCCGGGACGGGCGGTGGATCGCGGTCCGCTTCGACCTCGCCCTGGCCCTGCTGTGCGCCGGTGAGCGGTCGCGGGCGTTCCTCGAGTACTCGCGCGGCGTCCACCAGGCGGTGAACGGCGGCGTCGAGCGTCTGCGCGGCTGCCTGCGCGTCGCGCTCGACGACCTGGAGGAGTCCCTCACCGAGCGGCCCGCGCTCGCGACGACGCGCGAGGCGATCGCAGCGCGCGACCTCCTGCGCTCCACGCTGCGGGCCGCCTATCAGGCCGGCTGATCCGATGGGCGACCATCGGGGCGGTCGCACGTTCGTCGAACGGCGGGTGCGGATCCTCACGCCTCTGCGTCACGCCGACTTCCGCAGGCTGTGGACGGGCATGACCGCCTCGCTGCTCGGCGACGGGATCTTCTACGTCGCCCTCGCCTGGCAGGCCTACGAGCTCTCGAACACCCCGAGCGCGCTGTCGACGATCGGCGTCGCCATGACGGTCCCCCACGTCGTGTTCCTGCTCGCCGGCGGCGTGGTCTCGGACCGCTTCGACCGGCGTCGGGTCATGATCGCGGCCGACCTGATGCGCGCGCTGGCTGTCGGGACGATGGGGGTCCTCGCGCTGTCCGGCCGGCTCGAGCTCTGGCACATGTTGGTGCTCTCCGGCCTGTTCGGCGCCGGGACCGCGTTCTTCGGTCCCGCCTTCGACGCGATCGTCCCGGGTCTGGTGCCGGACGCCGAGCTCAACCAGGCGAACTCGCTCGATCAGCTGGTGCGGCCGGCTGCGCTCCGGATGGTGGGGCCGGCGCTGGGTGGGTGGATCGTCGCGAGCGGCGGAGCGGGGACCGCGTTCGTGGTGGACGCGTGCACGTTCGCCGTCTCGATCTCCTGCGTCGCGCTCATGCGATCGCGAGGGACGAGTTCGGAGGAGCCCTCGGACAGCTCGGTGATCGGCGACCTGCGTGAGGGGTTCGCGTACGTCCGTTCGCAGGTGTGGCTGTGGGGAACGTTCCTCGCCGCCACGCTGGGCTACCTGATCTTCTGGGGTCCGTCGGAGGTCTTGCTCCCGTTCGTCGTCCGCAACGAGATGCATGGAACCGCGGCCGACCTCGGTCTGATCTTCGCCGTGGGAGGCATCGGCGCGATGACGTCGGCCATCACGATGGGCAACCGTCAGATGCCCCGGCGGAACATGACGTTCATCTACGTCGTCTGGACCGCATCGACGCTCGCGATCGCCGGGTACGGGCTCGCCCGGTTCCCCTGGCAGGCGATGGCGGCCTGCCTCGCGTTCAACGCGCTCGAGGGCGCGGGGACGATCGTCTGGGCGACGACGAAGGGCCGCCTGGTGCCCGGCCGCCTGCTCGGGCGCGTGTCGAGCTTCGACTGGTTCATCTCGATCGCGCTCGTCCCGATCTCCTACGCGTTCACGGGACCGATCGCGGGGGTGTTCGGTGCGAAGGAGACGCTCGTCGGAGCCGGCCTGCTGGGAGGGATCGTCACCCTCGCCTTCCTGTTCCTGCCGGGGATGCGCGACATCGAGCGCAGCGGGCGGCTGGCGGGCACGCCGGTCGACGGGAACGGCGACACGGGCTTCGGGGCTCTCGAGGGACCGCTTGCCCCTATTTCCGCAGGTCAGAGCCCCATTCCTGCCTCGGGGACTTCGGCACCGGTCTAAGGGCGTCGGCCCGGTCCACCGATACGTGAAGGCAGACATGAAGTCTCGGGCCTGGCTCCTGTACCTGGGTGGCGGCGTTGTCGCGCTCCTCGGGTTCCTGTCCCTGCCCCACGTGCGGCAGGGATGGGTCTTCAACCTGATCTCGCTCTCGTCGCCCGTAGCGATCGTGGTCGCCGTGCGGATGTGGAAGCCGACGGTGCGCGCCCCCTGGTACCTGTTCGCGCTCGGTCAGGCGTTCTTCGTCATCGGGGACGTCATCACCTACAACTACAATGACTTCTTCGGTACCGACCTCCCGTACCCGTCGTTCGGCGACGTCGCCTACCTGCTCGTCTACCCGTGTCTGGTCGGCGGGCTGCTACTCCTGATCCGCCAGCGCAACCCCGGGCGCGACCGCGACAGCGTCATCGACTCGCTCATCGTCGCGATAGGCGTCGGCACGATGCAGTGGGTGTTCCTCATGTCGCCGGTCGCGCACGACTCGACCTCCACGATCGTGCAGAAGCTCGTCGGCATGGCGTACCCGTTCATGGACCTCATCCTGCTCACGACGGTCGTCCGGCTGGCGATCGGGGCCGGCAAGCGGGCTCCCTCCCTCTACCTCATGGGGGCGGCGGCGTCTGCCCTGTTCCTGGCGGACACCGTCTACACGTACATCTCCGTCCAGGGCCTCGTGTACGACCAGTCGGGCTACCTCGAGGCCGGATGGGGCATGTTCTACCTGCTGTGGGGCGCGGCGGCCTTGCACCCGTCGATGCGCTACCTCGCGGATCGCGCGCCGGACCAGGAGGTCCGCCTCACCCGTGGACGCCTGGTCCTCCTCGGAGCGGCGTCGCTGGTCCCGCAGGCCGTGCGCGCGGTCCAGCTGCTCCGCGAGGAAGCGACCGACCTGTGGGTCATCACGATCTCGACGACCTGTCTGTTCGTGCTCGTCGCCGCCCGGATGGCCGGCCTGGTCCGCCGGCAGGAACAGTCGACCCAGCGCGAGAAGGCGCTGCGCAACGTCGGAGCCTCGCTCGTGACGGCGACGAACCGCGAGAGCATCTACGCGGCCACGTTGCAGGCCGCCCGGGCCCTGGTCGGCGAGGAGGCCGGCCTGCGGCTGCTCGTGGCGACCGAGGACGATCTGGATGCCTTCCAGGTGGTCGCGGCCACCGGAGGAGCCGAGGGGATCGAGGGCGCGACGGTGTCCCTGTCGCTCCTTCCCGAGTGGAAGCGCGACCGGCTCCAGTCCCATCGCTCCTACGAGGTGCCGGTGGGAGAAGCCGAGCTCGCGACCCCCCTCGGCATGCCTGATGACGCGGCCTTCGTGCTGAGCGTTCCACTGTTCATGAAGGAGGAGCTCCAGGGTCTGCTCGTGATCGCCGGCCCCACGACGGTGCCTCGCGCGATCCGGGACTCGCTGGAGGCCCTGTCCTCTCAGGTCGCCCTTGCCCTCGACAGCGCGCTCACGACCGAGATCCTGCTCATCCGCCAGAGCGAGGCGCGCTTCTCCTCCCTGGTCCAGAACTCCTCGGACGTGGTCATGGTCGTCGAGGCGGACTCCACGATCCGGTACATCAGTCCGTCGGTCGAGCGGGTCCTCGGCCACGAGGCGGGCGAGCTCGAGGGGACCAAGCTCACCGTCATGATCCATCCGGAGGACCGGACCGGCGTCCTGCAGTTCCTCATCTCGGGCGGACGTGAGGGCGACACCCACCCGGGGCTCACCGAGTTCCGGATCAAGCACCGGGACGACTTCTGGCTGCACGTCGAGACCCTGCGGACGAACCTGCTGCACGACGAGAACGTGAAGGGGATCGTCCTGAACACGCGTGACGTCTCCGAACGCAAGGCGTTCGAGGAGCAGCTCGCGCATCAGGCGTTCCACGACGCGGTCACCGGCCTCGCGAACCGGGCGCTGTTCAAGGACCGGGTCGAGCACATGATCGAACGGCAGGCCCGCGACCACCTCCCGGTCTCGATCCTGTTCATGGACCTCGACGACTTCAAGACGATCAACGACTCGCTCGGCCACGCCGCCGGCGACCGCCTCCTCAGCGAGGTGGGCGAGCGCCTGAAGAACTCGCTCCGCCAGGCCGACACCGCGGCGCGTCTGGGCGGCGACGAGTTCGCGATCCTGCTCGAGGACGGCGGCGACGGGGTCGATGCGGCCGAGGTCGCGGCGAGGATCCTCTCGTCGCTCGAGGGCCCGTTCCACCTCGAGGGCAAGGAGGTGTTCGTCCGGGCGTCGATCGGCATCGCGACCGCCGACGCGCGAACCGGCGGACCCGAGGGCGCCGAGGAGCTCCTGCGCAATGCGGACGTGGCGATGTACATGGCGAAGGAAGCCGGCAAGGGCCGGTACCAGGTCTTCGAACCCGCGATGCACGACACGGCCCTGCAGCGCCTGGAGCTCAAGGCCGACCTCCAGCGCGCGGTCGACAACGCCGAGTTCGTCGTGCACTACCAGCCGGTGATCGAGCTCTCGACCGGACGGATCGAGGGCCTGGAGGCCCTCGTGCGCTGGCAGCACCCCGCTCGCGGCCTCATCGCACCGCTCGACTTCATCCCGCTCGCAGAGGAGACGGGCCTGATCGTGGCGCTCGGGCGCTGGGTGCTGCAGGAGGCGTGCACCCAGGCCCGCCGCCTGCAGCAGCGATACGTGATGGACCCGCCGCTGCACATGGCCGTCAACCTGTCGGCCCGGCAGCTCCAGCGTCTGGAGATCGTCGGTGAGATCGCCGAGACGTTGATGCAGACCCAGCTGGAGCCGAGCAGCCTGGTCCTCGAGATCACCGAGTCCGTGATGATGCAGGACATGGACCTGTCGATCCAGCGCCTCGCGGAGCTGAAGGAGCTCGGCGTGCGGCTCGCTGTCGACGACTTCGGAACGGGGTACTCGAGCCTCAACTACATCCGCCGGTTCCCGGTCGACATCCTCAAGGTGGACAAGTCCTTCGTCGACGGGGTCAACGAAGGCGGCGAGGAGTCTGCGCTCACCGCGGCCATCATCGAGCTGGCAGGGATCCTCCGGCTGCGCCCGGTCGCCGAGGGCATCGAGCGGGCGGACCAGCTCGAGAAGCTCCTTGCGCTCCGATGCGACCTCGGCCAGGGCTTCTACTTCGCCAAGCCGCTCCCCCTCGCGAGGGTGCACGAGCTCCTGACCACCCGGCAGACGCTCGAGCAACGGGAGACCGAGGTCTCCTCTTAGGATCGCGGTCCGGCCCTGTCGGCGAACGGGAACGCACGCGAGGTGCGTGGACACCGTGGCCACCCGCCGGGTCACGAGGGCCGCGACCGGGACCACGGCGGCGGGGGCGGCCCGGACGCGTAGGAAACTGGCTACAGGTCCACGCGGTACCGCACCGTCGGTCGCATCTCGCAGTCGACCCGCTCGCTCGTGACGGTCCCGTCGTGCACCCACCCGGCGGCCTCGTAGAAGCGCCGCGCGCGCTCGTTGGTCTCGAGGACCCACAGCGTCGCGGTATCGAACCCGTGGAACCGGAGGTCCTCGAGCGCGTGCTCGGCCAGCCGCCGTCCCAGACCGGTACCGATCTGGTCGGGGTCGAGGTAGATCGCGTAGAGCTCCCCCGTCCGCTCGCCCGCGTCGGCGTCCTCGCTCGGACCGGTCACTGCGAACCCGGTGACCGTTCCCGCGTCGTCGGCGACCCAGGTGACCCAACCGGCGCGCGGCTCCTCGAGGCTCCGCCGATGCTGCTCGAGCCGGTCCTCCACCGTCAGGCCGTCCAGGTAGTCGTCGGTGAGCTGGCCCCGGTACGCGGCCTGCCACGATCGGACGTGGATCTCGGCGATCGCGCGAGCGTCCTTGGGGACGGCCTCGCGGATCCGTGGCGGCATGGACCTCAGGGTACCGCGGGCTCCTGGGACGACGCCCCGCCGTCTCGCGGGTGGAGCAGCCCGTAGAGGTACCCGTCTACGAGCGCCTCCCAGGAAGCCTCGATGATGTTCTCCGAGACCCCGACCGTGGTCCACTCGTGCTGGCCGTTCGAGGTGTCGATCAGCACCCGCACCACCGCCCCGGTCCCGGAGGTCTGCTCGAGGACCCGGACCCGGAAGTCCTCGAGCGAGATGTTCCCGAGCTCCGGGTAGTCGTTCACGAGCGCCTTGCGGAGCGCGTTGTCGAGCGCACCGACCGGGCCGTGTCCCTCGGCGCTCTCGATGTGCCGCGTCCCCTTGGTCACGACCTTGACGGTCGCCTCGGCGAGCGGTGGCTCGTCGTCGCCCACCCGCTCCTCGACGTGGACGCGGTAGCTGTCGATCTCGAAGAAGGGTTGCCGCCATCCGTCGGCGCGCCGCATCAGGAGCTCGAGCGAGGCGTCCGCCACCTCGAACGTGTAGCCGCGGGCCTCACGATCCTTGAGGTCGGCGAGCAGCCGACTCACGGCCTCGGCGCCGAGTTCGACGTCGAACTCCTCCGCCTTCATCCGGATCGTGGCCGCGCCGCCGAGATCGCTCGCCACCACCCCGCGGTGGTTGCCCACCGCCTCAGGCGCCACGTGCTCGTAGGCGCGCGCGACGCGCTCGATCCCGCTCGCATGCAGCCCGGCCTTGTGCGTGAACGCGAACCGACCCGCGTACGGCTGGCGCGAGTCCGGCGCCACGTTCGCCACCTCGGCGACGTAGTGCGCCACCTCGGTGAGCCGCTCCAGCGAGCCGTCGGGCAAGCATTCCGCACCCATCTTCAGGATCAGGTTGGCGACGATCGGGATCAGGTCCGCGTTGCCGGTCCGCTCGCCGTAGCCGTTCACGACGCCTTGGACCTGGAGGGCGCCGTGCTCCACGGCGATCAGCGAGTTCGCCACGGCGCATCCGGCGTCGTTGTGGACGTGGATACCGAGCGGCGCCCGGACGACCTCGCGCACCTCGTCGACGATGCGCGCCACCTCCTGCGGGAGCATCCCGCCGTTCGTGTCGCACAGGATCAGCCGCTCGGCGCCCGCCTGCTCGGCCGCCGCGAGCACCCGCAGCGCGAACCCGGGATCGCTCCGGTAGCCGTCGAAGAAGTGCTCGGCGTCGAAGAACACCCGGCGGCCCTGTCGCCGCAAGAACCCGACCGAATCGCGGACCATGGCCTCGCCCTCGTCCAGGTCCGTGCGGAGCGCTTCGGTGACGTGGAGGTTCCATGCCTTGCCCACCAGACAGACCACCTCGGTCCCCGCGTCGAGGAGGTCGCGGAGCACCGCACTTGCGTCCGGCACCTCCCTCGCCTTGCGCGTCATCCCGAACGCGGTGAGCGTCGCGTGCGTGAGCGTCTCGCCCGTCGCGAGCCGGAAGAACTCGGTCTCGCGCGGGTTGGCGCCGGGCCAGCCGCCTTCGATGAACGGGACACCCAGCTGGTCGAGCTTGTGCAGGATCCGCAGCCGATCGTCGATCGAGTAGGAGAAGCCCGTCCCCTGCGCCCCGTCACGCAGGGTGGTGTCGTACAGCTCGACCTGCAGGGGGGCGCTCACGGAGCCGCCCCCTCGATCACGAGATCGCCGACCTCCGGGGTCGAGTACCCCATCTGCCCCGCCCGCATCGAATGGAGCTTCGAGCACGCGAACCGGATGCCCGCCACCACGCGCGCCGCGGCTTCATCCTCGCCGAGCTGCGTGAGCAGCATCTGCAGCGCGCCGATCGCGGCGAGCGGGTTAATCGTCCCCTTGCCCGCGTGGTCGGGAGCCGTCCCGCCGATCGGTTCGAACATGCTCATCCCGGACGGGTTGATGTTGCCGCCCGCCGCGATGCCCATCCCGCCTTGGATCATGGCGCCGAGGTCCGTGATGATGTCCCCGAACATGTTGTCCGTGACGATCACGTCGAACCGCGACGGCTGATCCAACAGGTAGATGCACGCGGCGTCCACATGGACGTAGTCGCGCTCGATCTCGGGGAACGCGTTCCCGACCTCGTCCACGACGCGCTGGTACAGGTCCCCCGCGAAGGTGAGCACGTTGGTCTTGTGGACGAGCGTGACCTTGCGCCGGCGATCGGGGCGCATCGCGAGCTCGAACGCGTACCGGACGATCCGCTCCACTCCATGGCGCGTGTTGATCGACTCCTGCACGGCGACCTCGTGCGGCGTGCCCTTGCGGTGGAAGCCACCCGACCCGCTGTACAGGCCCTCGGAGTTCTCGCGGACGACCACCATGTCGACGTCGTCCTGCGAGTGGGAGGGCACGAGGGTCTCGACGCCCGGGTACCGCACGATCGGCCGGAGGTTCACGTACTGGTCGAGCTCGAACCGGATGCGTAGCAGTAAGTCACGTTCGAGGATGCCGGGCCGGACACGAGGATCGCCCACGGCTCCGAGCAGGACGGCGTCCATCGTGCGGAGTCGTTCGAGCTCCTCGTCGGGGAGCACCTCGCCGGTGCGCAGGTAACGTTCGGCGCCGAGATCGAACTCGACCGTCGCGACGTCGAAGCCGCGGCGGACGGACTCGAGCACCTTGAGGGCCTCGCCGACGACCTCGGGACCGGTCCCGTCGCCCCGGATCACGCCGACCGAGTGCGCCCGGCCGGTCACGGGGTGAGCTTCTCCGCGTCGTCGTCGCGGTTCGACATCAGCAGGGCGCGGTTGACCGCGGCCAGGTAGGCGCGAGCGCTCGCCTCGACCACGTCGGTCGCCACGCCGCGGCCCGTCACCCGCCGTCCGAGCGCGTCCAGCTGCACCACGACGTCACCGAGCGCGTCGGTCCCGCCGGTGACGGCCGAGACGTTGAACGAGACGAGTCGCCCCTCCACCCCGGAGGCTCGTTGGATCGCGCCCATCGCCGCATCGATCATGCCGTCGCCCATCGCGGACTCCTCGACCATCTCCTCGCCCCTGCGGAGCCGGACGCTCGCCGTCGGCGAGAGCGCGGTCCCGCCGCCGACCTGGAGCGCCTCCAGGACGAACACGTCCTCCGCGGCCGCGCCGAGCTCCTCGGAGACGATGGCCGCGAGGTCCTGGTCGGTGAGTTGGATCTTGCGGTCGGCGAGGTCCTTGAAGCGCGCGAACGCATGGTTGAGGTGCTCCTCGTCGAGCTCGATCCCGATCTTGTCGAGCGCGTCGGCGAACGCGTGACGACCGGAGTGCTTGCCGAGCACGAGCTGATTGCCTTCCAGGCCGATCTCGAGCGGGTCCATGATCTCGTAGGTCGCTCGGTTCGCCAGCACCCCGTGCTGGTGGATCCCGCTCTCGTGCGCGAACGCGGAGGAGCCGACGACGGCCTTGTTCGGCTGCACACCGTAGCCCGTGGTCATGCTGACGAGGCGCGACGTGCGCGTGATCTCCTTCAGGTTCAGCCGATGCGTGACGCCGAGGGCCTCTCGGCGCGTGCGCACGACCATCGCGACCTCCTCGAGCGAGCAGTTGCCCGCACGCTCGCCGATCCCGTTGACGGCCACCTCGACCTGCCGGGCGCCGTTGACGATGCCGGCTAGGGAGTTGGCGACGGCCAATCCCAGGTCGTTGTGGCAGTGCGTCGAGATCACGATGTGCTCGGGAACGGCCTCGCGCACCGTCCGGACCAGCTCCCCGAACTCATGTGGCATCGCGTAGCCGACCGTGTCGGGGACGTTGATCGTCGTCGCCCCGGCGTCCACCGCGACCCGGAAGCACTCGAGGAGGAAATCCAGCTCGGTCCGGGTCGCGTCCTGCGCGCTGAACTCGACGTCCTCCGTGTAGCCGACGGCCAGCTTGACGCCCTCGCGGATCGCGTCGAGCACCTGCGCCTGGCTCATCCGGAGCATGTCCGTCATGTGGATGTCGCTGGTCGAGATGAACGTGTGGATCCGCCACCGCTCGGCGCCGGCGAGGGCCTCGGCCGCGCGGGTGATGTCGCCGGGCACGACGCGAGCGAGCGCCGCGATCACCGGGCCGCGGACGCTCGAGGCGATCTCGCTCACGGCCTCGAACTCCCCCTCGCTCGAGACGGGGAAGCCCGCCTCGATCACGTCGACGCCGAGGCGGGCCAGCTGCTCTGCGATCTCGACCTTCTCGGCCCGGGTGAGCGCGATCCCGGGGGCCTGTTCGCCGTCGCGGAGCGTGGTATCGAAGATCCGAACTACGTCAGGGTCGTTCGTCATCGGGGACCACCTTCTCCTCGGAGTGCAGCCACGGCATCATCGGACGCAGCTCGCGGCCCACCGACTCGAGCTGCGAGCCGCGGGCCTCGCGACGCAGCGCGAGGAAGTGGGGGAAGCCGGCCTCGGCCTCCCCCAGCCACTCCTTCGCGAACGCGCCGTCCTGGATCTCGGACAGGACCTGGCGCATGCGTTCGCGCACGCCCTCGTCCACGATCCTCGGACCGCTCCGGTAGTCGCCCCACTCGGCCGTGTCGGAGATCGAGTACCGCATCCACGACAGGCCGCCCTCGTAGATCAGGTCGACGATCAGCTTGAGCTCGTGCAGGCACTCGAAGTAGGCGATCTCCGGCTGGTAACCGGCCTGCACGAGGGTGTCGAACCCGGCCTCGACGAGCGTCGAGATCCCGCCGCACAGCACCGACTGCTCACCGAACAGGTCGGTCTCGGTCTCCTCCTTGAACGTCGTCTGGATGATGCCGGCGCGAGCGGCGCCGATCCCGGCGCCGTAGGCGAGCGCGCGCGCCAGCGCCGTGCCCGTCGCGTCCTGCTGGACCGCGACCAGCGCGGGGGTCCCGATCCCCTCCTGGAAGGTGCGCCGGACGAGGTGCCCCGGGCCCTTGGGCGCGATCATCGTGACGTCGACGTGGGCGGGCGGCCGCACGGTCCCGAAGTGCACCGAGAACCCGTGCGCGAACATCAACATGTTGCCCGCCTGTAGGTTCGGCGCGATGGCCGAGTCGTACACGGCGCCATGCGCCGTGTCAGGGAGCACGACCATGACCACGTCCGCCTCCGCCACGGCTTCCCCCGTCGGCCTCACGGGCAGCCCGGCCTCCTCCGCCCTCGACCACGACGCCGAGCCTTCGCGCAGACCGACCCGGACGTCGTGGCCCGAATCCTTCAGGTTCTGCGCGTGCGCGTGGCCCTGGCTCCCGAACCCGAGGACCGCGATCCGCTGGCCGGCCAAGACCGATGGGTCGGCATCCACGTCGTGGTAGATCGTCGCCATCGGTCGTGTTCCGCCTTTCGGTCGCGTTCGTCGACGACGTCAGACGCCGCCGCCGGTCCACTCCTGTCCGTTCCCGGCGACGGCGCGAAGGCGCGCCGTCCGCTCCTTGATCCCCCGATCGCCGCGGGCGAGCGCGATCCGTCCCGTGCGCGAGAGCTCCACGATGCCGAAGTCACGCAGCAGCTCGAGGAGGGCCTCCAGCTTGTCGGGCGTGCCCGTGCCCTCGATCGTGATGGTCCGGTGGGTCACGTCGAGCACGCGGACCCGGAACACGTCACAGATCTCGAGGATCCGCGCGCGGGCCTCGCCCTCGCCCTTGACCTTCACCAGCATCAGCTCGCGCTCGACGGCCTCTCCCGCCTCGTGCTCCAAGATTTTGATCACGTTCACCAACTTGTTGAGCTGCTTCGTCACCTGCTCGAGCGGCTTCGTGTCGACCTGAACCACGATCGTCATCCGCGACAGGCCGGCGTCGTCCGTCGGCCCGACGGCGAGCGAGTCGATGTTGAACCCCCGGGCCGCGAACAGGCCGGCGACGCGCGTGAGGACCCCGGGCTTGTCCTCGACGAGCACCGAGATCGTGTGGAGGCTCATGCGACCGGGGCCTCGGCGGGATCGTTCGTCGGACGCAGGCCCTCGGGGCCGACGATGATCTCGTCGTTGCTCGAGCCGGCCGGGACCATCGGGAAACACATCTCCTTGGAGTCCACGCGGAAGTCGATGACGACGCTCCGGTCGGTGACCGAGAGCGCCTTGTCGATCACGGCATCCACGTCGTCGGGATGCTCGGCGCGCAGACCCACGCACCCGTACGCCTCGGCGAGCTTCACGTAGTCCGGCACGTCATAGGACAGATAGACCTGCGAGTACCGCTCCTCGTAGAACAGCTCCTGCCACTGCCGGACCATCCCCAGGTGCGCGTTGTTGATGATGGCCGTGACGAACGGGATGCCCTCGGCCGTCGAGGTCGCGAGCTCCTGACTGGTCATCTGGAAGCACCCGTCCCCGTCGATCGCGATCACCCGTCGATCGGGACGGCCGGCCTTGGCGCCGAGCGCCGCCGGCACGGCGAACCCCATGGTGCCCAGCCCCCCGGAGTTCACCCACGTCCGCGGCTCGGTGAACCGCCAGAACTGGGACGCCCACATCTGGTGCTGGCCCACGCCGGCGACGACGATCGCGTCGCCCTTCGTGTGCTCGTAGAGGCGCTCGATGCAGAACTGCGGCTTGAGGGGGCCGTCCGCGGGCTGGTCGTAGGTGTAGGGGTACGTCCGCTTCCACTCGTCGAGCCGCGCGAGCCAGGCCGCCCGGTCGGGGACCCCACCGGCCTCGTCCTGCAGTCGTCGGAGCTCGACGTGGAGCTTGGCGATGACGTCCTTGCAGTCGCCGACGATCGGCACGTCGGCGACCCGGTTCTTCCCGATCTCGGCGGGGTCGATGTCGACGTGCACGATCTTGGCGCCCTTCGCGAACGAGGACAGCTGCCCGGTCACCCGGTCGTCGAACCGAGCGCCGAGCGCGATCAGCAGGTCGGCCTTCTGCATCGCGGTGACGGCCGTGTAGGCGCCGTGCATCCCGGGCATCCCGAGCGCGAGCTCGTGGGTGTCGGGGAAGGCCCCCCGCGCCATCAGCGTGGTCGTGACGGGGAGCCGCCCATCGTTCGCGAGCTTCAGCAGCTCCTTGTGCGCCTCGGCCTTGATCACACCGCCGCCGACATACAGGACCGGGCGCTCGGAGGCCATGATCATGTTCGCGGCCGTGCGGACCTGCTTCAGGTTGCCCTTGGTCGTCGGGCGGTAGCCGGGGAGGTCGATCGACTCGGGCCAGTCCCACGTGATCTCCTGCAGCTGGACGTCCTTCGGGATGTCCACGAGCACGGGGCCGGGCCGTCCGGTCCGGGCGATGTGGAACGCCTCGCGGATCGTCATCGCGAGCTCGTTCGCGTCCTTGACCAGGAAGTTGTGCTTGGTGATCGGCATCGTGATGCCCGTGATGTCGGCCTCTTGGAACGCATCGTTGCCGACGACCGGCGTCGGGACCTGTCCGGTGATCGCCACCATCGGGACCGAGTCCATCTTCGCGTCGGCGAGCGACGTCACGAGGTTGCAGCCGCCCGGGCCCGAGGTGGCGATCGCGACCCCCACCTTGCCCGTCGCCCAGGCGTAGCCCTCGGCCGCGTGGCCGGCCCCCTGCTCGTGCCGGCACAGGACGTGGCGGACCTTCGAGTCGATCAGCGGATCGTAGGCGGGCAGGATCGCGCCACCCGGGATGCCGAACGCGAGATCGACGCCCTCGCCCTCGAGCGATCGGAACAGCGCCTGCGCGCCGGTGATCTTCACTGGGCGACGGCCTCCCGCTCCTCCACCGGTCCGGTCTCGACACGGCGGACCGTGCACCCCAACCGGTGCGCCAGGTTGCGCGCGGCCCGCTCGAACTCCCACGGCGTCCAGTCGCGCCGCCGCGTGGTCATCCCGGCCTCGTCCATCCCGCCGCCGAAGTCGAACCCGGCGTCCAGGTACGCGACCTCCTCGCCGAAGAACCGGTCGAACTGCGGACGATCCGCGGCGTCGGCCACGTCCATCGTCACCTGACCCGGGCCCTCCCACAGCACGCTCGCGACCGTCCTTCCGCCCCGCTCGAACTCGTATCGCATCTCCGTCTCCTCCCGTCCCCTGCTTCCGT
>JBAVEY010000354.1:0-2634 GCA_049587975.1 Actinomycetota bacterium | reverse complement strand
AGGCTGGCCTTCGCGAGTGCCCGTATATGGGTCGAGTCGAAGCCGGGCGACCACTCCAGCCAGAGTCGGTCGATGAACTCCATGTCGTTCGCGCCCACGACCTCCTCGGCGAGGCTCGTCTGCAGCAGGAACACGTAGAAGGAACGCTTGAGCTGCTCGAAATCCGAGTAGAGGCGCTGATCGAGCACCGCCGGTGGCACGGCGAGGGCCACGACTCGTCGCCACCGGGCCGGAGCGAGCGCGGCGGCTGCGTACGCCGCGTCGGCACCCCAGTCGTGGCCGACGATCACGGCCCGCTCGTCCCCTCCGAGGGCTTCATGCAGTGCGATCGCATCATCGGCCAGAGCGTTCACGTCGTAGCGAGCGTCCGGGGCAAGACCGGTTGGCGCGTAGCCCCGCATGAACGGCGCCACCGCTCGATAGCCTCGCCCGGCGAGCACCGGCAGGATCTCGTGCCACGTGTATGCCGAGTCCGGGAACCCGTGGAGGCACAGCGCGAGCGGACCATGATCGCCAGCCTGAAGCACGTGGAAGTCGACGCCGTTCGCGGCGACGTGACCTCCCTCCAGCCGTCTTAGGTCGCCGATCAAGCAGCCTCCGCTCGGGCGCCGGATCATCGTGATGATAAGCGGAGGTCGACACGCCGATCTGCCAGCCCGCCGCCATCCGGGGCTCGCCGTGTGCCGCGGACTCCCGTGGCGCGGCGGCGGGATGGACTGGCGCGCTGAAGGTGGAAGTGGGGTCGAGGTTTTCGGAAATACCTCCACTTCCTCGGCTCCCACCACCACAGATAGGCTCAGAAATGGAGGAACTCCGCCGAAGACGGGCTTCCAGTAGCCCGTGGCTAGATTCGCCGACGACCCCGCCCAGGTGTGACAGCTGCGGCTACGACCGCGGTTTTCGCTACCGGGGAGGGGCCAGGTGTGACGGCTTTGGCAACGACCGCGGTCTTGGCCACCGGGGCGCCGATGACACCAACTCTTCCTCGACGTGCTGGCCTGACTGGCATGTTCATCCTCCTTGGGTTGTGGGTGCTTCGTCGGCCTCGATGGAGGCGATGATCGCCTGAAGGGGAATCCGTCCGTTCGCGATCAGTTGGCCACCAGAACGCCGCGCCGCTGACGCGAATGGCACGGCCCAAAGGTTCTCCCAGATCAGCACTCCGGCAGTGCTCCCTGGTTCCATGGCGGCGGCGAGGCGCTCGACGTCCTCCTCGGCCAACAGCTCCGCCAGCTGCGCCTCGACTGCTTGGAGCTCTCCGAGCTCGGGGACGTCGGAAAGCTCCATCGCCTCGACGGAACCGTCCTCGTTCTTGGTCAGGATCAACACGTCGATCACGCGGATCGTTCCAGCGTCCACCAAGGCCAGCAGCTCTTTCGCCATATCGCCCGTAAAGTTGCTCGCTCCTGCCGGAAACTCCACGACGATGTAGTCGACGGGGCCGAGTTCATCCAGGGACACTTCTGTCATGTTCGGGCCCCTTTCGTTGGCTCGAGTGAGCAGTCTCGCTAGGGTCTGTGGCCTGGGATCACGATAGATCAGCCGGGCCTCTCCTCGACAACACGTACTGTCGGGTGCGCCGTCCTGTATCTCCCGGACGCCCAACCTCCAACCGAAGTGCCTTCTCTACGCGCTTCTGACGCTCCTGTCCTGCACGAGGTAGGCAGTGATGATCGCTGCGGGGAAGAAGAAGAGGCTGAAGATGAAGTACCCGATGAAGCTGTGGCCCTTGCGAGCGGCCACTCGTGCCGGCCAGAAGGCGATGGCGATCCACACGATGATGGCCAAGGTCCACCACAACCAGTAACCGTTTGCCGCAAGCATTTCGCTCCCTCCTTCGACGATGCCCCCAGACGTCGTACAACCTGAATGCCATTTCATACGCCTGCCTGGGCCTTGGCATCATGCCAATCGAATGAAGTAAAGGCGTAGCATCCCGACGAGCACCGCCCGAAGCACCCGATCCTCCTCGCAATCGATCAGCAGCTTCTCGCACGCGCCGCGCTGAAGGGCACGCGACCCAAGCGGTGCAATCGGCCACGGGCTTGTACTACATTGCGGCCGTGACCTCGCTCACGGCCGAGATCGCCGTCAACATGAGGTTCTTCCCCGCATGAGCACGCTCGACTACCTCGTTGTGGCTGCCGGACTCGTCGCCCAGATGCTGGCGTGGCGGTCCGTGTCTCGTGGGAAGCGCGAGGTGCTGAGCGTCGTCCCGTTCGTCCTTGCGGCGATGGGCGTGGTGGCGATCGTTCTGTACCCGGACACGACCGCGAAGGTTTCGGCGGGGGAGGCGGCTCTCGTCGGGGCGGCGAGCGGCATCGTCTTCTGGGGGGCCACGCGGCTGTTCGTGATCGTGGCCGATCGCTGGGCGTTCTTCCGCAAGGCGGTTGCCGCCGCATACGGACAGGCCTCCGACACGCCGCTCGCGCGCGAGCTCCTGTTATCGCTACTGCTCGCGGTGCCGGGCGAGGAGCTGTTCTGGCGGGGGTTCACGCAGCAGTCCCTTACGCTGACGGGGATCGGAGCGGCGGGAGCCGCCCTCGTGGCGTGGGTGCTGTACGTGGTCGGGAACCTCCCGAGCCGGTCCCTGCCCATCATCACGGCCGCCGTGGTCGCCGGCTTCCTGTGGGG
>JBAVEY010000353.1:0-5735 GCA_049587975.1 Actinomycetota bacterium | reverse complement strand
TGACTTGTCGGTTCCCGTCTGATCGCTTCCTCTGGCAGAAGGAGCAAACGGGGTCGAAGTTCGAGCCGGAATCGGATCGCCCGCGGAGCACGACTCCGGGCTCTGGCCGCAGAGGCAGTCGTTTCCGATGCTCCTATCAACGTCAAGCTGCTCTGAGGCCATGCAGACGATCGCTTTAAGTTCACGCCGGCGATGAAGCGTCGGCGGGGACGTCAGTCAAAGCGCGGTAGACCTCGCGAGCCACATACCGTTTAAGACATCGGATGATCTCCCTCTTGGACTTGCCCTCGGCCGTTCGCCTCTGGACGTAGTCGATCGTGGGTGGATGACGCCATCGGAGCCTCACGAGGACGATCCGATGCAGGGCCGCGTTCGCGTGCCGATCGCCGCCGCGGTTCAGCCGGTGTCTCGTGGTCTTGCCGGAGGATGCCTGGACCGGAGAGACCCCGGTCATCTTGGCGAACGCGGCCTCCGAGCGCAGGCGTCCGGGGTTGTCCCCGGCCGCGAGCAACAGCGCACCCGCGGTGTCAGAGCCGGCGCCGAAGATGCCCACGAGTGCCGGGCAGGCCTGCGCCGTGAGGTTCCGGAGATCCTTGTCGAGTTCTCGCACTTCGGCGCTCAGGGCCTGGTGCCGTCGGGCGAGGGATCGAAGCGCCATCTTCGTCGCATCGACCGGACCCGTGAGCTCGCCCGGACGAAGACCGGCACAGACGCGTTGGAGCCTTGGCCCCGGCAGCCCTCGTAGATCTGCCCGCAGCTCTTCGGGAGCCGTCACGACCAGGGCGTGTAGGGCGTTGATGGCCTGCGTGCGGGCCCTGTTCGCCGTGGACCGCGCCACCCGGAGAGCTCGGATCATCTCCACGGCAGCATCGCTTGCCTTGGGGATCCCCGAGGCCTCACCAGAAAGGACCGCCAACGCGGCGGCCTCGGCATCTGCCGGATCGGACTTGCCTCGGAGTCTCCTCGCCTGGCGATTGGGTCGGATCACCTCGATCACGACCTCGCCGTGGGCGCGGAGATGACGCGCCAGCCCCACCCCGTAACACCCCGAGCCCTCCACGCCGAAGGCCCGAACCTCACCGAGGCCGCGGGACCACGAAAGGAGCGCCCGGTAGCCCTTCGCCGATGCGGGGATCGTGATCTCCCCGAGCCCTCGACCGAGCTCGTCCTTCGCCCGAGCGACATGGAGGTCCTTGTGGGTGTCCACACCCACGACGATCCCGCTCGCTCGGCGATGTGCCATGCTCGATGCCGCCATCCGCTCCTCCGATCCGGGGAAGTGAGGTGGCGGACCGACCGGGCGGGTGGACAGCACTGCGATGGGGCTTGAAGCCAGGCTCCTATCAGGTCACTGCTCGTCCGGTTGGTCCCTCATCGACGATCGCGCACCCGGACCGACAGATCGGAAGCAAGGCACGAAGCCAGTCACAAAGGGAGTCAGGCCCGGGCCGCGATCGCCGCGCGCATCATCGCAGTCGCAGAGCGTCGCTCGGCTCGGATGTGGCCGGGCCCGGGCTTGACCGATCCTCGGAAGCACCCGAAGCCACGGCGACGTCCAACCGAAGGAGTGCGTCCATGCACCCGGGCCCCCTGACCCTGACCCGTGCCTTGTCGATGATCGCCTGCCTGCTCTGGTGATCGGCCTCACCGTAGTTCCCGCCTCGGGCCGTGCTCCCGCGATCCATCGTCCGACGAGCGGTGCCACGGGTCTCGCCGTCTTCCGTGGGGGGACCACCTTCGCGGGCGCGGCGCAGCGGGCCGCCGCTCCCAAGACCCCGGGGCTGTCCCTCGAGCGGATCCGCGTGTTCGA
Source organism: Actinomycetota bacterium (assembly GCA_049587975.1). Lineage (GTDB taxonomy): Bacteria > Actinomycetota > UBA4738 > UBA4738 > HRBIN12 > DASSJM01. The sequence continues at coordinate 3,925 of JBAVEY010000353.1, read as the reverse complement.
GGAGGAAGAGGGGGAGGGCCACGAGCTCCCGTTGCCGGCCGGTGCGGCCCCGGCCGTCGGGGGGCCCCGGTGTCCGGACAGCCGGCCAGCCTGCTCACGGAGTTCGGGGGGGCTCGACGCGTTCGACGATGCGGCGACGACCGGGTTCGACTTCGAGCCACCCGACCAGGGTCTCTGCGTCGGGAACGGGTTCGTCCTGGAGTCCATCAACGTGACGATCCGGCCGTTCGACGACACTGGGAGCGCCCTGGCCCCGCCGACCGAGATGAACCGCTTCTACGGATCGCCGCCCCTGTTCGACCCAGCTACCGACCGGTTCGGCCCGGTCCTCACCGAATCCCTCCTGCCTCTACGACCCCCAGACGAGGCGCTTCTTCCAGATCGTGTTGACGCTCGAGGCCGATCCGGTGAGTGGCGATCTCCTCGGGCCGCGGGGCGAACTCAGGCACGGCCGGCCGTGCCTAGGCCCGACGCGTTGACACGCACGCGGCGTGCCTAGTAGCCTCATCGTTTGCACCGGGCTCGGCGGGCGGGCCCGGTATCTGGTGCGCTTCCAGGGGGTTTCCCAAGGGACGACCTACGCCCACTGAGTTCCGCCCTGGAAGCCGGGCCCGCGGTCCGGCTTCAACGCTGTCGGGCCCCGGTTTCGGTGACAAGTCGAGAGTGTAGGCGAGAGGACCATGCCCACGATCCAGCAACTCGTGCGGGAGGGCCGTACGCGGCCCCGGGAGAAGACCAAGGCTCCCGCGCTCAAGGGTTCCCCGCAGCGGCGGGGGGTCTGCACGCGCGTCTACACCACGACCCCGAAGAAGCCGAACTCGGCCCTGCGCAAGGTCGCCCGCGTGCGCTTGACCACCGGGATCGAGGTCACCGCCTACATCCCGGGCGTCGGGCACAACCTGCAGGAGCACTCGATCGTCCTGGTCCGGGCCGGCCGCGTCCGCGACCTGCCTGGCGTCCGCTACAAGATCATCCGCGGCACGCTCGACACGGCCGGCGTGAAGGAGCGACGCAAGGCCCGCTCCCGGTACGGCGCCAAGAAGGGCGGCGATTGAGATGCCCCGCAAAGGCCCTGCCGTCCATCGCGACACCGGACCGGACCCGGTCTACCAGAACGTCCTGGTCACGCAGCTGATCAACAAGATCCTGCTGGACGGGAAGAAGACCCTCGCCGAGCGTACGGTCTACAAGGCGCTCGAGATGATCAGCGAGCGCACGGCCAACGACCCGGTGATCGCCCTCAAGAAGGCGGTCGAGAACGTCCGTCCGCTCCTCGAGGTGCGTTCGCGGCGCGTGGGCGGCGCGAACTACCAGGTGCCGGTCGAGGTTCGACCGTCGCGTGGGACCACGCTCGCGATGCGTTGGATCGTGAACAACGCCCGCGCACGCAAGGAGCACTCGATGGCCGAGCGCTTGGTGGGCGAGATCATGGACGCCTCCAACGGCCAGGGTGTCTCGGTGAAGCGCCGCGAGGACATGCACAAGATGGCCGAGGCCAACAAGGCATTCGCGCACTACCGATGGTGATCGAGAGCAACGACGTGGCCGGGCTCCGAGGGAGCCCGGCGTTCCATGAGGTGGGTCGCTGACATGGCGGTCCCGGCGGAGAAGGTGGACGTGGCAGAGACGGTCGAGAAGGTCACGGGACGCGGGACCGGGTCCGGCAAGGACCTGGTGATCCGCGAGTACCCGCTCGCCAGGACCCGCAACATCGGGATCATGGCGCACATCGACGCGGGCAAGACCACGACGACCGAGCGGATCCTCTACTACACGGGCAAGGCCTACAAGATCGGCGAGGTCCACGAGGGCACCGCCCAGATGGACTGGATGGTCCAAGAGCGCGAGCGCGGGATCACGATCACCTCGGCCGCGACGACGACGCACTGGAAGGGCCACTGGATCAACATCATCGACACCCCGGGTCACGTCGACTTCACGGTCGAGGTCGAGCGGTCCCTACGCGTGCTGGACGGCGCGATCGCCGTTTTCGACGCGGTCGCCGGTGTCGAGCCGCAGACCGAGACGGTCTGGCGCCAGGCCGACCGCTACTCGGTCCCGCGGGTCTGCTTCGTGAACAAGATGGACCGCACCGGCGCCGACTTCGGGCGCACCGTCGAGATGATGGTCGACCGGTTGCAGGCCAACCCCCTCGTCCTGCAGCTCCCGTGGGGCGGCGAGTCCGATTTCCAGGGCGTGATCGATCTCGTCGAGATGAAGGCGCTCCATTGGATCTCGGAGATGGGGGAAGAATGGGAGACCACCGAGATCCCCGCCGAGCTCATGGAGGCCGCCCAGCAGGCCCACCGCGACCTCTTCGAGAAGCTCGCCGACCACGACGAGTCGCTGATGGAGAAGTTCGTCCACGAGGACGAAGCGACCGTGGACGAGCTGCGACGCGCGATCCGCCGCGCGACCCTGTCTGGCGAGGGCGTACCGGTGCTGCTCGGTTCGGCGTTCAAGAACAAGGCGATCCAGCCGCTGCTCGACGCGATCGTGGCGTACCTGCCCGCGCCGAGCGACGTCCCGCCCGTGGAGGGTCACACGCCGAAGGGTGAGCACGCGGAGCGCGATCCGGATGACACCGAGCCGTTCTCCGGATTGGTCTTCAAGATCATGTCCGACCCCTTCGTGGGCCGGCTCACGTACGTCCGGGTCTACTCGGGCGTGCTCCGCGCGGGCTCCCACGTCGAGAACACGACGAAGGAGCGCAAGGAGCGCATCGGCCGCATCCTCCAGATGCACGCGAACCACCGGGAGGACATGGAGGCCGCGTTCACCGGCGATATCGTCGCGATCGTCGGGCTCAAGCATTCGAGCACCGGGGACACCCTCGCGGACCCGGCGAACCCGATCGTCCTCGAGTCGATCAGCTTCCCGACGCCGGTGATCTCGGTCGCCGTCGAGCCCAAGACCAAGGCCGACCAGGACAAGCTGGGCACCGGCCTGGCCAAGCTCGCCGACGAGGACCCAACGTTCGTCGTCAAGTACGACGACGAGACCGGGCAGACGGTGATCTCCGGGATGGGCGAGCTGCACCTCGACATCATCGTGGACCGGCTCCGCCGCGAGTTCAGCGTCGATGCGAACGTCGGCAAACCGCAGGTGGCCTACCGCGAAACGATCCGCAGGCTCGTCCACAAGGTCGAGGGCCGGTTCGTTCGCCAGAGCGGTGGGCACGGGCAGTTCGGCCACGTGTACCTGGACGTGGAGCCGACCGGCCAGGGCGGCGGCTACGAGTTCGTGAACAAGATCGTCGGCGGGAAGATCCCGCGCGAGTACATCCCGGCCGTCGACCAGGGCATCCAAGAGGCGATGGAGACCGGCGTTCTCGCCGGGTACCCGCTCGTCGACCTCCGCGCCACCCTGATCGACGGGTCCTACCACGAGGTGGACTCGTCCGAGATGGCGTTCAAGATCGCCGGCTCGATCGGTCTCAAGGATGCCGCTCGCCGAGCCGACCCCGTCCTGCTCGAGCCCGTGATGGAGTTCGAGGTCATCACGCCCGAGGAGTTCATGGGCGAGGTCATGGGCGACGTGACCGCGCGGCGCGGGCGGATCGAGCGGATCGACGACCGGAGCGGCCAGAAGGCGATCCGGGTGCTGGTCCCGCTCGCCGAGCTGTTCGGCTACGCGACCGACCTGCGTTCGCGCACCCAGGGACGCGCGTCGCACACCCCGATGCAGTTGCAGAACTACCACGAGGTGCCGGCCAACATCTCCAAGGAGATCGTTGCCCGCGTCCGGGGCGAGTAGGACCTCGGACCCAGACGAGAGCAGGACGAGGAGAAGAGGAGCGATGGGCAAGAAGAAGTTCGAGCGCACGAAGCCGCACGTGAACATCGGGACGATGGGCCACATCGACCACGGCAAGACCACCCTGACCGCGGCGATCACCAAGCGCCAGGCCGAGAAGGGCCTGGCC
>JBAVEY010000352.1:0-1978 GCA_049587975.1 Actinomycetota bacterium | reverse complement strand
AGGTCGACACGCTGCGCGTACACGCCCGCGCGCACGTACACGGTGGCGCCCGGACGCGCGGCGTCCGCCGCGTGCTGGAGCGTGGCCCACGGCTCGTCCCGGGTCCCGCTGCCCGCGTCGTCGCCGTCGGTCGCCACCCAGTAGACGGGTCGCTCGTGCGAGGACGCCGTCCCGGCGCTCCGCGTGGCCAGCGCCCACGCGGTCACGCCGAGGAGCCCGATGCACACGGCGGAGAGCACCAGGATGGTCCGCCGCTCGCCGGTCACGCGTTCGGGATGGCCCGGCCGCTCGCCGGGTCGAACAGGCGGACCGCGTTCGGCGCGGGTGCCACGACGAGCAGGGAGCCGGTAGCCGGGCGATCCTCCGGCGGGAGCCGGACGATCAGGTTCGCGCGCCCGCGCTCGGTCTCGACCGCCAGGATGCCCTCCTCGGCCTCGGTCGCCACGACGCCGCCGGGCGACGCCACCGAGCCGTGGACGAGGACCTCGTCGCCGAGCGGCTCGACCACCTCGACGCAGACCTCGAAGACCGGGCCCGCCCAAGCCTCCCCCACCGGGCGCAGGCCCTCGGGACGGATCCCCACCCAGATCTCGCCCTCGGGCAGGGGCGCCGACGGGGGCTCGAGCTCGACGTCGCCCACCGTCACGCGCCCATGCGACGCCGTGCCCTTCAACAGGTTCATCGGCGGCGACCCGATGAACCCGGCCACGAACACGTTCGTGGGGTGGTCGTACACGTCCTGCGGCGGGCCGACCTGCTGCAGGACGCCATCGCGGAGCACGGCGATCCGCTCCCCGAGCGTGATCGCCTCGACCTGATCGTGGGTCACGTAGATCGTCGTGACGCCGATGCGCTCGTGCAGCCGCTTGAGCTCGGCCCGCATCTGGACGCGGAGCTTCGCGTCCAGGTTCGACAGCGGCTCGTCGAGCAGGAACACCTCGGGCTCGCGCACGAGGGCCCGGCCCATCGCCACGCGCTGACGCTGGCCGCCCGAGAGCTGCCCCGGGCGGCGGCGGAGCAGGTCGTGCAGTCCGAGCATCTCGCTGATCTCGTCCACGCGCTGCCGCACGTCCTCCCGGGGCGTCCGTCGTCGCCGCAGGCCGAACCCGAGGTTCTTCTCCACCGTCATGTGCGGGTACAGCGCGTAGTTCTGGAACACCATCGCGATGTCGCGGTCCTTCGGGGGCACGTCGTTGATGACGCGGTCGCCGATCGCGATCGTGCCGTCGCTGATCCGCTCGAGCCCCGCCACCATCCGAAGCGCCGTCGACTTCCCGCAACCCGACGGCCCGACGAGGATCAGGAACTCCCCGTCGGCGACCTCGAGCGTGAGGTCATCCACCGCGACGACCGGCCCAGGGTAGACCTTCGTGACCCGCTCGAACGCGACCCGGGCCATCGCGCTAACCCTTCAGTCCCTGGGTGGCGATGCCGCGGACGAAGTACCGCTGCGCGAGCAGGAACAGGACGATCATCGGCACCATCGACATGATGTTGGCGGCCGCGACCAGGTGCCACTGCGTGTTGTGGGCTCCCTGGAAGGTGGCGAGCCCGAGCTGCAGGGTGAACGCGTCCTGGTTCGTCAAGATCGTGACCAGCGGCCACAGGAAGTCGTTCCACGTCCACAGGAACTGGATCACCGCGAGCGTGGCGAGCGCCGGCAGCGAGAGCGGGACGACGATCCGCAGCAGGATCGACAGCCGTGAGGCGCCGTCGATCCGCGCCGCCTCCTCGAGCTCGATCGGCAGCGTCCGGAAGAACTGCGTGAGCAGGAAGATGCCGAACACGTTGACCAGGTTCGGCACGACGAGCGCGCCGAGGCGATCGAGCAGCCCGAGGTCCTTCACGATCAGGAACGTGGGGATCAGCACGACCTGCAGCGGCACCATCAGCGTGGCCAGGATCAGGAAGTACACGAACCCGCGCCCGAGGAACCGGATCCGGGCGAACGCGTAGGCCGCGAGCGTGCACAGGACGA
>JBAVEY010000351.1:0-3152 GCA_049587975.1 Actinomycetota bacterium | reverse complement strand
GCGTCAGACCGCCCTACGCATCTCGACCCGCGCTCGCCTTGACCTCCTGCGCGTGGAAAGAGACCGGTCGTCGACGCTGGTCAACCCGGATGGCTGCCTTGTCCGTCTCTGAACTTTTTGGGGGCCGTCACCCCTTCTGATCCGCCGATTCTGTTCGGCGTTGATAACACACAGCCGGTCGTGCTTGCACCCTCGACCACGACACACGGTCCCCACAACTCTGGTTTTGGAGTCTGGGTAGTAGGCGACGCCGGCGCCACCGGATGCCTAGTGCCCCGTTCGAGGTCTGGTTCGAGTACCGGAGTCTGTGCCAAAGGGCGCGCGCATGCGTTGCAGGTGACCGACTTCCTGCCGCTACCGCCGAATTCCGTTTCGTTCGAGGGACGAGCTTCTACGCCCGACCCCGGCCGCTTCTACCTGCGTCCGCGCGTCGAGCCGAGCGCACAGGCCGGCATCTTGCCCTTCACTTGTGGATCGCCCCTTAGGAATCTCGTGTCCACGCATGCGTGATCGCCGTGCCGGCCGGCGCGCGGGCCGGCACCGCAAGGTGGTGGTAATGGACCCCGAAGCCGTCGCGACCCACTCCGGGGATCCTGAGTAACGCCGCACTCCTACGGGCTCCAGAAGTGCTGGGCCGGGACTGGAAGCGAGGTCCAGCGGTCGTCCAGTCTCTCCTCAGCCTGCGATGAAAGAAGTTCCCTCAATCAAGCGCGATTTGAGAGGTCTTTGACCGGTCATTTAGGGCCTTCTCCCACGATGCGTCGTGAATCGGAAGGACACGGCGACGGTTCCGCCAAGTGATGGCCGGTTCCTCGCCCATCATGTGAGGGGAGGTGTGCCCTGTGGTAGCAGCACCAATTCCCCCGGTTGGTATCCCCCCGACCGGCGTAAGCGGCGATGGGAGTGATCTGGTCAGCCTCTTGGTCGTCGGGATCGTCGCGATCGCCGCGGCAGCCGTGTGGCTGGTGGCGTCGTGGTTCAGTCGCCGGACGCTCATGCCCAGCGACGTGGAGGCCTCCGCGTTCATCGAATCGGAGAGTCGCGAGCCAGCATCGGTCGCCTGAGGATTGAAGCGCCCCGTTCGGGCCCATCCAGGCGTCGGACGGGGCATCCTCGGTCACGGTGCATGGGTTCCTCGAACGCCACAGCCCAGGGAAGCTAGTCGGCGGGGGATCCTGGGTGGGTCGAGAGGCTTGGAAACCCCTCTTGCAGGCGACCGGTGGCGCTTGCCAAGATTCGGCGGAACCCTCGATACCCGAAGCCTCGACACCCCCTACTGCAAGCAAGGGAGCACGTGCAGGGGATGATGAACCGGCGAGCCGCGACGGCGCTCCTGGTCGTGTCGCTCATCGCGTCGGCATGCACGGGCGACGGGGAGCCCGCACAGACCAGGAGTGGCCCGCCAGACCTGCGGGGTGGCACGTTGCGCGTCGGCATCATCGGAGGCTTGGCCGCGCAAATCAAGCAGCCCCGCTTCCTCGATCCGCAGGCTCCGTTCTCCGAGGCTGGCCCGCAACGAGAGTTCCTCCGTTGCTGCCTCACCCGCACGCTGCTCTCCTACACAGGCCGGTCGACGAGCGAGGGTGGAACGGTGCTCCATCCGGACCTCGCGACGGCGCTGCCGGAGATCTCCGACGACCGGCTGACATGGACCTTCCACCTCATGAAGGGGATCCGCTACGCCCCCCCGTTCGACGACGTCGAGATCACGACGCCGGACATCGTGCGGGCGCTGGAGAGGACCGCCACTCTCGCCATCGGCACCAAGGAGTCCGTGGCGATGTACGAGCCCATCGAAGGTGTTCGCGAGTTCGCCGATGGCCGGGCCTCGACGATCGGCGGCCTGGAAACGCCCGACGCGTACACCCTGCGGGTCCACCTGACGGAGGTCACGAACGACCTCGGGTACCGGTTCGCGCTCCCGGCGACCGCGCCGATCCCGCCGAGTCCGACCGACCCTTCGTCGCGTTTCGGCGCGGCCGAGGGACACGATGATGGCTACGGACGCTTCCTGGCTTCCAGCGGTCCCTACATGATCGAAGGAGCGGAAGAACTGGACCCGTCGCTCCCACCAGATGCACAACAACCCGTTACCGGGTTGGTGGCCGGAGAGTCCCTGATTCTCGTACGAAATCCCTCATGGTCCCGACAGACCGACGAGCTCCGCGAGGCGTACGTCGACCGCGTCGAAGTGCGTGTCGTGCGTTTGAGTGAGGCGTGGCGCGCGATCGACGACGGGACCCTGGACGTGATCTACAACGGGGCGCCTTCCCCCGAGCAGCTCGAGCGTTACGAAAGCGACCCGCAGCTTCGAGATCGCGTCTTCCGGGAAACATGCAACTTCGTAGGATTCGTGTCCATGCGACTGGTGGCGCCCCCATTCGACGACGTCCACGTGCGACGCGCCGCCAACTACGCGTCGGATATCGACCGCATGGCCGCGATCGCGTCGTCGTACCGGTGGGGTGCCTTCGGTTTTATCCGATACTCGCCGATCGGCCATGTCGCCCCTGACTCCACGGAGGCGGCCCTGCTTGCCGAATGGGATCCGTATCCGTTCGATCTGACGAAGGCGCGGGAGGAGATGTCGAAGTCCAGATACGACGCTGACCACGATGGTGTCTGCGACCATCCGTCATGCCGGCGGGTCATCATGTTCGACACGAACTTTGGGCCCGACCCCGCGCTCGCCGCCGTGCTGGCCAAGGGGCTTCGCGCAATCGGCATCGGCCTCGACGTCCGGTTCATGCGGTGGAATCGACTCGAAGAGCTCGTGCCGGACCCCAAGGAGCGTCCGCAGCTCACCTTCACGACGACGTGGGACGCCGAGTACCCAAGCCCATCTCCCCTCTTCGGATCCGCGTTCGACGTCGCCGGCATCGGTTCGTTCCCGACGACGAACTACTCCCTCATCGGAGCGAGCGAGGAACAACTGGCAGGGTGGGGGTATGCGGTTCCCTCGGTGCCCAGCGTGGAGCCCAAGATCGACGAGTGCCGCGCCCGGATCGGGCCTGCGCAGCAACAGTGTTGGGCCGAGCTGGACCAGCTCCTGATGCTCCAGATCGTTCCGGCGATTCCCGCGCTGATTGAGGAAGAGGTTCGGATCGTCTCCGACCGCGTGACGAGATACTCCTTCGACCAGCCGTTCGGAT
>JBAVEY010000350.1:0-5343 GCA_049587975.1 Actinomycetota bacterium | reverse complement strand
TGTTGGCGAGATGGCTGCGGCTCTTGCCGACCACCTCGGCGACCTGCTCCTGGGTGTAGCCGAAGCGCACGATCAGCTCGTTGTAGCCGGCGGCGGCGCGGCCGGCTCGACCACGCCCAGCGACGGGTCGTCGGCCGTCGTGGGGGCGGGCCGAGGATCGGGATGGGGATCGGGCTCGGTCATCGTTCCACCATCGTCGCAGGTGATACGCGCCTTCAACCCTCGCGGATGGCCACACCGGTCGGCCGTACCGGGATGCGCAGGACCCGCCACCCGTCGCCCGGTTCCGGGGTCACCGCGTCGTGGCGCTCGAACGCGAGCAGCGTCGGCCCCGAGCCCGAAACGCACACGGCGAGCCCGGCCTCCCGGAGGCGATCGAAGATCTCACGCATCTGAGGGACGAGCCCGAGCCGAACGTCCTCGTGGAGCCGGTCACGCATCGCGGACGGGAGGAGCCCGGGCTCGTGCAGGAGGGCGACGGCCGTGAGCGCCGCGTGCCCCGCGTTGGACACGGCATCCTCGCGCGGGATCGTCTGGGCGAGCGCGCGGCGCGCTTCCTCGGTGGAGATCCGGAACCCGTCCGGGACGAACAGCACCGGACGCAGTTCCGGGTCCGGATCGAACCGAGCCACGACGCTTGCGTCCACCACCATCGTGAACCCGCCGAACACGGCCGCGGCCGCGTTGTCGGGATGCCCCTCGAGCTCGGCCGCGATCTCGAGGATCTTCGTCCGATCCAGGCCGAGATCCAGCGCGGCGTCCGCGAGCGCGACGCCGGCCACGGCGGCGGCGGCCGAGGATCCGAGCCCCCGCTGGAGCGGGATGCGGTTGCGCCCGTGGACGGACATCGACGGCAGTGGACGCTCGAAGTGCGCCGCCGTGGCGACGAGGGCGCGGCTCACCCGATCCGAACCGTCTGACGGGAGCTCGTCGGCACCCTCGCCCTCCCACGTCACGTCCGGCTCGGCGTCCGCGTCGATCGTGACCTCGTTGCACAGGTCCAGGGCGAGCGCGAAGCAATCGAACCCCGGCCCCAGGTTCGCCGAGGTCGCCGGGACGGTCGCGGTGAGTCGCACGGCTACAACCCGAGCTCGGCCGCGACGGCGTCCGGCTCGGCCGGGACCGAGGTCGGCGCCGCTCCTCCGCTCGTCGCCCATTCCGGGTCCTTCAGCCCGTGGCCGGTGAGCACGCAGACGACCGTCCCGCCGAGCGGGAGCCGGCCGTCGTTCGCGAGGTGCAGCAGCCCGGCGACGCTCGCCGCCGATGCCGGCTCCGCGAACAGTCCTTCTCGGGCTACCCGACGGTACGCGTCGAGGATGTCGTGGTCGGTCACCGCCATGATCGCGCCCTCGGACTCGGTCGCCGCGGCGATGGCGAGGTCCCAGGAGGCCGGGTTGCCGATCCGGATCGCGGTGGCGATCGTGTGCGGCTCCTTCACCGGTCGACCGAGGACGAGCGGCGCGGCACCGCTCGCCTGGAACCCGAACAGCCGGGGCGGCTCGTGGATCAGACCGTCCGCGCGGTACTCCGAGTAGCCGATCCAATGGCTGGAGATGTTCCCGGCGTTCCCGACCGGCAGGCAATGGACGTCGGGCGCGCGGCCGAGCGCATCGACGATCTCGAACGCGCAGGTCTTCTGCCCCTGCAGCCGATAAGGGTTGACCGAGTTGACCAGGGTCACCGGGTAGCGCTCGGCCAGCCCACGGGCGAGCTCGAACGACGCGTCGAAGTTCCCCTCCACCTCGAGGACGCGGGCCCCGTGCGCCAGCGTGGCGGCCATCTTCCCGGGGGCGATCTTGCCCTTGGGAACGAGCACCGCACACGTGAGGCCCGCCTTGCCCGCGTACGCAGCGGCGCTCGCGCTCGTGTTGCCCGTGGACGCACAGACGACCGCCTTGGAACCCTCCTCGACGGCCTTGCTGATCGCGAGCGTCATCCCACGGTCCTTGAACGACCCCGTGGGGTTCGCGCCCTCGTACTTCAGGAAGACCTCGCACCCGGTCACGTCCGACAGCGGCTCCGAACGGACGAGCGGCGTGCCGCCCTCACCCAGGGTCACGACCGGCGTCGACCCGGTGACCGGGAGGCGGTCGCGGTACTCCTCGATCACGCCGCGCCAGAGCTCGGCCATGCGCTACTCCTCGGCCTCGACCCGCAGGACGCTGCGGACCTCTGCCACGGCCGGGAGGACGCGGAGCGCGCCGACCGCCTCCTGGAACGCCCCCTCGCGGGCGCGATGGGTGATGAACACGAGCTGCGCGTCCTCGCCGAACCCCTCCTGCCACACGCTCTTGATCGAGACCTCGCTGCGGCCGAGGACGCTCGCGATCTCGGCCAGCACGCCGGGGCGATCCTGGACGCGCAGCAGGATGTAGTACTGCCCGGTCATCTCCGCCATCGGGCGGATCGTGCGCTCGTGGAAGCACGTGCATCCGACGCCTCGGGCCCCCGCTAGCAGGTTCCGCGCGACGCCGACGAGATCGCCGACGACGGCGGTCGCGGTTGCCTCGCCCCCGGCGCCGCGGCCGTAGAACATCAGCTCGCCCACGTTCGGTCCCTCCACGAAGACCGCGTTGTACGCGTCGCGGACCGACGCCAGGGGGTGCGACGCCGGGATCATCGCCGGGTGCACACGAGCGGCGATCCGCTCGTCGGGTCCCATCTCCGCGATCGCCAGGAGCTTCACGACGTAGCCGAGGCGACGGGCGAACTCGATGTCCTCGGTGGTGACGGCGGCGATCCCCTCTCGGAACACGTCGTCCGCGACGACTCGTGCGTTGAACGCGATCGACGCGAGGATCGCGCACTTGGCCGCGGCGTCGTGCCCGTCGACGTCGGCGCTCGGGTCGGCCTCCGCGTAGCCGAGACGCTTCGCATCGGCCAAGACCTCGACGAACGCGCGTCCCTCGTCGGTCATCCTCGTGAGGATGAAGTTCGTCGTGCCGTTGACGATCCCCATGACCCGGCGCAACCGCTCGCCCGTCAGGGACTCCTTCAGCGGGCGGACGAGCGGGATGCCACCTCCGACGGCGGCCTCGAAGTACAGGTCCACGCCCTTGGCGTCGGACGCGTCGAAGAGCTCGCGCCCGCGAGTCGCCAGCAGCTCCTTGTTGGCCGTCACGACGGGCTTGCCTCGCTCGAACGCCGCGAGGACCAGCGATCCCGCCGGCTCGAGCCCGCCGATCAGCTCGCAGACGATGTCGACGTCGGGGTCCTCCACGACGCCCATCGGATCGTCGACGAAAGCGGCCGGCGGGAGCGGCACGTCCCGGACCCTCCCCGGATCACGGACCGCGACGGCGCGGATCTCCAGGCGGCACCCGGCGCGATGCTCGATATCGTCCCGATGGCTCTCGAGCAGCCGGACGACGGCCGCCCCGACGGTGCCGCACCCCAACATCCCGACACGCAGGACGCGCTCGCTCATCGTGCCCGTCCGTCCTCCCGGCCGTCCTCGTGACTCGGTCGGGCATCAGTATGTCGCTCCGACCGGGCGCGAACCCTACGAGGCATCGGATCGCTCCATCGACTCGGGCGCGGACACGCCGAGCAGGCCGAGGAGGTTGGCGATCGCCTGCTTGGTCCCGCGACACAGCCACAGGCGCGCCTGCGTGAGCTCGACGTCGTCCGACAGGACGGGGCACTCGGTGTAGAAGCGGTGGAAGCGAGCCGCGAGCTCCTGCGCGGCGTGGGTGAGCCGATGCGGCGCGCGGACGTCGGCGGCGGTCGCGATCTGCGACGGGACGTCGGCCACGGCCCGCAGGACGTCGAGCTCGGCCTCGTCCTGCAGGCGCGACAGGTCGGTGTCCTCGATCGACCGCACCCTCACCCCGCGTTCGGCCGCCTTGCGCAGGATCGAGGCGATCCGCGCGTGCCCGTACTGCACGTAGTACACGGGGTTCTCCATCGTCTGGCGCTTCACCGTCTCGATGTCGAACTTCATCGTCACGTCGTTGCTGAACATCAACAGGTGGAAGCGGGCGGCATCGGTCCCGACCTCGTCGATCAGCTCGTCCAGGCTGACGAACGTGCCCGCGCGCTTGCTCATCGCCACGGGCACCCCGTCACGCAGGAACGACACCCACTGGTAGATCACGACCTCGGCCCGGTCGGCCCCGTAGCCGAGGGCCTCCGCCGCACCGCGGACCCGCGCCACGTCGCCGTGGTGATCGGCTCCCCAGACGTAGACGAGGTGGTCGAACCCCCGCTCGAACTTGTCGATCAGGTACGCGCAGTCGGCGCCGAAATACGTGTGCTTGCCGTTCGAACGCACGAGAGGCCGGTCCTTGTCGTCGCCGAACGCGGTCGAGCGGAACCAGATCGCTCCCTCGGCCTCGTAGGCGAATCCGCCGGCCCGCAGGCGTTCGACGGCCGCGGCGATCTCGCCCTTGTCCTCGAGCACGCGCTCGTGCATGTAGCTGTCGAACCTGACGCCGAACCGTTCGAGCGTCCGGCCGATCTGTTCGAGGGCGCGATCCGCAGCCTCCTGCTGGAGACGGGCGATCCGCGCGGCGGCGGGGAGCTCCGCCGAGGCCGGACCCTCGGTCTCGAGGATGTCGCGAGCCAGCTCGATCACGTAGTCGCCGTGGTAGCCGTCCTCGGGAACCTCCGCGTCCACGCCCATGAGCTGGAGGTAGCGCGCCTCGACCGACGCGCCGAAACGATCCATCTGTCCACCCGTGTCGTTGAAGTAGTACTCGCGCTCGACGGACCACCCGGCCGCCTCGAGCACGCGGGCGAGCGCGTCGCCGAGCGCGGCGTTGCGCGCGTGCCCGATGTGCAGCGGCCCGGTCGGGTTGGCGCTCACGAACTCGACCTGGACGCGCCGGCCGTTCAGCTCGGCCCGGCCGTACGCCTCCCCCCTCGCCGCGACGTCCCGGAGCGCGCCGGTGAGCCAGTCCGTCGTGAGCCGGAAGTTGATGAACCCAGGGCCGGCCACCTCGGCGGAGCGGACGAACGAGGCCTCGGGCAGATGCTGCAAGAGGAGCTCGGCGACGTCGCGGGGCGATCGCCCGACCCGCGGCGCGAGGACGAGGCCCACGTTCGTCGCGAAGTCGCCGTGCTCCTTCTGGCGGGGCTTGGTGAGCTCCACCTCGGGCAGATCGCCCGTCAGGCCGAGCTCGCGCGCCACCTCACCCAGCGCCTCGGTGACGAGCGCGATAAGACGTTGTTCGATCATCGGCGCTCGAAGCGTAGTCGACCGACCCGTCGGCACGGCCCGCGGTCGGCTTCGGCGAACGGTCGCCTTGCTAGACTCGGGCCGCCGAGCCCTCGTAGCTCAGCGGATAGAGCACCGGCCTCCGGAGCCGGGGGCGCAGGTTCGAGTCCTGCCGAGGGCACCGA
>JBAVEY010000349.1:0-8888 GCA_049587975.1 Actinomycetota bacterium | reverse complement strand
GTACAGGAACCGGACGAGGCGGACGCCCGCCCCTCTGCAGGCGGCGACCGCCTCGTCCGGCGTCATGCCCGGCCCACTCAGGTGGTGGGCATGTCCTCCCTGATCTCCTGTTCGGCGGCCCCCAGGTCGATCAGCTCCTCGTCGGTCTTGCCCTTGCGGGCCGACTGCGAGATCAGGTAGATGACGATCCCCGCCACGACGGAGATCCCCGCGATCGCGAACATCCACGCGTTCCATTCCGCCAGGGTCGGGAACCCGGTCGGGTACCACGATCCGACGAAGATAAATAGTACTGCCAGCAGGTTCACGATCGTCCCGACGGCGCCGCACACGTACAGCCAGCCGACCGGGATCCGTCGCGCCTCCTCGAACAGCTGTGGGTTCGCACGCTTGGCGAAGAAGATGTCGAGGAACAGCAGCGCGGTCGAGATGCACCACACGATCGTCAGACCTGCGTAGAGGGCGAAGAAATACTTGAAGGGGTCGCTCTCACCTGCGCCGTACACGAAGAACACGATGATCGCGATGATCGACGCGATCACGGTCTGCAGGATGACGGCGTTCGCCGGGACCCTGTTCTTGTTGACCCGCCCGATCTGGTGGGGGAGACGCCGTTCCAGGCCGGACACGAAGAGCAGTCTCGCGAACGCGTAGTTGTAGACGACCGCAGCGGTCAGGAAGACCCAGGCCAGGATCAGGGCGACGATGATGCCGGCCCAGTCGCCGATCGCCGCGCCGACGGCCTGCGCCCCGCCGGTGGTGCCGTTCGCGCCGCCGGCCTCGATCACGACCATGTTGCCCCACGTGGTCCACAGGTAGGCGGCCATCACGATGATGCAGCCCCAGAAGAGGTAGGTCCTGATCGCCTTCTCGCCGCCCTGGACCTCCACACCCAGGTTCAGCGGGGTCTCGATGCCGAGCAGCGCGAGGATCGCGAACGAGAAGAAGGTGAGGTTCGCCGGGAGTCCGAGCGCCAGCGTCTCGCCCTGGAACGGGTCCCAGCCCGCCCCGAAGTCCGTCGACGAAGGGTTCCCCTTCAGCAGCCAGATCACGCCGGCGAGGCCGATCAGGAAGATCGCCCCGGCGTAGAAGAAGAACTGCACGTTCACGTAGTTCTGCGTGAGCCGCATCTTCAGCAGCGACATCGCGGCGCTGAACCAGATCACCAGCAGCACGACGATCCCGATCTCCCAGTTCTTGGTGAGGATCGCGTTGTCGGAGAAGGCGGCGATCTGCTGGATGAAGTTCGCCACGAGGATGCCGGCCGCCACCATCACGATCGGACCGGGCCACCACGCCACGAACCCGGCGAAGAACCCCCAGAACGGCCCGAGGACCTTGTGCGTCCAGACGTACAGGGAGCCTTCCTCGGGGAACATCCGGCCGAGCTGGGCGGTCACGAAGCCGCCCGTGATCAGGAAGGTCAGGAACGCGACGATCCAGAAGACGAACACCGACGGCCCGGCGAACTGGACGCCGGCCGAGTTGTTGATGAACAGCACGATCGCGATGAAGATGACCACGAGGTCGAACGGGCCGAGCGTCCTGGCTACCAGGACAGGCGCGACCTTCTCGGAGATCATCGTCTCGTCGGGCTTCGATGCCATCCGACACCCCCTCCCGTCGTGAGGGCGAGCGCGATCGAACCGAGTGCGGGCGCACCCTCACCAGCCGTCGTTTCGATAATCCTCGCACCCGGGTCGCGCCTGTGTAAAGCCCGGCGTCCCGCCCCGAAACCCCTGCGCCCGAAGGACCGTGCCTAGGCCAAGCCGCGCTGGGCCCGGTAGGCGGCCTCGATCTCCTGCAGCCGGGTCCGCGTCGACGCGTAGACCTCCCCGCTCGGCAGGAACCGCTTCGGGGCCTTCGCCACGAACGTGTAGTTGGGGTCGCACACGTTGGCGACCGGGCTCTCGGAGATCTGGGAGACGAGCTGGTAGGCGTCGAGGGGATCGAGGCCGTGTTCCTCGGCCAGCCAGCGGACCAGGTCGCCGTGCGCGATCCGGAAGGCGTCCTCGAGCGGGCGGGCGGAACCCGTGGACATGATGTGGCCGTCGTCCTCGAGCCGCGGCCACGGCGTGAGCCGGTCCTTGATCAGGTCCACGACCAGGACGGTCTCCATCGCGGCCTCGACCGCGACGCCGCACGTCTCGCCCTCACCCTGGCGGCAGTGTCCGTCTCCGAGGGAGAACAGGGCGCCCTCGACGTTCACGCCGAGGTAGCACGTCGTTCCGGCGCGCATCTCGGGGGTGTCCATGTTCCCTCCGTGTGCGTCGGGTACCAGCGACGAGCGGGCCTCGCCGCCCGCGGGCGCCACCCCGACCGTGCCGTGCATCGGGTCCAGCGGCAGCTCGGTCGTGTACTCCCCGTTGCGCGCCTCGAAGTGGACGATGCGGCGATCGCGGTCCACGTCATAGCGCCACACGAGCTCGGGGAGCGGGTCTTGGAGCGTGACCGTCCTCGTCGTCGACGTGAGCGCGCCGAATAGCGGGAACGTCGTCGAGACGGCCCAGTCCCGTGCGGGCTCGATCGAGACGAAGTGCAGCGCGAGCGTGTCGCCGGGCTCGGCCCCCTCGACGACGAACGGCCCCGTCTGCGGGTTGAAGGCGGTGATCTTTCGAGAGGGGAGGTCGTCCACGCGTTCGACGAGCCCGCCGAAGCAGTCGTCGGTCCACACCTCGAGCACGTCGCCGGGCGCGACCTTCATCACGGGTTCCACGCCGCCGAAGGTCCACGCGTACTGGCTGCGCTCGGGGCGGAAGCTCACGACGTTGGGTCCGACCATGGCTGCCTCCTCGGGCCGGGTTCGGGTGACGGTGGCGATCGTAGTCCCGGAGGACGCGGCGGGGCCAGGTCGGATCAGCGAGGGATCAGGTGGTGTGACGGACGACGTCCCAGAAGCGTCGGAACAGGGTCCGAGCGCGCTCCTCATGGCCGTCGATGTACTCCTCGATCTGGGCCTCCAACTCCCGGGTGGTCGAACCCCACGCGCGGACGCCATCATCCCCGGCGGTCTTCAACCACAGGTCGACCTCGGCCCGATCGACCTCGACGTGGAACTGCGTTCCCCACGCCGCATCGCCGTATCGGAATGCCTGGGTCTGCACCAGGTCGCCGGTCGCGAGCAGCGTCGCTCCCTCGGGCAGATCGAACGTGTCCTCGTGCCAGTGGAAGACCACGTCGCCGTCCGTGAACACGGAGAGGAGTGGGTCGTCGGTCGCCGCCCGGGTCGGGTGCAGCGCGTTGAACCCGATCACGCGTACACCCGCCGAGTACACGGGGTGGCCGAGCGCCCGTGCGAGCATCTGGCCGCCCAGACAGAGTCCGAGGTACGGGACGCCCGACGCCACCGCGGCGCGGACGTACTCGCGCTCCGTCTCCAGGAAGGGGTACTCGTCCGTCATGTCGACGTTCATGGTCCCGCCGTAGACGACGATGCCCGAGACCTCCGACAGTGCAGGAAGCGATGCTCCGGTGTGGGCGAGGTGTTCGATCCTGGGGATCCCCTCGTCCTGGAGCGTTCCCGGCGCGACGCCGAAGGTCTCCCAGTCCGCGTGGCCGATCAGCAGCACCGGGCGCATGGCGGGCCAGTCTAGCGGCGCGACCGGTCGGTTCGCGCCCCGGCCGCCCCGTCTGCCAGACTCCGAGGGACCGAGGAGGCGTGATGACGACGAAGATCGGCAAGTCGATGCGGCTCAAGCGCGTGATCGATCCCGCCGGCGTGTCGGTGATCTGCGCGCTCGACCACGGGATGACCTCGCCGACGTTCCTCGAGCCCCTCGCGGACATCGAGGCGCGAACCCGCGAGACGGTGGCCGGCGGAGCGAACGTGATCATGATGAGCAAGGGCATGATCCGGGTAGCCGAGCCGGCGTTCTCGCCGACGACCTCGCTCGCCCTGTTGCTCTCGGCATCGGCCGACCCGGGGGGCGATCGTCCGGAGATCGTGCAGATCGCCGAGGTCGAGGAGGCGCTCGTGCTCGGCGCGGACGCCGTCGTGCTGTTCACGGCGCTCGGCGGGGACACCGAGTCCGGGATGATCGACATCCTCTCGTCGGTGGGACGCGAGTGCGCCGCGCTCGGCATGCCGTTCATCGCGGAGGCCGAGTTCCCCACCACCTACGCGACGGTGGAAGAGCTGAAGCAGCAGTACGGCTTCGAGTACCTGCGCCGGAACGTCCGCCTGTGCGCGGAGCTCGGCGCCGACATCGTGAAGACGAACTGGCCCGGCGAGCCCGAGTCGTTCGCCAAGCTGGTGGAGGCGACGAACGGCATCCCCGTCGTGCTCGCCGGGGGTTCCCGGCTGGAGGACAAGGAGCTGCTCTGGCGGATGCAGGTGGCCGTCGAAGCCGGCGCGATCGGATGTTCGGTGGGCCGGAACATCTTCATGCACGCCTCGCCCGAGGCGATCACGCGCGCGCTCTCACGCGTGATCCGCGAGCGGTGGAGCGCCGAGAAGGCCCACGACGCGCTGGTCGAGGAGCTGCAACGTTGAGGGCGGCCGGGAGCATCGCGGTGTCGGAGGAGCAGCCACCATGAGGGCCGCCTTCATGACCGACGTGAACTCGGTCGAGGTGCGCGAGACCGAGGCGCCGACGCTCGACCCGCGAGGGGCGATCCTTCGGGTCGAGGCCTGTGGCATCTGCGGCACGGACGCGCGGACGTTCTTCAACGGCGATCCACGGGCACCCGCGCCGTGGGTGCTCGGGCACGAGCCCGTCGGCGTCCTCGAACAGGTGGGTGCCGACGCGGTGCTCCCGCCCGGTGTGGCGAAGGGCGACCGCGTGTTCCTCGGCTCGATCCTCACGTGCGGCGAGTGCCGGTGGTGCATGGACGGGTTCCAGAACCTGTGCGAGCGCCACCTACTCTACGGCTACGACCCGTTCCCGGGCGCCTATGCGGAGTGGGCCCCCGTGCCGCCGATCGCGACGAAGAACCTGATCCCGCTGCCCGAGGATCTCCCGTCCGACCTCGCGACCGTCGCCGATCCCTTCGCGTGCGCGCTGAACGGCGTCGAGATGCTCGATGTCCGCCTCGGCGATATCGTGGTGATCCTCGGTACCGGCCCCATCGGATGCTGGCAGGCCGTGATGTGCCGCGACCGCGGCGCGAGCCGCATCTACATGACCGACGTGAAGCAGGATCGCCTGGACGTGGCGATGGGGATCGTGGGCTCGTTCGTCGACGACGCGTTCGTGGCGGGCGAGGACAACGGGGTCGGCGAGGTGATGGGCAGGACCGGTGGAGCCGGTGCCGACCGGGTGAGCGTGGCCGCCCCGGCGAAGCAGGCGCAGCAGGCGGCGCTCGAGATGGCGGCAAAGCGCGCGCGGGTCGTCTACTTCGCCGGGCTGCCCAAGCACGATCCGGTGAGCCCGTTGGACATGAACCAGCTGCACTACAAGGAGCTCGCGATCCTCGGTGCCTACGGGGCGACCCACCGCCAGTACCGGATCACGATGGACTACCTCGACCGGCGCCAGGAGGATCTCGCGCGGGTCGTGACCCACCGGTTCTCGCTCGACCACATCGCCCAGGCGTTCGAGACGATCCGCTCGGGCTCGGGGCTGAAGATGGTCATCCTCCCGTGACCGGGCCGTACGTGATCGGCTGCGACGTCGGCTCTCAGGGGACCAACTGCGCGCTGTACTCGGTGGATGGGACGTTGGTCGCGTCCTCGTACCAGGCCTACGACCTGTCCTTCCCCTTCCCGGGCGCGGCGGAACAGGACCCTGACCTCTGGCCGGCCGCGGTGATCGCCGGTGCCCGGGAGGTCCTCCAACAGGTGCCGGAGGGACCCACAGCCGTCAAGGCGCTGTCGTTCGGCTCCCAGCTCGACGGGATGGTGGTGTGCGGCAAGGACGCCCGACCGCTGCGCCCCGCGATGATCTGGATGGACCGTCGCGCCGAGCGACAGGCCGCCGCCGTTGCCGAGCGGATGGCTCCCGACGAGTTCTACCGGCACGTCGGCGCGAACCTGGATTCCTCGCACGCGGTGTTCAAAGCCCTGTGGGTCCGGGACGAGGAGCCCGAGCTCTGGTCGGAGGCATCGTTCCTGATGTCCCCCGGCACGTACGTCCTCAACGAGGTCGCGGGTGCGATCGGCGTCGACTACTCGAACGCGTCCTCCTTCGCGCTCCTCGACCCTCGTTCCCGGAAGTGGTCGGCGGAGGTGCTCGCCGCCGTCGACGTCCCCGAGCCGATGCTCGGGGAGGTCGTGGCCGCGACCGAACCCATCTCGACCATCAAGGGCTCGTTCGCGGAGGGATCGGGACTGGATCCGTCCACGCTCGTGGCGGTCGGGTGCGGCGACGAGATGGCCGCGACCCTGGGGGCCGGCGTGTTCGAGCCGGGCGAGGTGTGCGACGTCGTCGGGACCGCCGAACCCGTGTGCGCCGCGTCGAGCGAGCCGCGCGAGGACCCGACGATGCTCGTCGAGTGCCATCCGCACGCCGACCCCGACGCCTGGCTGCTCGAGAACCCCGGGTTCGTGTCCGGCGGCAACCTGCGGTGGTGGCGGGACCAGTTCGCCCCGATCGAACGCGGCGCCGAGGCCGAGGGGCTCGGTGACGCGTACGACCTGCTGTCGCGGGAGGCCGAGCGCGTGCCGCCCGGTGCCGAGGGGCTCGTGTTCCTGCCCTGTATGCAGGGGGCGATGGCGCCCGAGTGGAACGGGGCCGCGCGCGGCGTCTTCTACGGACTCACGCTCGCGCACTCGCGGGCGCACATGACGCGGGCGATCCTCGAGGGCAGCGCGTTCGCGCTCCGCGACATCCTGGAGGCCATGGTGGCCGCCGGCCTCGAGGTGAACCGGCTCACGATCGTGGGTGGCGGCGCGAAGGGGCCCCTCTGGCGGCAGATCAAGGCCGACGTGACCGGCCTACCGGTGCGCGTCCCGACGAGCGTCGAGACGACGGCGACGGGCGCCGCGATCGTGGCCTCGGTGGCCTCGGGGCTTCATGGAAACGTTGCCGACGCGGTGAGGACGTTCGTTTCCTACCGCCCCGAGCACCACGAACCCGATCACGGCGCCCGTCACTCCTACGACGAGGCGTACCGGCGGTACCGCGCCGTCTACGCGGCCCTGCGACCCGTCTTCTCGACGGGCTGACGCGCGAACCGCCGGACGTAGCTCGCCGACGACCTCACGCAGCCTTGTGCAGCTTCGTCGGGAACTCGGTCACGGCCGCGGTCTCGCGGACCCGCTGCGACCTCGCCCAGAAGAAGCAGAACGCGGCGACGGCCACCACGGCTACGATCGCCACGATCGTGCTCACGACTCCTCCGCCCTCGATCGGGAACGCGGGGGACGAAGGGAACACCGGGATTCCGAGCATCGTCCTCACCTCCGCCCCCATCCTCCGTCCACCGGGGGCGGCCTCGGAGGGTCGCCGGTCCTCGTCCGTTGGGGGCTTTCGACCCGGCTCCGGGAGTGGTCCGGCGGATCGGGGGGTCCGGGACTAGCCGCGCTCGAAGTAGCGGGCGAGCTCCCAGTCCGTGACCGTCGTGTTGTCGAAGATCACCTGTTCCTGGTGGGCCGTGTTCAGCAGGTGCTCGAACACGAAGTCGCCGAAGGCTTCGCGTGCGACCGCGGAGTCGCGGAAGGCATCGACGGCCTCGTGCAGCGAGTGGGGGACCCGCGGGACGTCCTTGGCCTCGTAGGCGTTGCCGACGAACATCGGTGGCGGCTCGACCTTGTTCTGGATCCCCCACAATCCCGCGGCGATCGTGGCCGCGAAGGCGAGGTAGGGGTTCGCGTCAGCTCCGGGGATCCGGCACTCGACCCGCGCGCCGTTGTGCTCGCCCACCGTCCGGAACCCACAAGTACGGTTGTCGCGGCTCCAGACGATCGCGGTCGGCGCCCACGACCCCAGCTGGTAGCGCTTGTACGAGTTCACGAACGGCGCGTACATCCATGCCATCTCGCGCGCACACGCCATCAGCCCGCCCATGTACCAGCGGTAAGTGTCGGTCATGTGGTGTTCCGCATCCTGCGACCACATCAGGCTCTCGGTCCCGTCGCCGTTCCACACGCTCGAGTGGACATGGCAGCTCGAGCCGGCCTCCGCCATCGTGGGTTTGGCCATGAACGTGGCCGCGACGCCGTTCAGCTCGGCCATCTCCTTGACGCCGTGCTTGTAGAGCGCGTGGTTGTCGGCGTTCGCGAGCGCGTCGGAATAGGTGATGTTGATCTCCTGCTGCCCCCTGCCGAACTCGCCCTTGCTGAACTCGACCGGGATCCCCGCGCCGAGCATCGCGTTGCGCACCTGACGGATGAACCACTCGTCGCGGGTGGTCTGGAGCATGTGATAGTCCATGATGTACGGCGAGCTGGGGCGGAGGTCGCGATAGCCTCGCTCGGCGACGTCGCGGTAGGAGTCCTGGTACAGGTAGAACTCGAGCTCGGAACCGGTCTTGATCGTGTAGCCGAGCTCGGCGGCGCGCGCCATCTGCCGCTTCAGGATCGTCCGCGGGGTGACCTCGACCTCGCGGTCCGCGTGCTCTTCCTCGAAGATGTCGCAGATCACCATGACGGTCTTCTCGATCCACGGGCACCAGCGGAGCGTTCTCGTGTCCGGGACCATGCGGAAGTCGCCGTACCCCGTCTCCCACGACGCGTACCGATAGCCCGGCAGCGGCTCCATCTCCATGTCGATCGCCAGCAGGTAGAGGCACGCGTGCAGGCCTTCCTCACCGAGGACCTCCTCGAGGAAGAAGTGGGGCACGACGCGCTTGCCCATGAAACGGCCCTGCAGGTCGGTGAACATGCAGAGCACGGTGTCGATCTCGCCGGCCTCGGCGAGCTCCTCGAGCTGCTTCATGGTCAGCGTGCCGGTCGCACCGCTCACGGTCGTCCGCCTTTCGGTTCGGGGCCGCTATCGAAGATCCACCGC
>JBAVEY010000348.1:0-2130 GCA_049587975.1 Actinomycetota bacterium | reverse complement strand
GTCCGAATAGGGCGCCGATGCGCCGCACGCGGTCTGACTTCTGCGCGCGCGCGGCGAGCGGCCAAAGAATTGATGGCGCGGTCGCCGCCGCGCCGCCGAGCAGCGTGATGAATTCTCGCCGTTTCATCGCGAGCGTGTCGATTCTCGCCTCGTCATGCGCGGGCTTGACCCGCGCATCCATCTTCTTGCGAAGATTCATTCGAAGCGCGATGGATTGCCGGGTCAAGCCCGGCAATGACGAGTCGTTGCTCATTCGATCACCTCGTCGGCGCGCACGAGCACCGACGCCGGCACGTCGAGGCCGAGCGCCTTGGCGGTCTTGAGGTTGATGGCCAGCTCGTACTTGGTCGGCGCCTGCACCGGAAGATCGGCCGGCTTCTCGCCCTTAAGGATGCGGTCGACATAGACGGCCGCGCGCCGGTACAGATCGATCCGATCAGGTCCATAGGAGAGCAGGCCGCCGGCGGCGACGAAGGAGCGATCGAAGTAGACCGTGGGCAGCTTGTGCCGCGCCGCAAGGGTGATGATCAGATCGCGATGAAGCAGCAACGGGCCGCCTGCGGTCACGATCAGACCGCCATTCGAGGCTCGCGCGAAGGCCGCGACGGCGCGCTCGATCTCACCGGCGTCGCGCTTGTTGAACGAGCTGACCTCCACCCTGAGCGCCGGCGCCACGGCCTGAATGACGCCGAACTGGGCAGGGCCGGTGGATGTGTCGGTGTTCCCAAGGACCGCCACTCGCGTCACGTCGGGCGCGATTTGCTTAAGCAACTCCAGCCATTTTCCGCTGATGCTGTATTCGAAAAGCATGAAACCAGTGGCGTTGCCGCCGGGCCGCGCTAGGCTGTCGACGAAACCGCCGGCGACCGGATCGACGATGATCGGAAACACGATCGGCACGGTGCGGGTCGCCTGCAGCAACGGCCCTACGGTCGAGGCGCCAGGTGCTAGAATGACGTCTGGCGCGAGTGCGGCCAACTCTGCCGCGTGTTTGCGGATTTCAGCGGCATTGGTCGTGGCCCAGCGGGTGTCAATCCGTACGTTGCGGCCATCGATCCAACCCAGTTCTTGCAGCGCCTTCAGGAACGCCCCAAGCCAGGACTGCTGTTCCGAATCGACCGCAGCTGCGTTCATGAGCACGCCGATACGCCGCATCCGTTCGGGTTGCTGCGCCTGCGCGGCCAATGGCCAAGCGGCTGCTACGGCACCGCCAAGAAGAGTGATGAACTCACGCCGTCTCATTGTCCCCTCGAAGCTCAGGACAAGGCATCATGCCAGCTTAAATTAGCACACTTTAAGATGCCGGGTGTGAGGTCAGCCGATGTCCGCTTTAGGTCATAGCAGACATTTGCGGTGCACTAGCCGATGTCTGCTATGGGCCAGAAGCGGACCTGCTGCCATTTATTTGTAAATACCCGCTTCTCGTAAGGCTTCACTCAACCACGTCGCTGGCTGCCACAAGCAAAGTATTGGGCAACGTGAGCCCAAGCGCCTTTGCCGTCTTTTTATTAAGGAGGAATTCGATCTTTGTGGGTTCTTCGACAGGAAGATCAGCGGGCTTGGCTCCCTTCAGAATCTTGTCTACGAAAACACCGGCACGGCGACACATCGCAGGCTGATCAGCTCCATAAGACATTAGCGCGCCCGCTTCCAAGGTTTCTCTGGACCAAACGGACAACGGCAACTGGCGAGCGATTGCCAAGTTCGCAATGAATTCCCTTTGCTGGTAGGCCAGCCCTTCGGAGTTAATAGTAACTGCCTGTATGCCAGCTTTCACCATTGCATCAAATGTTGGCTCCAGTTCATCTCGCGAACGAGCTGAAAACGTATGATTGGCCAAGCCCAGTTTTCTCGCCTCCTTATCAGTTACATCCGTGTATAAGCGCGCGACTTCCGTATCTGGATTAACGAGCAAAGCAACCCGGGACAGTCCCGGAATCGTCTCCTTCAGAAACTGCAAACGCTTCCCAATCAGATCAGCGGCAAAATGCGTTAGACCTGTCGCATTTCCGCCAGGCCGCGCAAAACTACTCACGAATTTGGAGCCAACTGGGTCGGGCACGAAAATAAAAACTATTGGGATCGTTGTCGTGGCGTCCTTCGCGTAAAATGCTGTTTGAGAACCTACGC
>JBAVEY010000347.1:0-10910 GCA_049587975.1 Actinomycetota bacterium | reverse complement strand
GACCAACGCCACGAGCTCAGGCTCGGGGTCGACGGTGCCCACAACCTGCTGAACGCGGCGGCCGCCGTGGCGGTCGCGACGACCACCGGGGTCCCGGCGGCGACGGCGGTCGGAGCGCTCGCCGCGTTCACCGGCGTTCACCGGCGCTTCGAGCACCGGGGCTCGGCGCGCGGGGCCGATTTCTACGATGACTACGGACACGTCCCAACCGAGCTCGAGGTGACGCTCGGCGTCGCTCGCCGGACGGATCACCGCAGGGTGCTCGCGGTCTTCCAGCCGCACCGGTATACGCGGACGCAAGCCCTGTGGAAGGAGCTGGGTCGGAGCCTGGTCGACGCGGACGTGGTGGTGGTCACGGACGTCTACGGTGCGGCCCAAGATCCGATCCCGGGCGTCACCGGCAAGTTGGTGGTCGAGGGGATCGCGCGAACCGGTCGCGACCGGCGCGTCGTGTACCTGCCCCATCGCAACGACGTCGTGGAGTTCCTCGAACGCGAGGTCCGCGAAGGCGATCTCGTCCTCACGATGGGTTGCGGCGACGTGTGGATGCTCGGGGACGCGGCGCTGGAGCGGATCCGGGAGGCCTCGTGACCCTCGGGAGCGACGTCGTCGGGCGCGCCGAAGCGGTCCTGCGAGCCGCCTGCGGCGACCGGGTTCGGACGCGGTTCGTCCTCGCGCCGCTCACCACGTTCCGGATCGGCGGGCCGGCGGCCCTGTTCCTCGAACCCGAGTCGGAGCCGGACCTGGTGGCGGTCTCCGAAGCGGTACGACAGACGGACATCCCCTTCGCGGTCCTCGGCAAGGGATCGAACGTCCTGGTGGCCGACGAGGGCTTCGACGGGCTCGTCCTGCGTCTGGGCCGAGGCTACCGCTGGTCGGCGCGGGACGGCGACCGGCTCACCGCCGGGGGGGCGATGCCGCTCCCGGCGCTCGCGGGGGTGGCGCTGACGCACGGCCTGTCGGGGCTCGAGTTCGGCGTGGCGATCCCTGCCTCGCTGGGCGGCGCGGTCCGGATGAACGCCGGCGCGCACGGGGGATCGCTGGGCGACGTGATCGAGAACGTGGACGTGTTCGCTCTGGCGGACGGGACGGCGCGACGCGTGGCGGCGGGCGACGCCGGCTTCTCCTACCGCCGGTCCGCCCTGTCGGCGGACGCCGTCGTCGTGGGGGCCACGGTCCGGCTCGGCTCGGGGGCGCCGGCCGAGATCCGGGCCCGGATGGACGACGCGCGTGAGTGGCGCCGCCGGACGCAGCCGCTCGCCGAGCCGAACTGCGGCAGCGTGTTCAAGAACCCGCCTGGAGACCACGCGGCGCGGCTGATCGAGCAGGCCGGGGCGAAGGGGCGGACGGTCGGCCTCGCGTCGGTCTCGACCAAGCATGCGAACTTCATCGTCGCATCCGAGGGCGCGACCGCCGCCGACGTCCTGAGCCTCGTCCGTGAGGTCCAGGACCTGGTGGCAGAGCGATCGGGTGTCCGTCTCGAACCGGAGGTGCATCTGCTTGGGGATCTCGACCTCGCGACCCGCTGAGTGGTTCCGGTCGATGCCCGGCCGGCGTCGGGCCTGGTCGATCGCCGCGGTCTCGATCCTGTTCGTCGTGGGGGTGGTCGCGTTGTCGCGGTCGTCCGCCTTCGACGTCCGCCGGTTCGAGGTCTCGGGCTCGGACCACGTGCATCGTGCTCGGCTCCTCGCGATCGCCGGCATCACCCGGTCGACCAACGTCATGTGGCTCGACGAGGGCGCCGCGGAACAGCGCCTGGAGGCTGAGCCCTGGATCGCCCACGCCGACGTTCGAGCGACGTTCCCCCTGACGATCGAGATCTCCGTCACCGAGCGCTCCCCGGTCGCCGTCGCGCGGGGCGACGTGGTCTCGCTCATGGCGGCGGACGGGACGTCGCTCGGTTCCGGGCGCGCACCCCGGGGCCTTCCGGTCATCGAGCTCGGAGCGTTGGGGCCGGTGGAAGGGGTGCGGCCGACCCCGGTAGGGGCCGCGCGCGCCCTGGGGGCGATGACCCCGGCGCTCCGCGTGCAGGTCGCCCGGGTCCGGGTGCTGCTCGACGGGACGTTGGAGCTTCGGCTCCGGGACGGCCCGACGGTGATGTTCGGGACACCGGACGACGCGCATCGCAAGGCGAGGACCATCGAACGCATGCTCGCGTGGACGCGCGCGCAGGGGACCGCGATCCGCACCCTGTCCGTCGTTTCTCCGTCCGCGCCCGCCGCGACGTTCGGCGAGTGAGCCGCCGCGGTTGTTACGCGGGCACATAATCGGCCCGCCGACGATATTGACGGACCTGGGCTTTCATAGTAGCGTTCCCCAGTCAACGTCAAGTAGATATAACAATAAACGTTGAGTTGAGGTTCAGTTCCAAGGGAGACACAACGGCGTTTCCCCAGGTAGACCGGGGGGCTTCAGCCCGGGGAGCGGAGGTCGCAGTGATGGATTCTCCTCAGAACTACCTCGCCGTGATCAAGGTGGTCGGGATCGGCGGTGGGGGTGTGAACGCGGTTAACCGCATGATCGAGGGCGGACTGCGTGGGGTCGAGTTCATCGCGGTCAACACGGACGCGCAGACGCTGTTGATGTCCGACGCTGAGGTCAAGCTCGACATCGGCCGCGAAACGACGCGGGGGCTCGGGGCGGGCTCGGACCCCGAGGTCGGTCGACGTGCGGTCGAGGAGCACCGCGACGAGATCGAGGAGATCCTCAAGGGCGCCGACATGGTCTTCGTCACCGCGGGCGAGGGCGGCGGGACCGGTACCGGCGGCGCGCCCATCGTGGCGGAGATCGCCCGCGGCCTGGAGGCCCTCACGATCGGCGTCGTGACCCGGCCGTTCGGGTTCGAGGGTCGCCTCCGCGCGACGCAGGCCGATCTCGGCATCACCGAGCTCAAGAAGGCCGTCGACACCCTGATCGTGGTGCCGAACGATCGCCTCCTCCAGGTCTCCGATCCGAGCACCCCGATGATCGACGCGTTCCGAACCGCGGATCAGGTCTTGTTCCAGGGGGTGGACGGGATCACGTCGCTCATCACCACGCCGGGTCTGATCAACCTGGACTTCGCGGACGTACGCTCCGTGATGACCGGCGCGGGCTCGGCCCTGATGGGCATCGGTCACGGCTCGGGCGAGGATCGCGCCGAGGAGGCGGCCCGAGCGGCGATCTCCTCGCCGCTCCTCGAGTCCTCCATCGAGGGCGCGCGCGGCCTGCTGCTCTCGATCGCCGGCCCGACGGACCTGACGTTGCACGAGGTGAACAAGGCCGCCGACACGATCACCCGGGTCGCGCATCCGGACGCCAACATCATCTTCGGTGCCGTCGTCGATGACGTCATCGGTGACGAGGTTCGCGTGACGGTGATCGCCGCGGGGTTCGACAAGGTCGTGGCGGCGCCCACCACCGCCTCCCGCTTCGCCGAGAGTCGGCTCGCGAGCCTGCTCGAGGAACCCGTGCCTGTGGGTGCGACCCTCGAACCGGTCCCGGCGAGGTCGGGCGACGCCGAGGACGAGGACGAGGTCATGCCGATGCCGTCGATCCTCGTCGAGGAAGAGGACGAGATCTTCAAGCCCCCGCAGGAGGGCGTCGCGTTCGACGCGGAAGAGGATCTCGACATCCCGGACTTCCTGAAGAGCTGAGGGCGGACGTTCGCCCCGAAAGCGTGGGGGCGGGATCGTTCGAGGAGTCGGAGGCGCCCTTCCCCCGCCTCCGGGCTCCGGTCCCGCCCCCCTTCCGCTCGCACTGGCCGCTCGCACTTGGCTTCTCCGACGGTACGGATGTTCATCCTGTTTGTCCTGTGCATGACTGTTCGCTTCTGTTACCTTTCGACGCATGTCCGAGACCCGGTCCCCAGAGACGATCGCGGCGAACCTCGCGAGGATCCGGGACCAGATCGCCCGCGCGTGCGCACGATCGGGACGTGACCCTCATGAGGTGCGCATCGTCGCCGCGGCCAAGACGTTCGGCCCTGTGGCGATCGCCCGGGTCCGGGATGCGGGGGTTCGAGAGGTGGGGGAGAACTACGTCAATGAGCTCCGAGCCTGCCGCGCGGAGGTGAAGGGGGTCTCGTGGCACTTCATCGGGACCTTGCAGAGCCACTCCGCGCATCACGTGGCCGAACTCGCCGACGTGGTCGAGACCGTCACGCCGAGCCGCGCGATGCAGCGACTGGCTCGGCGGGCCGCCGGCCTCGGACGGACGATCCCGGTGTTGGTGGAGGTCGACTTCACCGGGACCCGCACGGGCGTGGCGCCCGAGGCGGTCGACGACGCCGTCGACGACGTGGTGCGGACCGACGGGGTCGATCTCGCGGGCCTGATGACCGTGCCCCCGATCCCGGCCGTCGCCGAGGACTCCCGCCCCTTCTTCCGCAGGCTCCGGGAGATCCGCGACGGCGTGGTCACCCGGTATCCAGAGGCGAAGGAGCTCTCGATGGGAATGTCCCTCGATTACGCGGTTGCGGTGGAGGAAGGCGCTACGATGGTCCGGATCGGCACGGCCTTGTTCGGGGCACGGCGCCCGGAAGATGCAGGGAGGACGTGATGCCAGGCGTGTGGAAGAAGACGCTCACCTATCTCGGGCTCGTGGAGGACGACGAGTTCGAGGAGCTCGACGAGGTCGGCTCCGCGCCCGAGACCGCCGAGGTCCGTCGCTTCCAGCGACCCCAGGCCGTTCGGGAGGTCGAGCTGGAACCCGAGCACGAAGGGATCGTGCGCACCATCCCGTCGAGCCGCGCCGCGACCGCGGGATCGATCCACAAGTCCGAGCCGCGTCGGTTCAACGAGGCACGTGACATCGCCGACCGGTTCAAGGACGGGATCCCCGTCATCATGAACCTGCAGAGCACCGACGACACCATCGCGCGGCGACTCGTCGACTTCGCCTCCGGGCTCGTGTACGGCCTCGACGGCAAGATCGAGATGGTGGCCAACCGCGTCTACCTCCTGACGCCCGCGAACGTGGACGTGTCCGCCGAAGACCGTGAGCGGATCGCCGGCGGCGACCTCTACAACCAGTTCTGACGCCGCTCGAGCTTCCGGGACCCGTCTGGGATGACCGCCGCCGAGAACGCATTGCTCAGCGTCGTGTGCGTCGTCCTGACCGTGTACACGATCATCCTGTTCATCCGGGTGATCATTTCGTGGGCGTACCTGTTCGGGTTCCGACCCCCGTACTCCGGGCCGATGCGGACGATCTTGGATCTGCTCGAGGACGTCACGGAGCCGGTGCTCCGGCCGCTGCGGGCCCTCATCCCGCCGATCCGTGCCGGCGGGGTCGGGCTGGACCTTTCCATCATCATCGCGTTCGTTATCCTTGCGGTCCTGCGGACCGCGCTGAACTGCTGACGGAGGGGGAAGGTCGCATGCGGAGGAAGAAAGGGACCGAGGAGACGCCGCCCGCGGGCGACGTCCGGATCACGCCGGAAGAGGTGCAGCAGGTAGAGTTCCGGCTGGCGTTCCGGGGTTACAACGAGCGCGACGTCGACGCCTTCTTGGACCGGATCACCGAGGGGTTGACCTCCTACCTCGGGGAGATCGACCGCCTGCGGGCAGGCGGCGGGCAGGTACAGGCGGCGAGCGGATCGGGTGCCGAGGCGCAGGAGATCGTGGCTCGCGCCCGCCAGGAGGCCGACGAGATCGTCCGCCGGGCGCACGACCAGGCTGCCGGGATCCGGGCAGCCGCCGGCGTCGGTGCTGGCGACGCCCGGGGCGCGGTCGCGCCGTTCCTGAATCGGGAGCGGGAGTTCCTGCAGAGCCTCGGCGGCCTCGTGCAGACGCACGCCGAGGAGATCAAGCAGATGGTGATGGCGATCCGCGAGCGTTCGACGATGTCCCCGACGGGTGGTCCGGTGCTCGTCACGACGGCGGCGGTGCCCGCCGAAGGACCCGCCCGCGGCGGACCGGTCGCGTCCGAAGCGTCCGCCCCGGCGACGGAGGAGCCGTCCGCCACCGCGATGCCCCCCGAGGCGTCCGCCCCGGCGACGGAGGATCCGTCCGCCACCGCGATGCCCCCCGAGGCGTTCGAGGCCGCGTCGGCCGCGGAGATCCGCGAGCGGCTGCAGGCGAGCGGGCCGCAGCCGGAGGTGGCTCTGCCCGAGGAGGACGCATCGGAGCCCGAGGTCTCTCCGCCGGTCGTGATCGAGTCTGCGACCGAACCGGTCTTCTCGACCGAGGGGGCCCCCGCGAGCGAGCGGCGCGAACGCTCGCTCCGCGAACTGTTCTGGGGCGAGGACTAGGACCGGCCTATCCGGCGGCGCCTCACGCGCGGCGGAGGCTGACCCCGACGGACGCGCCGTCGATCTCGAACGTCCGGGCGAAGCTCGCGTCGCTCGCGGCTCCCTCGACGATCTCGACGGCGAGGGTCTCCGACCCGATCCAGTCGCGGTGGCCGGCCAACGCCTCGGCGAGCTCGCCCCCGAGCTCGAGCCCGAGCGCGATCCGGTCGCTCACCTCGAGGTCCGCCGCCTTGCGAGCGTCCTGCACCACGCGCACGAGTTCGCGCGCGAGCCACTCGAGCCGGAGCTTCGGCGTGAGCTCGAGCTCCAGCGCGACCGTGAGACCGGCGTCGCTCGCGACGCCCCACCCCTCGAGCGTCTCCTGCTTCAGGTCGACGTCGTCTGGGCCGAGTCCGATCGGGCCGCCGTCGACGTCGATCGTGACGTCCTCGCCCCGTGCGAGCACGGCCGCGAGCGAGCCGTCGTCGCGTGACAAGGACGCAGCGACGTCCTTCACCTTCGGACCGAGCCTCGGTCCAAGCACCTTGAAATCGGGCTTCGCGCGCCAGCGTCCGAGCTGTTCCGCGGATTCGGCGAACAGCACCTGCTTCACGTTCAGTTCGTCGGCGATCAGATCGAGCAGCGGCGTGAGCGCATCGTGGTCTCCCGGATGGTGGACCACCGCCTCGAGCAGCGGCTGACGGACCCGCATCTTGGTCTCGGTCCGGACCCGGCGTCCGAGCTCCACGATCCGGCGGACGACGGCCATCGCCTCGTCCAGATCGGGCTCGAGCCGTCCCTCATCCGGCACCGGGTAGTCCGACAGGTGCACCGACTCCGGGGCTCCGTCCCGCCCGGCGGCGAGGTTGCGCCACAGGGTCTCCGCCACGAAGGGCGTGAACGGTGCGAGGAGCTGCGCGAGGCTGACCAGGCACGTATGGAGCGTGAGGAAGGCCGCACGACCGTCGGAGCGCCCCGTATCGGACGGATCCCAGAAGCGTCGACGCGTGCGCCGCACGTACCAGTTCGACAGGTCGTCCACGAACGCGGCGATCCGGCGCCCCGCGCCGGTCGCGTCGTACGCGTCGAGGCCGTCGCGGGCGGCGGCCGTGGTGCGCGACAGCTGCGACAGCACCCAGCGGTCCAGGAGTGGACGCTCCGAGACGGCCACCGGGTCGCCCTCGGACGGATCGAACCCGCTCGCGTTCGCGTACGTGACGAAGAACGCGTACACGTTCCACAGAGGCAGCAGGAACTGCCGGACGACCTCGTCGAACAGCTCCATGCTGACGCGCCGGGGCGACCAGGGCGACCCGCCCGTGAGCAGGTACCAGCGCAGCGCATCGGCGCCATGCCGGTCCATGACCTCGAACGCGTCCACGGTGTTGCCGAGCGACTTGGACATCTTGCGCCCCTCCGCGTCGACCAGGTGGCCGAGGCAGACGACCGTCCGGTACGCGGTGGCATCGAAGAGCAGCACGCCCTCGGCCATCAGCGTGTAGAACCAGCCGCGGGTCTGGTCGATCGCTTCGGCGATGAAGTCGGCGGGGAAACGTTCCTCGAACCGCTCGAGCCCGCGACCGAGCTCCGGGTGGTAGCCCCACTGCGCGAAGGGCATCGCGCCGGAGTCGTACCAGGTGTCGATCACCTCTGGCACCCGTCGGGCCTCCTCGCGGCACGCGGGACACGCGAACGTCACCTCGTCGATCGCGGGTCGGTGCGGATCGATGCCGGTCACGTCGCGGCCCGCCCGCTCGGACAGCTCGGTGAGCGAGCCGATCGCCGTGTCGTGACCCCCGGTGCAGCGCCAGATCGGCAGGGGCGTCCCCCAGTAACGCTCGCGCGAGAGGGCCCAGTCCACGTTGTTCTCGAGCCAGTCGCCGTAGCGACCGTGCTTGATGTGGTCCGGGTACCAGTCGACCTGTTCGTTGACCGCGAGCAGCCGGTCCTTGACCGCCGTGGTCCTCGCGTACCAGGAGCTCCGCGCTATGTAGATCAAGGGCGTCTCGCATCGCCAGCACAGCGGGTACGCGTGCACGATCGTCCCGTCTCGTAGGAGCAGCCCGCGGGAACGGAGATCATCGATGATCGGCGGGTCCGCGTCCTTGAAGAACGAGCCGCGCACGAACGCCGGTGCCTCCTCGGTGAAGTGGCCTTCGCCGTCGATCGGCTTGAAGGTCGTCCATCCCTCGCGCTTGCCGATCTCCAGGTCCTCGGGACCGAACGCCGGCGCCAGGTGCACGACGCCCGTTCCGTCGTCGAGCGAGACGAAGTCGGCCGCCACGACGCGGTGGGCGCCCTCGACGTTCGGATACAGGGGCTCGTACCGGATCCCCACGAACGCGGCGCCGGGAAGGGGACCAGCGGTCACGGGAGCGTCGGGCATCACCCGGTCCCTGGACGCCTCGGCGAGGATGAGTCGCTCCCCCTCGTGCTCCACGACCACGTAGGGGGCATCGGCCGCGACGGCGAGGCCGGTGTTGGAGATCAGGGTCCACGGGGTGGTCGTCCAGCCGAGCATCGATGCCCCGGCGAGCGAGGGGTCCGATGTCTCGGAGATCTTGAACCGGATGAAGACGCTCGGGTCCTCGACGTCCTCGTAGCCCATCGCCACCTCGGCGTCGGAGAGCGGTGTGCCGCAGCGTGGACAGTACGTGGTGATGCGGTCGTCCTGGAACAGGAGCCCTCGCGCGTGGAGCTGCTTGAGCGACCACCACACGCTCTCGATGTACTCCGTGTCCATCGTCCAGTAGGCGTCGTCGGTGTCGATCCAGAAGCCGAGCCGCTCGGTCTGTCGTTCGAACTCGCCCACGTAGCGCTGGACGGACGCGCGGCACAGACGGTTGAACTCCGCGACGCCGAACGCCTCGATGTCGCGCTTGCTCGTGGTGCCGATCTCCTTCTCCACCTCGAGCTCGACTGGGAGGCCATGGCAGTCCCAGCCCGCCTTGCGCGGGACGTAGTGGCCCGTCATCGCCTTGAACCGCGGATAGACATCCTTGAACGTTCGGGACTCCGTGTGGTGGATCGCCGGTTGGCCGTTCGCGGTCGGTGGACCCTCGTAGAAGGTCCATAGTCGGCCGGCCCGGCGTTGCTCGAGCTGGCGATGGAACACGTCGGCCTCGCGCCAGAACGCGAGCACCCGCTGCTCGAGCTCGGGGAAGCTCGCCGTCTTGTCGACCGGATCGAACATCTCCACCTCCCAATGCGAAACGCCTCGTCCCGGTGTAGGGACGAGGCGCGAACCCCGCGGTACCACCCCACGTTGCCGGCGCCTCGCGGCGTCGGCCGCTCCGGACTGCTGCACAGCCCTCCGCGGTCACGGGCGGACCCGGCCGCGTCTACTGCGGGCGCGCGGCTCGCGCCCGGTTCGGGCGGCAGCTCGAGGAGGATGTTCGGAGGGGCCTCGCCGCCGGGCTCACACCGTCCCCGGCTCGCTCGGGCGCGGGATCCCTCGTACTCGTTCCCGTCATCGCCTGTACCGGGCGATGCTACACAGTGGAGATGGGCCTGGTCACGGTTCGGGTGCGACCGAGGTCGAGCCGGACCGCGGTCGAGCTCGACGAGGGGGGGATCCTCATCCGCGTCCGCTCCGCGCCCGAGGGTGGCCGGGCGACCGAGGAGGCTCGCCGGGCGCTCGCCGCGGCCCTCGACGTGCCCGGGTCCGGGGTCCGGCTGCGCCGCGGGATCCGCTCGCGGGTCAAGGTCTTCGAGGTCGCGGACCTCGGCCAGCGTGAGGCCGAGATGCATCTTCGGGCAACGGGTCGGGACTGATTGTCGTGCGGGGCGGCCGATGCTAGGTTCCACCGACCATGGCCGGGAAGATCACGCATACCAAGAAGGAACTGGGCGAGTTGCGCCAGCGTCTGGAGGCCGAGCGTGCCGAGCTGCAGGAGCAGCTCACGACCATCGAGGAGACCTCGTTCGCCAACTCCCAGTCCGACATCTCGGGCGAGGTGTCCTTCGACGAGGAGAACGCGGACGCCGGCACCTTCACGTTCGAGCGCGAGCGGGACCTCTCCATCGAGAACAACGTCCGGGACCTGATGGGGAAGATCGATCGTGCGCTGGCCCGGATGGACGAGGGCGTGTACGGGATCTGCACGCGCTGCGGCAAGCCCATCGAGAAGGCGAGGCTGAAGGCTCTCCCGTACGCGGATCTCTGCATCAAGGACGCGCAAGCGCAGTCGCGGCGGTAGGCGGGTGAACGCCGTGCGGCGTTCGGCGCTGCTCCTGTACGCCGTGGCCGCCGGCGCGTTGCTCCTGGACCGCGTCAGCAAGTCGTGGGTGGAGGGCGCCCTCTCGGGCCGGCCGCCGATCCGCGTGATCCCGGGGGTGTTGTCCCTCAACTACACGACCAACTCCGGGGGGGCCTTCGGCTTCGGTGAGAGCGCCCCGTGGTTGTTCGCCGGCGCCACGATCATCGTTTCGGCGGTGATCGTGGTCATCTCGACCCGGCCGATGCGCACGTCGATCGCGATCGCCCTGGGCCTGATCCTCGGCGGCGCGCTGGGCAACCTGACCGACAGGGTCGTGAACGGTCCGGGGTTCGGCGGCCGCGTGACGGACTTCATCGACCTGCAGATCTGGCCGGTGTTCAACCTCGCGGACACCGCGATCGTGGTGGGGGCGGTGCTGCTCGCGATCGCGAGCCTCGACGGGGCGGACGAGCGGGCGGAGGCGCCGGGCACGTCCGGGC
>JBAVEY010000346.1:0-11540 GCA_049587975.1 Actinomycetota bacterium | reverse complement strand
TGATCACGATCCAACCTTCGCAGGTGGACATGGACGGCGGCGATGGCACCCTGGTCATCGAGGGCGACATCACCATCCCGGGCGGGGGGACCGCCTCCTTCGTGGACACCGTGGAACTGCGCCTCGTCGGTTCGGCAGACGCACCGGCGATGCAGGCGGCCGGCGTGAAGGTGAAGGCGAGCGGGCTCCTGGAGGGTCTCCCGTTCGACCTCGCGAAGTTCTTCCCGGAGAAGGTCGCGATCCCGATCGTACCCGGCGCCGATCAGTGTTGATCACCGCCTGACCGCTACCCTGGCCCGATGCCCCCGCGCAAGAAGCCATCCGGCGGTCGCGCGTTCACCGTCGAGTTCCCACGCCCGTTGCCGGCCGAGCAGCGGGGAGACGCGTGGTGGCTCGAGGCGGGCGGCCGTGAGCTCCGGCTGTCGAACCTCGACAAGGTCTACTGGCCCGACGAGGGATACACGAAGGGCGACCTCCTCGCGTACTACTACAACGCCGCGGATCTGCTCCTTCCGCACCTGCGCGAACGCCCGCTCACGATGAAACGCATGCCCGACGGGATCTCGGGACCCTTCTTCTACGAGAAGACGGCACCGTCCCACACCCCCGAGTGGATCGCCCGCTGTCCCGTCCGGAGCGAGGACAGCAAGGACGGCGTCATCGGGTACCTGATGGTGAACGACCTCGCCACCCTGCTCTTCGTCGCGAACCTCGGTTGCATCGAGATGCACCCGCTGCACTCGCGGTGCGCGTCGATCGACACGCCGGACTACCTGTTCTTCGACCTGGACCCGATGGGCGCGAGCTTCGAGGACGTACTGATCGTGGCGCGCCACGTCCGAGCCGCCATGGGGGCGCTCGGGCTGACGGGCTACCCGAAGACGTCCGGCGCCACGGGTGTGCAGATCTATGTGCCGGTCGAACCCGGCTGGTCCTACGACCAGGTCCGCGACTTCGTGGGGACGCTCGGCCGGACGATCGAGCGCGCCGACCGCGAGCACGTGACGATGGCATGGCAGATCGACAAACGGACCGGCAAGGTCTTCATCGACCACAACATGAACCGCAGCGGGGCCAACATCTCGGCGGCCTACTCGCTCCGTCCCGAGGCCGGCGCCACCGTCTCCACCCCACTGCTCTGGGACGAGGTCGACACCGGCGTGACGCCGCAGGACTTCCGCATCGACAACGTCTGGGGACGGTTCGAGGAGGTCGGCGACCTGTTCGAGGGCGTCCGGACGTCCCCGCAGGAGCTCGGGCCGGCGCTCGAGGCGGTCGGCCTGCCCTCCGAGAAGGCGGTGAGGACGTCCGGGCGCGCCCGGCGTTCGTCGGCGGAGGTCATCGCGGCGTCGAAGGACCCGGATCTCGGCGAATACCTGCGCAAACGCACGTTCGGGCCGGAGGGAACGACCGAACCCGCGCCGGGCAGAGCCGGCGGTGAAGGCAACTCCTTCGTGATCCACAAGCACCGCGCGACGCGGCTGCACTACGACGTGCGGCTCGAGCGTGACGGCGCGCTCCCCTCCTGGGCGGTCCCGCGGGGCCTGCCGACCCAACCGGGCGACAAGCGCCTGGCCGTCCGGACGGAGGACCACCCGCTCGAGTACGGCTCGTTCCAGGGGACGATCCCCGAAGGGCACTACGGCGCCGGGGAGGTGCGGATCTTCGACGACGGCCGGTACGAGCCCGTGGAATGGACCGACTCGAAGGTGAGCTTCCGCCTCCACGGCCGGCGGTACCCCGGCCTGGAGTTCCACTTCGTGAAGACCCGGACGGACTGGCTCGCGTTCCTCGCCTCCAACCAGCGGGCCCCGCTGATCCCCTCCCCGCCGGCCCTCCAGCCCATGCTCGCCGAGGGCGGCTGGAAGGCGTTCGACGACGAGGCGTGGTGGTTCGAGCCGAAGTTCGACGGGATCCGCTCGATGACCGCGATGGCGACCGATGCGACGCGCCTGGTCACGAGGAACGGCCGGGAGGTCACGGACAAGTACCCGGAGCTGCGGATGCTCCACGAGCTGGTCGATCAGGTGAACGCGGTGCTGGACGCCGAGATCGTCGCGTTCGACGACGATGGGAAGAACTCGTTCGAGGCGCTCCAGCAGCGGATGAACCTGTCGAACGAGCGCGAGATCAAGCGGATCTCGAGCAAGATCCCGGTGGCGTTGGTCGCGTTCGACCTGCTCTGGCTCGACGGCCACGACCTCACCGGCCTGGGCCTGGAGCAACGTCGGGAGCTGTTGGAGACGGTCGTCGAGCAGGATCACCGGCTCCAGGTGGTGACCCACGTCGACGGCGACGGGAAGGCGTTCGTCGAGGTCGCGCGGGAGCTCGGCCTCGAGGGCGTGGTCGCCAAGCGCACCGGCTCGAAGTACCAGCCGGGTCGGCGGTCGCCCGACTGGCGCAAGATCAAGCTCACCAACACGCAGGACTGCGTGATCTTGGGCTGGACGCCCGGGCAGGGCGGCAGGTCCGGGACCTTCGGGGCCCTGCTCGTCGGCGCCTACGACGAGGGTGAGCTGCTGTGGGTCGGCCAGGTCGGCACGGGGTTCACGAGAGCGACGCTCGACCGCGTCCTCGAGGCCCTCGAACCTCTCGAGCGGCCGACGCCGCCGATCGACGACCCGGAGCTCGCCAAGGTCAAGGGAGCGACGTTCGTCGATCCCACCCTGGTCTGCGAGGTCGAGTACCTGGAGATCACGAAGAGCACGAAGAAGATGCGCGCGCCCTCGTTCAAGGGACTCCGCGACGACAAGGTCCCGGACGAATGCGTCCTCGAACGCCCTCGCGGTAGGTAGCCACCACCAGGGCGACGGCGACATCGAACAGGCCTCTCGTGAGGCTGCCATGGTCGATCGTGGGCGATCGGCCGTCGTCGAGAGGCCAGCATCCGTCGAGCGGATGGCAGCCCCCTAAGGTACGTACCCGCCGCCACGGTAGCGACCGCAGCGACGGCTTCCTAGCCTCCTGGCATCGGCACGAGAGGTGAACGGATGGAAGACGTCGGACGGTCCATGCGACCTCGACGGCGGCAGCACCCGCAGCGAACGGGCTCGTGGGAGGACGCCGATCCTGCGGCGGCGAGGGAGCCGTGCGAGCGCCCGGCCGGAACCGACAGCACACCGCAAGCGATCCGCAAGCTCGATGAAACGGGGTGGGTGCACCGTGCTGCGATGGACATGGCGACGCGCATCGGGATCGTGCTGTTGGCAGCGGCGGCGGTCGGCTGCGGGCAGCTCACCTCCTCGGCCGTCGACGGACGGCTCGCCGCCGAACGGTCACAGGTGCCCGTCTCCAGCGGCCCGAGGGAGCGGGGCGATCGCCCGGACGTGGTGCAGATCCTCACCGACGACCAGCGATGGGACACGCTGGCCGAGATGCCGATCGTCGAGGAGGACCTGGTGGGCCACGGCATCTCGTTCGAGCGGGGATACGTCTCCAACCCGCTCTGCTTCCCGAGCCGGGCGAGCATCCTGACCGGCCGGTACTCCCACTCCAACGGTGTGTACACGAACCAGAACGGGCAGCCCTATGGCGGGTTCCGGGCGTTCGACGATCGCTCGACCGTGGCCACCTGGCTGGACGAGGCAGGGTACCGAACGGCCATGCTCGGCAAGTACTTCAACGGGTACGAGGGGCCGTACGTGCCTCCGGGCTGGGACCGGTGGTTCGCGACCTATCGCAACGGCGCCTTCTACGACTACCTCGCGACCGACGACGGGACGGTGAAGACGTACGGTTCCGATCCGACCGAGTACGGGACCACCGTGCTCGCCGGCGAGGCCGTGCGGTTCATCGAGTCCACGCCGCGGGACACGCCCCTGTTCATGTACTTCGCGCCGCACGCACCCCACGAGCCCGCCATGCCGGCTCCGGGCGATCGCAGGGCCTACACGGATCTCCAGCCATGGCGGCCGAGGAGCTACGACGAGGCCGACGTCTCCGACAAGCCGGAGTACATCCGCAACCAAGCCCGTCTGGACGCCGTGAAGGGCGCGCAGATCGACGAGTTCCGCCGCAGCCAGCTCGCATCCCTGATGGGTGTGGATCGAGCGGTCGGCACGATCGTCGACACGCTCGAAGAGACCGATCGGCTGGCGAACACGATGATCGTCTTCACCTCCGACAACGGGATGCTCTGGGGCGAGCATCGCTGGGGAACGAAGCTCGTGCCCTACGAGGAAAGCATCCACATGCCGTTCGTGGTGCGGTTCGACGCCATGATCCCGTCTCCCCGGACAGACGATCGGCTCGTGCTCAACATCGATCTCGCCCCGACGTTCGCGGACCTCGCCAACGTGTCCACGCGCCGCGAGGACGGCATGAGCCTCGTCCCCCTGTTCGGTGGCGAAGCGACGCCCTGGCGAACGGACTTCCTGCTGGAGCACATGCAGCACAGCACCGGTGGGGTGCCCACCTACTGCGGCGTCCACTCGGAGCGGTACGTGTACGTGCGGTGCCGGACGGGCGAGCAGGAGCTCTACGACCTCGAGCGAGACCCTGCCCAGATGGCGAACCTGGTCGGCCATGACGGGTACGCGCGGATCCGCCGGGAGCTCCGGCAGCGTCTCGGGGAACTCTGCGACCCGCCCCACCGGGATACCGATCCTGAGGAGCGCGCCTCCGCTGCATCTTCATCATGGCTCGGAGGGCTCGGCGGATCCCCCGCTAGAACGGCTCGAATCCGGCGCGCACGAGCATCGCGCGGACCTCGCGCTCGTCGAGCCCGCGATCGACGAGCTCCTTGTAGATGCGGATCGCCGCGTACGATCGGCCGCACTTGGGGCAGAACTGGAAGTGATCCTCCGCGGGGGTCTCGCACCAGGGGCAGCGGGTGACCTCGACGCGGTTGTCCGGCTCGAGGCCGGTGTCGGCGAGCGCGTCGACGTATCCCTTGGCGTAGTCCCACTGGATGTACTCTTCTTCGCGCACCTCGAACGCCGGCTCGTGCATCTGCGATTCGCCGGTCTGGAGCATGTGTTCCAGGTTCTCGAGCAGGAGCTCCCACTCGTAGTAGTGGTTCTCCTCGCACCGATCGCAGGCGATCACGACGCCCTTCACCCCCTGGCCCTGGAACGTCCGACGCATCCCCTCGAGGTCCTCGAGGTCCGCGCGGATGTTCTGTGCCTCCTCCGGTTCCAGCCCGAAGGTCTCGCGTTCGTCGTCGCCAAGCGGCTCGTCCATCACGCCTGCTCCATCGGTTCGACGTCCTCGTCGCGCAGGTCGAAGGTCTTGAACCCTTCCGCGTACTCGAACCCGCCCGTCTTGCCGAGCTCTCGAGCGTGCTCCCGAACCCAGTCGGCCGCGTCCGCCCCGCCCTGTGAGGCGTGCGCGCGGAGCGACGCCAGCTTGGTGTCGAGCGTCTTCGAGATGTCCACGTAGGTATCGGCATCTTCGGAGGCGAGCCACAGGTGCTGGATCTCGAACGGCTCGAGCCCCTCCTCGAGCAGCTCGGGGAACTGGGGACGGCTCGGCGCGTCGGGCATCACCGCACAGAGCGCGAGCGTCCCGGCTTGCTTGTGGTCCCAGTGGTTGATGTACCGGTTCCCGGACCACAGGCGGGAGGGATCGGGCGCCACGATCACCTCGGGCCTGGTCTGACGCACCACCCTCGTCACGGCCTTGCGCGACTCGAGCGTGACCTCGAGCTCGCCGTCCCGGAACCCCAGGAAGGTCAGGCTCCGGACCCCGAGCACCTCCGCCGCGGCTCGCTGCTCGGCCTCGCGGACGGGGATCATCACCTCGCGCGTCATCCCGGGCTCGTTCGAGCCCGCGGACCCGTCGGTGACCACGCAGTAGTGGACGTCGGTCCCCTCGTTCGCCCAGCTCGCGACGGTCCCGCCGCACATGAACTCGGCGTCGTCGGGGTGGGCGAAGATGACGAGCGCGCTCGCGAACCTCACTCGGAACAGCGTACCGGCTGTCGGGGCGTGTGCGAGGCGGACCCGACGCTTGTGACGGGCAGGGTGTCGGGGTTCGATAGCGGGCGTGGACGACACGCTCGATCGCGACCGCAGGATCGGGGAGCTCGAGCGTCGGTTCCGCAGCGC
The DNA here is from genome assembly GCA_049587975.1 of Actinomycetota bacterium. GTDB lineage: Bacteria > Actinomycetota > UBA4738 > UBA4738 > HRBIN12 > DASSJM01. The sequence continues at coordinate 5,493 of JBAVEY010000346.1, read as the reverse complement.
GGGGCTGCCCCTGCTCGCCGAGCACTACTCCGCGACCGAAGACGTCTTCACGCGAGCGATCGCGGTGCTCGCGGTGTTGTTCGTGTTCGAGATCCTCGGCGCGATCAACCTGAACTGGCCGGCCGCCCTCAACCTCCTCGCGTTGCTCGGCGGCGTCGCCGTGGTGCTGGTCGGCTTCGGCCTGCTGAACGTCGCCCGCGGTCGGCCGTTCCTGTCGATCCCGCACAGGCTCGGCGTCCCCGAGCTCACCGCGTTCGTGATGCTCCCGGTCCTGCTTCCCCTCGTGTTCGGCGGCCAGCTCACGAGCGCGCTCGTCACCGGGCTGGGCAACCTCCTGCTGCTCGGCGCCATCTGGCTCGTCGTCGGGTTCGGGGTGTTCTCGATCCTGCGGTGGACCGCGTCGCGCTTCGTCCAGCTGCTCGGAGCCTCGCCCACGCTCCTGGTTCGCGCGCTGCCGCTCCTGCTGTTCTTCTCGCTCGTCACGTTCTTCACGAACGAGTACTGGCAGCTGTTCGAGCAGGTGAGCAGCGTGACCTTCTACGCGGGCGCCGGGATGTTCTCGCTGCCGACCGCCGTCTTCCTGATCGTCCGGCTGCCGGGGAGCGTCCGCGACCTCGAGCGCGGGAGCGCGCTCGAGGTGCCGTCGCGATCTGGCTGTTCTTCATGGTGTTCGGCGCGCTGCTGGTGACGCCGGCGATCCGGGAGGACTGGATCGGCACCACCGGCCGCGTGCAGTTTCACCGCGCCGTTCTTCGGCGAGCAGCTCGAGATCACCAAACAGCTCGTCCGGACGGCGGCAGGGGTCGCCTCGTTCTCGGCCCTGTACTACGCCCTCGCGTCGGCGTTGGACTCCACCTACCGGGACGAGTTCATCGAACGGTTGACCCAGCAGCTGCACGACACGTTCCGCGAGCGGGCCGAGTACCTCCAGCTGGTCGAGGTCCGGGACGCGCGCGTCTCGTCCGGTGTCGTCTGAAGCTCAACCTCGACGGATCGCGGCCATCGGCAGCCCGCCGCGCGGGCGGAGCGTGATCACCGCCTGCAGCTCGGGAGGGCGATCCGACACACTCGCGAACCGCCACCGGCGCCCGATCGCCGCGAGCAGCATCGCGGCCTCCAGGCGCGCGAACGGCTCCCCGATGCACACGCGCGGACCCCCGCCGAACGGGACGAACGCGTACCTGGGACGTTCGAGCTCGTCGGTGAGCCACCGTTCGGGCCGGAAGGCGTCGGGCTCCGGCCACCACCGGGGGTCGCGATGCAGCAGCCACGGCGACACCACGACGATCGAGCCGGTCCCGATCGGATAGCCACCGACCGAGACATCGGCGACCGCGGTCCGGCCGATCGCCCACGCGGGCGGGCGCAGCCGGATCGACTCGGAGACGACCGCCTGCGCATAGGGCAGGCTCGGCAGGTCCCCGATCACCGGTGGCCGCTCCCCCAGCTTCCGGTCGAGCTCCTCGTGGAGCCGGGCCTCGGCGCCCGGGTTCTGCGACAGAAGCCACCATGTCCAGGTGAGCGCGATCGCGGTGGTCTCGTGGCCGGCGAGGAACAGCGTGAGCGCCTCGTCGCGCACCTGCTTGTCGCTCATCCCGGCTCCGTCCTCGCCGGCCAGGAGCAGCAGAGAGAGGAGATCGTCCTTCGTGGCGCCGGCGGCCCGGCGTTCGGCGATCATCTCGGCGATCACCCGGTCCAGATCCGACTCGACCCGCCGGTACCGGCGCATCGTGGGAGATGGCAGCCGAACCAGGAGCCGGAACAGCGGCGAGTACACGCGATCGAACATCCCGAGCGTGTCGGTGAGTGCCCGACGGACCGTGGCGCTCTGCTGCTCGTCGACGTCCACACCGAACAGAGTGTCACCGACCACGGCGAGCGTGAGCGCCGACATCTCGGCCAACAGGTCGACCTCCTGGTGGTCGCTCCATCGATCCGCGGCGCGCTCGGCGGATCGGACCATCGATGTCGCGTAGGAGGCGATGCGCTCGTGGTGGAACATCGGCTGGATCAGGCGACGCTGGCGACGGTGGGCCTCCTCCTCGCTCGTGAGCAGCGAGTCCCCGAGCAGCATCTTCGCGGCCCGGATCGTCGGTCCCTTGTGGAACGCTCGGTGCTCGGCCACCAGCACCTCGTGGACCAGGTCCGGGTGGTTCAGCAGGTACGCGGCGGAGCCGGGGACGTCGACCCGGACCACGTCGCCGTAGGTGGCCAGCCGTTCGAGGAGCCCGATCGGGTCCGTCCTGAACGCGCGCAGCGCCGCGAGCCGGGACAGGTCGGGCCCAGGCGGCCGCACGCGTGTCTCCACGAGGGCATCATCCGTCACCCGGGCCCGTCCGCAACCCGTAGGCTCCGGTGATGCGCCCGCTCCCGCCCGGATACGAGATCCGACCTCCGACGTTCGACGACGTGGACGGCGTCGCCGAGATGCTGCTCGCCGACGACCTCGCCGACACCGGCGTGCCCGACTTCGACGCCGACTTCGTGCGTGACCAGTGGTCGACGCCCGGGCTCGAGCTGGTCCGGGATGCCTGGGTGCTGTCCGATCCGCAGGGAGCGGTCGTCGGACACGGGAACGTCGCTCCGGACGGCGAGGGCAAGATCAAGTCTTGGGGGGTGGTCGCTCGCGAACATCGAGGCCTTGGGCTCGGCGCGGCGCTGCTCGACCGCATCGAGGCTCGCGCGGCCGAGCGCCTCGCAGGTGCGCCCGGTGGCGCACTGTTCGTCGCCGTCACGGACACGGATACGGCGGCCGCCGTGTTGGTGGCGGGTCGAGGGTTCCGGTGTGTCCGCACGTTCCGGCACCTGCAGCTCGATCTGGACGGCCCGACCCGGCAACCGGGCGAGCCGCCGCCCGGCATCGAGATCCGCGGCATCGACCCCGAACATGACCTGGGTCGGATCCATGCGATCTTCGTCGAGGCCTTCCGCGATGAGTGGGGGTATCGACCGATCGCGTTCGAGGAGTGGTCGGGTCTCGAGGTCGAGACGCCCGACTTCGATCCGAGCTTGTGGCTCCTCGCGAGCGACGGAGACGACGCGGTCGGCGCGCTCTCGGGCGTCGTGTGGGGCGACCGCGGGTGGGTGGGCGAGCTCGGCGTTCGGCGACCATGGCGCGGCCGCGGGATCGCGTCGGCATTGCTGCGACGCGCGTTCGCGACGTTCGCCTCGCGGGGACTCTCCCGGGTCATGCTGAACGTCGATTCCGAGAACTCGACCGGCGCCGTTCGCCTGTACGAGCGCGTGGGGATGCGGACGGTGCGGGGCTGGGACGTGTACGAGAAGCCCGTGACCGAGTGATCTCCATCGTTCAGGAGGGCCGATCGAACCCTTCAGAGCCTCGTCGGCGCTGCTGCCGGGTGCGCAGGTCTTGGAGCCCTCTGCGTCAGACCGGTTGTCTCCGTCAGGGACACGAGTCTCGAACCCTGGAGGCTGCCCCTCGTCAGTGAAGATCAGCCAGACGTTCCGCGACGACACGAGCGTGCGGCAGATGCGCCTCCGCTCCCTCGCGGGTGAGCGCGAGAACGGAGGCGGCGAGAGCTGCCCGGAGCACCCCCGCGTCCGCCGCACCGACGTGGGCACCCTCCAATCGAGCAAGCGTTTCAGCGGGAAGGTCGTCGTAGCCTCACGCCTGCACTGCGGGCCGCCCCTGCCTGAGGCAGGCGAGCGAGAGCGCGTGGTCGCGCACAGCGCCGACATAGTGCTCCGCCTGCCAGACACGCCCGCGCTCGATGCACGCGCGCGCGTGGAGTGCGTAGATGACGCCCCACCCGAAGATGTCCCTTGCGACCGGCGGCGTGAGAAGGAAGAGACCCTCTGCGACCGGAGGCGTGGGAGTCTCGGACGTGCTCGCAGCCGTCTCGCCGAACAGGAGCAGGAATCGTGGCCCGGCGGGACGGAACTGAGCCGCCGGCGTCATCGACAGGTCCAACTGCAGCGCATCCGGCAGCAGGAACACCCGGTAGGTGGTGGGCCCGCGCTCGAGCTCGGCAAGCTGCACCGCGTCGAGCTCGTCGATCAGCGTGCGCGCCCAGTCGTCGAGTACGTCAGAGATCTGGACATCGTCGGCGATGCCGAAGGTAAGGTCCACGTCGGAGAAGCGGTCGCCGCCGTCTACGGCGAGCGAGCCCACGGCGGCTCCGGCGACGACGCGCTCATCCTCCCCCGCGAGCTCTAGCACTCGCTCGCGGAGAGCAGCCCGCTGCTCGACGGTGAACACGAGGTGCGATCCTAGCTCCGCATCGAAGCGCGAAGGGACTTCGCTTCTAGGGCTGGTCGAACCGGATCGACGCGAGCTGCGCCTCCGCACGTGCGATCGCGTCCGCGAGCCACGCGCCGTCCTGCGGTCCGCGGGTGTCCTCGCGCGGGAACGCGAACTGGTTGAGCGTCTCGTCCGAGCCGAACTGGATCCCTTTGGTGCGCAGGAACTCGCCGACCGCGAACTCCCACGAGAACAGCGCGGTCCCGTCCTCGAACGCCTGCACCGTGTAGGTGAGGAATGGGTTCGGCTCCGCGACCAGCACCTGGAGGCCTCGGGGCGTTCGACCGGCAGCCGGATGGAACCCGAACTTCAGGAGCGCCTCTTCGAAGTCCACGGCGCGCAGCCTACCGTCGGCGCCCGCTACGGAACGGCCTTCAGCACCCCCTCCGTGAGGTCCGGCTCGAGCTCGACAGCGGCCGCGGTCCGGCCGCGGGCGATCGAGCCGCGAGCCTTGCCGAGGCCCGATCGCAGCTCGTCCACGCCGTTGGACACCATCGTCGCGGCTCGCGCCACCTTGTTCTCGAGGACGAGCTGCATCGCATCGAGCACCGACACGACCTCTTCGAGCGCGGAGCGAGCGTCGTCAGCGTCCCCGAACCGGTGGGCGAGGCTGTACAGGAACAGCAGCACGGGCAGGGCCGTCGAGTACGGCACGATCACGACGCCTCGCGAGAACGCGTCCGCGTGCGCCCTGCGCAGCACCTCGTAGGCCGCGTCGGGAACGGCGGCGACCGCGACGGGGGCCGTGAGCGAGGGGTCGAGGTACTGGGACACCTCTCGCGCCCGGAGCGTCACCTGGCGTTCGACCTCGCGGGCGAGCGTCTCCCGTTCGACCGGGTCGTCGGCGGCCTCGAGCGCCTCGAGCTCGGCCACCGCGGACCACTTGGAGTCCACCGGCAGGCGCCGGCCGTCCGGGAGCAACAGCCCGAACTCGACCACTCGACCGTTCACGCGCAGGTCCGTCACCAGCATCCCCGGTGGCAACTGAGCCAGGTGTTCGCGCAACACGTTCTCCCCGGCCCGGCCCTTCGAGGCGCTGCCGACCAGCACGGTCGAGAGACGTCGGACGATGTCCCAGGATTCGGTCTCCCGCTCCCGGCGCTCGTCCTCGCGGAGCGCGAGCGCCTCGAGCACTCGCCGGGCGCCGGCGAGATCCGACCGCAGGTGCTCCGCCGAGCCCTCGCGCGCCGCCGCCGCGTCCGCGAGCCGGCGGAGCTCCGCCGCCTGCACCT
>JBAVEY010000345.1:0-1892 GCA_049587975.1 Actinomycetota bacterium | reverse complement strand
GGGCATGAAGATCCTGCTCATGTCGAACGGGAGGGTCTTCGAGGTCCAGCAAGTGGGCGTCTTCTCGCCGCAGATGGTGCAGGCGGACGAGCTCGCCACCGGCCAGGTCGGCTTCCTCACGGCGGGGATCAAGCGGGTCGCCGACTCGCGCATCGGGGAGACGATCACCGAGGCGGCGAATCCCACGGCCGCGCCGCTCCCCGGGTTCCGCGAGGCGAAGCCCATGGTCTTCTCCGGGCTCTATCCCGTGGAGGACACCGAGTACCAGGCCCTCCGGGACGCGCTGGAGAAGCTCCGGCTCAACGACTCGGCCTTCAACTTCGAGCCGGAATCCTCCATCGCGCTGGGATTTGGCTTCCGGTGCGGGTTCCTGGGCCTGCTCCACATGGAGATCATTCAGGAGCGCCTCGAGCGGGAGTTCGGCCTCGCGCTGATCGCCACCGCCCCGTCGGTTCGCTACCGCATCGAGACGATCCAGGGGGAGACGATCGAGATCGACAACCCCTCGAAGCTCCCGCCGGTGGGTGACATCGTCACGATGTCGGAGCCCTACGTCCGGGGCTCGATCTTCGTCCCGACGGAGTTCATGGGCGGCATCTACAAGCTGGCCCAGGAGGCGCGCGGCGAGCACCGCTCGGTCGAGCACATCGGCAAGCGCGTCCACCTGACCTTCGACTTTCCCCTCGCCGAGATCATCGTGGACTTCTACGACCGGCTGAAGTCCTTGTCGCGCGGCTACGCATCGTTCGACTACGACTTCCTCGAGTTCCGGCCCTCCGAGCTCGTCAAGCTGGACATCCTCCTCAACAGTGATCCGGTGGACGCGCTGTCGCTCATCGTCCACCGGGACAAGGCATACGAGCGGGGCAAGGTCCTGGCCGAGAAGCTCAAGGGCGTCATCCCCCGGCAGATGTTCGAGGTCGTGATCCAGGCGGCGATCGGCAGCCGCGTCATCTCGCGCGAGACGGTGCGACCGCTCCGGAAGAACGTCACGGCCAAGTGCTACGGCGGCGACATCACCCGGAAGCGCAAGCTTCTCGAGCGCCAGAAGGAAGGCAAGAAGCGGATGAAGCAGATCGGTCGCGTGGAGATCCCCCAGGAAGCCTTCCTCTCGGTCCTCCGGTCCTGAGGCGCGCCGCGATGACACAGCCGGTCAACCACACGTCGCCGGAGGATGTCCCGCGGGAGACTGTCAAGGTGCGGAGGAAGTCCGTCCTCCGTGAATACACCGAGGCGATCCTCGTTGCGGTGCTGCTCGCGCTGCTCATCCGGACGTTCGTCGTCCAGGCATTCAAGATCCCCTCCGGCTCGATGATCCCGACCCTCCTGGTGGGCGACCACATCCTGGTCAACAAGTTCGTCTACCGGTTCACGGCGCCGAAGCGGGGCGACGTCATCGTCTTCAAGTATCCGGTGGACGAGTCGCGCGACTTCATCAAGCGGATCATCGCGGTCGGCGGCGAGGACCTCAACATCAAGGACCAGAAGATCTACGTGAACTGCAAGCCCGTGGAGCCGAGCTGCCGCCCGATCGACGACCCGTGGGGGAAGTGGGAGGAGCGCTTCGGCATCAGCGAGAGCACGTCGGTGAAGGTGCCGCCGGACTCCTACTTCGTGATGGGCGACAACCGGAACAACAGCCAGGACAGCCGTTACTGGGGCTTCGTCAAGCGCGACAAGATCAAGGGCCGGGCCTTCCTCATCTACTGGTCCTGGGACTCGGAGAAGGACTCCATCCCGGAGCGTGTCCGGTGGAGCCGGCTGGGCAAGCTCATCTACTAGCGCCGCCCGGGCTCGGCGTTCTCCCGGAGCCCGAGCTCCTGGCGGGTCCCACCGGCGAGCGGTTCGGCATCTACGTCCACTGCCCGTACTGCCGGACGAAGTGCCCCTAC
>JBAVEY010000344.1:0-1528 GCA_049587975.1 Actinomycetota bacterium | reverse complement strand
ATTCACCTCTGATCCAGCGATACGGTGACCGGGTCGCCGAGACCATGGTCGTGGTCTCCGTGCCGGCGAGCCCCGATCCCGGGGCCGCAGGCCTCCCGCCGCACCTCCCACCACTCGGATCGGACCCACCGACTGTGCCCTCGACCCGCCGCAAGCGCCGCCTGCTTCGGTGGTGGTCCTGACCCTGCTCGTGGTCGTGGTCGTGGTCGTGGGGGGCGATGCTCGACCGCCTTCTTCCTGATGCGGGGCGCGAGCTAGGGACCCCTTCAGGAGACCGACCTGCCGCTGGACCTTCGACCCTGCGTTGAAGGGGGGGACCGTGAGCGATCACGAAGGGTCCACGGTCCTGATCACGAGATAGTGCGGAGGCCTCGGGGAGACCCGGGGCTGTTGGCTGTCTCCTGAGATCACCACGGGTAAGGCCTGATGCGCCACGGGCGCTTGACCACGTTCTGGGGCGACCTTCAGGCTCCCACCGACCTGTCGAAAGACCTACCCCGCTGCGTATAGCCGGTCCCCCCACTCGGGGGAAATGGACCATCGGCCGATTGTCGGGGCCTGGCCCCGGTTGGAGGATGTGCGGTATCTCCAGCCGAGAGAGCTGGTGACTGGGCGGTTAGGAGGAGGCATGACCAGCCGGGACGCCGTGTTCGTGGAGTCGGTCTCGGCCATGTTGAAGTTGGCCCAGACCGACCCAGAGAAGGCCCGAGTGGCGCTGGTGGCCCGCGGAGATCAGGTACTCGCGGCCTTGCGCGATTCGATGCTGCCCGCGGCCAAGGAATCGCAGCGGGTCGTCGCTCTGATCGACCTCTACGTGCAGGCGACCTTCGAGATGCTGTTCGAGGCGGCACGTTCCGACGACCGGATCGAGTTCGGTGAGGCCGAGATCAAGGCCTGGGCGGTGGCCGAGGCGCTGGACCGGGGCGCCGAAGGGGCGCTGAAAGGCGATCGCGATGCCGTGACGGCCTCGATGCGAGCGGCCGAGGCGATCCTGGGTCTCGACTTCATGTCGACCTAGCCATCCGACGCTACTGGTAACGGGACCGGTCGGAGGAGTCCTGGGTGGCGGGGTGCTCCTCGGGGAGCTCCGTCACGCGGTCGGGCTGCGATGGAGCCGGTGCCTCCGCCCAGACGTCCAAAGGAGCCCAGGCGAGGTCGTCCAGAGACCCGAGCTGCGCGTTGAGGGCCGTCACGGCGCTCGAGACCGGGCGGAGGGCCTCGTCGACGCGAAGGCCGATCTCCGCCCCCTGGCTCCGGATCTCGTGCATGGCGGCCTGCAGCGAGACGATCATCGGCGCGGCTCGATCTCGCCACGCCGTCATCGTTTCGACGTCCCGCCTGATCCGCTCCCTCTCTCCGTCGACGGCGCGGAGTTCCTCGTCGGCGCGGGCCCGGGTGGACTCCATGATGTTCGCGACCGCTTGTTCGGCGACCTCGATCACGACGGCCAGCTCGCTCGCGGTCGAGGGCCCGGTGGGCGGCTCGTGCGCGTCGCTCGGTTCGGCCGATGGCACCGCGGCGGCGTTCC
>JBAVEY010000343.1:0-25328 GCA_049587975.1 Actinomycetota bacterium | reverse complement strand
TCCTCGGCGGCCACGCGACCGATCTCGGGGATCGTGACGGCGAACTCGGACAGCACCTCGAGCAGGAACGCCTCGAACTCGTCGTCGGCACGGTCGAGCTCGTCCACCAGGAGCACGGCCTTGGAGCCCGCCCGGATCGCGGCGAGCAGGGGGCGCTCGACCAGGTACTCGGGGCCGAACAGGTCCTCGACGTGCGCCTCGGCGGTCACGTCCTGCATCGCGCGGACCGCGATCAGCTGCTTCGAGTAGTTCCACTCGTACAGCGCCTGGCTGGCGTCGATCCCCTCGTAGCACTGGAGGCGGATCAGGTCGCGGTCAAGGAGCGCGGCGAGCACCTTCGCGACCTCGGTCTTGCCCACCCCGGCCTCGCCCTCGAGCAGGAGCGGCTTGTCCAGGGAGACCGCGAGGAAGATCGCCGTCGCGAGGCCCCGGTCGGCGAGGTAGTGCTCGCGGGCGAGCCCGTCCTGGAGCGACTCCACGAGGCTGAACGGCATCCGTCCCATCGTGCCCAAAGCCTACCGGCCGCCCGGGCCGGGCGAGGGAGCGGCTACGGGCCGGGCGCCGCCGGAGGTGGGGTGGCGAGGACCGGCGCGCGGATCCCTCGTTCGGCCAGACGCTGCGTGATGCGGGCGCGCAGGAGGCGTTCGACGTCGACCTTCTTCGATGGACGCGTCTCGGCCACGGCGCGGATCACGACGCCGGTGTCGCTCGTCGTCTCGACGCCGAGCACCGATGGCCCGTCCATCACCCACTCCTTCATCTCGGGATCCTCCCGCAGCTCCTCGCGGAGCTCGTCGAACAGCTCCTGGAGGAGCCCCCGGACCTGTTCGGGGTCCTGGCCGTACGCGATGCGTGTGTCGACGATCGCCCGGGCCCAGCCGCGCGACTTGTTGCTGACGAGCACGATGTTGCCGTTCGGGACGATGTGCAGCGTGCCGTCGTAGGCGCGCAGCGCGGTCGCCCGCAGCGTGAGCCACTCGACGCGCCCCAGGATCGGGTTGGCCGGCGTGCGGATCTCGACGGTGTCGCCCACGCCGAATTGGTTCTCGAGCAGGATGAAGAACCCGGTCAGCGTGTCCTTCACGATGCTCTGCGCACCGAACCCGAGCGCCACCCCGGCGATCCCGGCGCTCGCGATGAACGGTGCGAGCGGCACGTCCAGGTCGCTCAGGATCAACATGCCGGCGACCACCCATACGACCACGACGAACGTGGCAGACAGCGCGTGTGCGAGCGTGGCCGCGCGCTGCAGGTTGCCCGCCTCGGACAGGTGCGGCGCCTGCTCGAGCTTGCGCCGGAACCGCCCGACGACCATCCGCAGGATCAGCGTCGCGAGCGCCGCGGCCACGACCGTGAGCAGGATCGGCAGGCCGTCGTCCCGCAGCCACGTGCCCTCCTCGAGGAACGCCAGCATGCCCTCCATCTAGGCAGACGGGCGGGCGAGCGTCAAAGATCCGCTACCGCGACTGTGCCTCCTCGAGCGCCCGGCGGACCAGCACCTTCACGAGCTCCTGACGGTACTCGCCGCTCGCGAACGCGTCGGTGGGCGGGCTCGTGCCCTCGGCGGCCCGTTGCGCGGCCGTCGCCGGGTCGGCGCCTCCGGCGAGCTCCTCCTCGACCCCCGTCGCTCGCAGCGGCCGGTCACCCATGTTCGTGAGCGCGACCGCCGGGCCGGCTCCGTTCTGCGCGAGGGCCGCGACGCCGACCAGCGCCCAGTCCTGCGCGCGCCGGTGGAACTTGATGTAGCTCCAGCCGCGACCCGCGCTCGTGGGGACCCGGATCTCGGTCAGGACCTCGTTGGTCGCCAGGTCGGGCTCGAAGAGGCCCTTGAAGAAGTCCCCCGCCGGCACGTTCCGGACGTTGCCCTCGGGCCCCCGCACGACCATCTCGGCGTCGAGGGCGAGCAGCACGCTCGGCAGGTCCGAGGCGGGGTCGGCGTGTGCCACTGACCCCCCGATCGTCCCGACGTGACGGACCTGCGGGTCGCCGATCTCTCCGGCCGCGTAGGACACGATCGGACACAGTTCGTGCAGGACCTCGCTGTTGGCCACGTCGTGGTGCCGGGTGAGCGCCCCGATCGCGACGTGGTCGCCGTCCTCCTTGATGTACTTCAGGTCCTGGATCCTCGAGATATCCACGAGCATCGGCGGGCGCGCCAGCCGAAGCCGCATCAGGGGTAGGAGCGAGTGGCCGCCCGCGAGCAGCTTCGCGTCCGGGTGGTCCGAGAGCACCTGGATCGCGTGGTCGACGAACTCCACCCTCTGGTACTCGAACGGCGCCGGAATCATGCCGCACCTCCCGCATCCTCCGGGGCCGCCTTCCCGGCCGCGCCTCGCTGTCCTCCCGGCGACCCCGAGGCCTTCGCTTGCTGGATGGCTCGCCAGACGCGTTCGGGCGTCGCGGGCTTGCCCACCTCGGTCACGCCGAGATGCGAGACCGCATCGACGATGGCGTTGATCACCGCGGGTGGGGCGGCGATCGTCCCCGCCTCGCCGATGCCCTTGACGCCGAGCGGGTTCGTCGGCGACGGCGTCTCGGTGCGATCCAGCTCGAACGACGGCATCTCCGTGGCCGACGGGACCAGGTACTGGGTCAACGTGCTCGTGACCAGGTTCCCGTGCTCGTCGTACATGACCTCCTCGTACAGCGCCTCCGCGATGCCGAACGCGACGCCGCCGTGGACCTGGCCGTCGACGATCATCGGGTTGATGACCACGCCGCAGTCGTCGACGGCGATGTACCGGAGGAGGTCGGTGTGCCCGGTGTCGGTGTCGACCTCGACGACGCACACGTGCGTGCCGTAGGGCCACGTGAAGTTCTTCGGATCCCAGGTGGCCGTCGCCGTGAGGTCGGGCTCGAACCCGTCCGGGAGGTTGTGCGCCGTCCACGCCGAGCCAGCGAGCTCGGGGATCGTCCGGACCTTGTCGGGCGCGCCCTGCACGCGGAACGCGCCGTTCTCGAACTGCAGGTCGTCCTCCGACACCTCGAGCTCGTGCGCCGCCAGCGTCCTCGCCTTGTCCTTGATCTTCTGCAACGCGTAGTGGAGCGCCGCCCCGCCGATCGCGATGGAGCGAGACCCGTACGTGTCCATGCCCAGTGGCGTGGTCGCCGTGTCGCCGTGCAGCACCTCGATGTCGTCGGGCGTCACGCCGAGCTCGTCGGCCGCGATCTGGGCCCACGTGGTGTCGTGGCCCTGGCCGTGCGGTGAGGTCCCGATGTACAGCGTGACCTTGCCGCTCGGCTGGCACCGCACCTGGGCGGCGTCCCAGCCGCCCGCGGCGTACCGGAGGGCGCCGAGGATGTTGGACGGCGCGAGGCCGCACATCTCGATGTAGCTCGAGAGCCCGATCCCGATCTGCTTGACGTCCCCGTCGCCCCGCCGAGACGCCTGCTCCTTGCGGTACCGGTCGTACTCGGCCAACTCGAGGGCACGCTCGAACGCCGGGAGGTAGTCGCCCGAGTCGACGTTCAGGCCCATGAGCGAGGGCCGGTCCTCGGTGAACTTCGGCACGAAGTTGATCCGGCGGATCTCGGCCGGGTCCTTGTCGAGATGTCGCGCGAGGTCGTCGACTGCACGCTCGACCACGTAGGTCGCCTCGGGGCGGCCGGCGCCGCGGACCGCGTCGGTCGGTGCTTTGTTGGTCATGACGCCGGTGAACTCGTACCAGTAGGCCTGCGTGTCGTACGGACCCATGTACACCCACCCACCGAGCTCGGGGATGCCCGGCGTCAGGAGCTGGAAGTACGCCCCCATGTCGGCGAGCTCGGTCACGTGGAACCCGAGGATCCTGCCCTCCTGGGTGGCCGCGACCGTGACGTCGTGGATCACGCCGCGCCCGTGGATCGTGACGGCGTAGTTCTCCGACCGGGTCTCGATCCACTTGACGGGTCGACCGGTCTTGCGGGCGAGCACGAGCGCGAGCGCCTCCTCCGCGTACACGTCCAGCTTGCCGCCGAACGATCCACCCACGTCCGGGGCGACGATCCGCAGCTTGTGCTCTGGGATGCCGGTCGTGCCCGACAGGGTGACTCGCGCGATGTGCGGGATCTGCGTCGAGGTCCACAGCGTGAACTCGCCGAGCGACGGTACCGGTGAGGCGAGCGCGCCGCGCGGCTCGATCGCACTCGGGGTCGTCCTCGGCGCCTCGTATCGCAGCTGCAGCTTGACAGGCGCGCTCTCGAACAGGCTCTGGTCGCCCCCGCCGCCGTGGCTCCAGTGGACGACGGCGTTGGTCCCGAGCTCGTCGTGCACCAGGGCTCCGCCGTCCCTCGCGGCCTCCTCGATGTCGAGCACGGCGGGCAGCGGGTCGTACTCGACCTCGACGGCCTCCGCGCCGTCGTCGGCCTGACCCCGGGTCTCGGCCAGCACGACGGCGACACCGTCGCCCTGGAACCGCGCCTTGTCCGAGGTCAGCGGCCAGTGATCGGAGGTCTTGATGTCCTCGGTGATCGGCCACACCATCGGGAGCGGCCCGGCCCATTGGTCGGCGAGGTCGGCCGCGGTCCAGGCCCCGATCACGCCGGGGATCTCGAGCGCCTTGCTCACGTCCACCTTGACGATCCGCGCATGGGCGAACGGGCTGCGCACCAGCGCCATGTGGACCATGCCCTGCAAGGTCATGTTGTCGACGAAGCTGCCCTCGCCCCGCAGGAGCGAGGCGTCCTCCTTGCGAAGGACGGGTTGTCCGACGAATCTCTCGGTGACCGCCATGTCCGCCCCCTACGCCTTCGCGCCGGACATCTGGCCGGCGGCATCGAGGATCGACTGCACGATGTTGTGGTAGCCCGTGCATCTGCACAGGTTGCCCTCGAGCGACTCGCGGACCTCCTCCTCGCTGGGGCTCGGGTTCTCCTTCAGGTAGCTCGCGGCCGCCATCACCATCCCCGGCGTGCAGAAGCCGCACTGCAGGCCGTGGTTGTTGCGGAAGGCCTCTTGGATCGGGTGCATCTGTCCGTCCGTCGCCAGGCCCTCGATCGTCGTGATCTCGCGCCCGTCCGCCTGGGCGGCCAGGAGCGTGCACGACTTCACGGACTCGCCGTCGAGCAGCACGGTGCACGAGCCACATGACGAGGTGTCGCATCCGACGTTGGTCCCGGTGAGCCCTAGGGTCTCCCGGAGGAAGTACACGAGGAGCGTGCGCGGCTCGACCTCTGCATCGCGCGCGACCCCGTTGATGGTGACCGACACGTTGGTCACGGGTCCCCCTTTCCAACGGGTGGAATGACCGATCGTAGCGCCGGGCGTTCGGTCGCGCGAATCGGCCCACGTTGCTCGACGGCGCTACGGTTCGGGCCATCCCCCCGGCTCGGCGACGCTGGCCTCGTCGGCCGAACAGTTCGTCCCGGTGCCGAGGACCGTTCCACCCGCGGCCGGGATGCGGATCCAGAAGCACTCCCCGGTCTCGGCCCTGGCCGAGCCGGTCCACGCGGACCCGGTCGCGAGCACGCTCACGACCTCGGGGTCGTTCGAACTCTGATCGGGGTCGATCAGGAGCAGGTCGTCGACCGTCCCCTCGGCCGTCATCCGCTCCCGGTCCGCGTCGGCCAGCGACCCGCCGGCCGCGACCTGCTCCGCCGCGTCGGCGGCCCGGCGCAGGTTCGCCTGCGCGTACGCGACCGCGCCGGTCCGGGCCACCGGTCGGAACACGAGGACGAGCACGATCAGGAGGATCCCGCCGACGGCGAGAGGGATCATCACCTTCCAGAACCCTCGGTTGGAGGCCGACACGGCCGGACGATACCCATCGCACCGGGGCGTTGACTTGACCGTTCGCGCGGGGCGGAGGGATAGTCGCATCACCGGTCGTTGCGGCGCGTGACCTGGCGCGCAACCGGCCCGATCGAGGAGGTTTCCATGCTGCCGTCGAGGTTCGAGTATCACCGGCCCGATTCGCTCGAGGAGGCCCTCCAGCTCCTCGCGGAGCACGGGGACGAGGCGAAGGTCCTGGCGGGCGGCCAGAGCCTGATCCCCGTGATGAAGCTCCGGCTGGCGTCCCCGGCGCACCTCGTGGACATCGGCCGGCTGGGGATGGATGCGATCGCCGAGTCGAACGGGAGGCTCACGGTGGGCGCGCTCGGCCGCCACCGGGACCTGGAGCGTTCGGAGCTGCTCGACGCCCGCTACCCGGTGATGGCCGCCGCGGCGCCCCTCATCTCCGATCCGATCGTCCGCAACCTCGGGACGATCGGTGGGTCGCTCTGCCACGCCGATCCCGCCGGCGACTGGGGCTCGGTGATGCTGGCGCTCCAGGCGTCCGTCGTCCTGCGGAGCACGCGCGGCGAACGGGAGCTCGCGATGTCGGAGTTCCTGGTCGACACGTTCACGACGGCCCTCGAGCCCGACGAGATCCTCACGGAGGTCCGGGTCCCGCAACCGGGCGGACCCACCGGGGGCGCGTACCTGAAGCTCGAACGCAAGGTGGGCGACTTCGCCACCGTCGCCGCCGCGACGCACCTGTCGCTGTCGAACGGGACGATCGAGCGCGCCGGCATCGCCCTCACCGCGGTCGGGGCCCGCAACATCCTGGCCAGCGATGCCGAGGCGAGCCTGGCGGGCGTGGAACCCACGGAGGCCGCGTTCGCCGAGGCGGGGCGGCTGGCGGCCGAGGCGTCCTCCCCCGTGAGCGACGTCCGCGGGTCCGCCGACTACAAGCGCCACGTCGTCGATGTCTACGTCCGGCGGGGTCTGGCGCGTGCGCTCGAGATGGCCCGGGCTGCCTGAGGCCGAGGCTGGACGCATGTCGGGAGCCACTTCGGGAGGAGGAACCATGGAGATCACGGTCAAGGTCAACGGCTCGGAGCGAAGCGCCGACGTCGAGCCCCGGATGCTCCTCGTCCACTTGATCCGCGAGGAGTTCGCCCTCACGGGGACGCACATCGGGTGCGACACGACGAGCTGCGGAGCGTGCACGGTCCTGCTCGACGGCCGGCCCGTGAAGTCCTGCACGATGTTCGGCGTGCAAGCCGACGGCCGGGAGGTGACCACGGTCGAGGGGCTCCTACAGGACGGACAACTCCACCCGATCCAGGCGGCGTTCAAGGAAGAGCACGGCCTGCAGTGCGGGTTCTGCACGCCGGGGATGATGCTGACCGGGGCGGCCCTGCTGGCCGAGAACCCGTCGCCCACCGACGAGGACGTGCGCTGGGCGATCTCCGGCAACATCTGCCGGTGCACCGGCTACATGAACATCGTCAAGGCGATCCAGACGGCCGGTAAGGACATGGCCGCGAACGCGAACGAGGGCGCCGAGGCGTCCGTCGCGAGCTAGGGGGAAGACATGGCAGCCGAGACCGAAGAGATCCGGGGCATCGGGCACCGCGTCCGGCGCAAGGAGGACGACCGCTTCATCCGTGGTGCGGGGACCTACATCGACGACATCAACCTGCCCGGCATGCTGTACATGGCGATCCTGCGGAGCCCGTACGCCCACGCCAAGCTGAACGGCATCGACGCCTCGAGGGCGCAGGCGCTCGACGGCGTGATCGCGGTCGTCACGGGCGAGCTCATGGCGCAGCACAACCTCGCGTGGATGCCGACGCTGTCCTACGACACGCAGGCCGTGCTCGCCACCGACAAGGTGCGCTTCCAGGGTCAGGAGGTCGCGGCGGTGGTCGCGACCGATCCGTACATCGCGAAGGACGCCTTGGAGCTGATCGACGTCGACTACGAGCCGCTCGGCGTCGTGATCTCGCCGCAGCAGGCGGCGGCGGCCGACGCACCCGTGATCCGCGACGAGAAGGAGGGGCAGACCGACAACCACATCTACCACTGGGAGTCGGGTGACCAGGAGGCGACGAACAAGGCGTTCGCTGAGGCGGACAAGGTGGTCACGCTCGACACGTTCTACCCGCGTTCGCACCCCTCCCCCGTCGAGACGTGCGGCTGCGTGGCCGACGTGAACCCCGCCACCGGGCAGGCGACGATCTACATGACCACGCAGGCACCGCACCTGATCCGCACGGTGTTCGCGCTCGTCGCCGGCCTGCCCGAGGAGAACATCCGGATCGTCTCGCCCGACATCGGTGGCGGGTTCGGGAACAAGGTCCCGGTCTATCCGGGCTACGTGGTGGCCACCGCCGCGTCACTGCTGCTCGGCCACCCCGTGAAGTGGATCGAGGACCGGAGCGAGAACCTGATCTCGACCGGGTTCGCGCGCGACTTCTGGATGCACGGTGAGCTGGCGCTGAAGGCCGACGGGACGATGACCGGCCTGCGGGTCAAGCTCGACGCCGACGAGGGCGCGTTCCACGCCGACGCGCAGCCCTCCAAGTTCAAGGTGGGTCTGTTCCACATCGTGAGTGGCTCCTACGACCTTCCCGCGGCGCACGTCTCGGCCGATGGCTACTACACGAACAAGGCGCCCGGTGGTGTCGCGTACCGCTGCTCGTTCCGCGTGACCGAGGCCTCGTACATGATCGAGCGGCTCGTGCAGAACGCCGCGTACGAGCTCGAGATGGATCCGGCCGAGCTCCGCAAGAAGAACTTCATCGAGAAGGACCAGTTCCCCTACACCTCGGCCACCGGCTTCGAATACGACTCCGGCGACTACCACGCGGCGATGGACCTCGCGCTCGAGAAGGTGGGCTACGACCAGCTCCGCAAGGAGCAGGCCGAGGCTCGGGCGCAGGGACGGCTGATCGGGATCGGGCTCGCGAGCTTCACCGAGGTCGTGGGGGCCGGTCCACACAAGGACTACGACATCCTCGGCATCAAGATGAACGACGGGGCCGAGCTCCGCGTGCACCCGACCGGCAAGGCCATCTTGAAGATCAGCTCCCAGACGCAGGGCCAGGGGCACGAGACGACGTTCGCCCAGATCGTGGCCGAGGAACTCGGGATCCAGCCCGAGGACGTCAAGGTCCAGCACGGCGACACCGACAACACGCCGTACGGGCTCGGGACGTACGCGTCCCGCTCGACGCCCACGGTCGGGGCCGCGACCGCGATGGTCTCGCGCAAGATCCGTGAGAAGGGGCGCAAGCTCGCCGCCCACCTGCTCGAGGTCGCCGTGGACGACGTCGAGTTCGAGAAGGGCCGGTTCTTCGTCAAGGGCGCTCCCGAGAACGCCAAGACGATCGGCGAGGTCGCGTTCGCCGCGTACACCGACTTCCCCGATGGGATGGAGGCCGGCCTGGAAGACCGCGCCTACTACGACCCGCCCAACCTCACGTTCCCGTTCGGCACGTACGCGGTGGTGGTCGAGGTCGACCCCGACACGGGCGAATGGAAGGTGAACAAGATGGTCGCGGTCGACGACTGCGGCGTGCGGATCAACCCGATGATCGTCGAGGGGCAGATCCACGGCGGCCTGACCGAGGGGTACGGCATCGCCGCGATGGAGCAGATCACCTTCGACGAGGAGGGCAACTGCATCGGGACGAACTTCCTCGACTACCTCCTCCCGACCGCGTGGGAGACGCCGCGGTTCGAGCTCGGCGAGACCGTGACGCCGTCGCCCCACCACCCGATCGGCGCCAAGGGCGTCGGCGAGTCCGCGACCGTCGGATCGCCGGCCGCCTTCGTGAACGCGGTGATCGACGCCCTGTGGCCGCTCGGCGTCCGGAACATCGACATGCCGCTCACGAGCGGGAAGGTGTGGGAGGCCATCCAGGCGGCGAAGGCAGGGGCGACGACGTCGTGAACCCGGAGGTCCTCGGGCTCGCGGCCGACCTCTCGCGACGCGGGGAGCCGTTCGTGCTCGCCACGGTCGTGTGGCGCCGGGCGCCGTCCTCCGGCAAGGAGGGGTCGACCGCGCTCGTCACACCGGATCGGCGGGTCCGGGGCTGGCTGGGCGGCGCGTGCGCCGAACCCACCGTGATCCGCGAGGCGCTGAAGGCGCTCGAGGAGGGCTCGCCCCGCCTCCTGTTCCTCGGTCCGCCCGAGGAGCTCGCGGCTCGAGGACGTGAGGGCGTCGTCACCGTGCCGATCGCGTGTCAGAGCGAAGGAGCCCTGGAGGTGTACGTGGAACCCGTCCTGCCACAGCCACACCTGGTCGTGATCGGACGCTCGCCCGCCGTCGGCACCCTCGCGTCGATGGCCGGAGCTCTGGGGTGGCGGACGGTCGTGGTCGACGAGGGCGGTTTGCCCGAGGACTACCCGGGAGCCGGGCGCGTCCTCACGACGCTCGACCTGTCGGACGCCGGCGTGACCGAGCGCTCCGTGATCGTCGTGGCGACCCAGGGCCACTACGACGAGGCGGCGCTCGAGAGCGCGCTGGCCACCCCGGCCGCGTACGTCGGTCTCGTGGCCTCACGCCGGCGGGCCGAGGCCGTCCTCGGCTACCTGCGCGACCGCGGCGCATCCGAGGAACAGGTCGCCCGCGTCCACGCACCCGCCGGCCTGGATCTCGGCAGGGTCGCGCACGAGGAGATCGCGGTCGCGATCCTCGCCGAGCTCGTCAAGGAGCGCGCCGCCGGCAAGCTCGCGGCCGCCGCGCCGGCCGAGGTCCGCACGCACGAGGCCCTCGACCCCGTCTGCGGCATGACGGTGGACGTGGCATCGGCGATGTACCGGTCGACCTTCGAGGACACCACCTACTACTTCTGCTCGGCGGGATGCCTGGCGCGGTTCGAGGAGGATCCGGCACGGTTCGTCGCCTCGGTGCGGGGTACCTGAGAGGCATGCCCGCCGGCGGGGCGCGCATCGGATGGACGGGAAGGACCGAGGAGGGAGGCGACATGGACGAGACGACGACCCGCGGACGGACCCTGTCCGACGAGGACATCGTGACCGTCGCACCGGCGGCCGGCACCGCCGAGACGGAGCGGCCGGGACCGGACACGGACGACACCGACTCGCAGGACGCGGACGGCCGGGACGGCGACGCGAAGGACCAGCAGGACGGGGACACGAAGGACCAGCAAGACGCGGACGGCACCGACACGCAGGACTCCGACACGACCGACTCGAAGGACTCGGACGGGACCGACTCCGCCTCGTGACCTCGGTCGTCGAGCTCGAACGCACCCACGCACGCCGGCCGCCGCTCGCCCGGTGCACGGGTGATCCCGACGCGTTCCTGCACGGGTCGTGGGGACGCCGGCCGACCGTGCACGCGAGCGAGGACCTCTCCGGGTTCTCGGACCTGCTGACCCTGGATGACGTCGACCGCATCCTGTCCACGACTTCGCTGCGGGCCCCCGCGTTCCGGCTCGTGAAGGCGGGCGAACGGATCTCCGAGGCCTCGTACACGCGCTCGGGCACGACGGGATCGAAGCCCGTGAGCGGGATGGCAGATCCCGTCCGTGTCTTCGAGCTGTTCGGCCGCGGCGCCACGATCGTCTTCCAGGGTCTCCACCGCTTCCACGAACCGGCCACGCGGTTCTGTCGCGAGCTCGAGGTCGAGCTCGGTCATCCGTGTCAGGTGAACGCCTACGTCACCCCGCCTAGCGCCCAGGGGCTCGCCCTGCACGACGACCCTCACGAGGTGTTCGTCCTGCAGGCGTTCGGCCGCAAGTCGTGGGAGATCCACACCGCACCCGGCGAACCCGAGCGCGAGCCGATCCGCGCCGAGATCGGCCCCGGAGACTGCGTCTACATGCCGACCGGAACGCCGCACGCGGCCTCCACGCAGCACACGCTCTCGGGACACCTCACCGTCGGCGTCCACGTGGTCTCGTGGCGCGAGGTCGTCCGGGCCGCCCTCGACCGGGTCGCCGCGGATCCCTCGCTGGACGAGGCGATCCCGGCGGGCTGGCTCCGGGACCTCGACGGGCTGGCCCACTCGCTGCGAGATCGTCTCCGGGCGGCCGGCACCGCGCTCGGCGCGACCGACGCGGCCTCGATCGTGGACGAACGGCTCGAACGCTTCCTGTCGACCCGGTCGCCGCTGATCCGAGGTTCGCTCGTGGACGCGACGACGCTCGACCGGGTCGACGACGGCTCTCGGCTGGCCCGCCGGCCCGGCTCGATCTGCGAGCTCCGCACGCGGGACGAGCGACTCGTCGCGCTGCTCGGCGACCGGCGGCTCGAGATGCCACCTTGGCTCGAACCCGTCATGCGCCGGATCGTCGAGGAGCCCACGTTCGCGCTCGGCGATCTCGCGGACGTGCTCCCCGACCCGCGGAGCCGCGCGGTGCTGGCGCGTCGCCTGATCCGGGAGGGACTGCTGCGACCGCTCCCGTGAGCGCGTGGTGACCGGAGCCGGGCGCTGTTCGCTGACGAGCGAGGCCCGCGGCGAGCCGATGGTGGGAACCGCATCGACCGTCCGCTCGTGGCTCCTGCTCGAGGACCCCGGGCCCTGGGGGCGCGACGCGCTGCGTGACGCCCGATTGCCCGAGCGGATCGGTCTGGAGCTGCGACGGCGATGCCGGGCCGCCGGCGTTCGACCGTTGCTGATCCGACGGCCCGCGGCCACGCCACCGACCCCGCGAGCGGGGGTGCGGTGCTTCGCGATCCGGTCGGGACCGGAGTCACCCTGGATCGAGGGAGCGCGGCTGGGTGCCGTCGCGGACGCGCTCAACCTCGACCTCGTAGGCCTGGGGCGCGGCGTCCGGCCGGGGTTGACGCCGCACGGCTCGCCGGTCTTCCTCGTCTGCACGCACGGCCGGCGGGACCCCTGCTGCGCCGAACGCGGACGCCCGCTCGCGCGCGCGCTCGGCGCGGCGTTCCCCGATGAGACCTGGGAGGGCAGCCACATCGGCGGCGACCGCTTCGCGGGCAACCTCCTGGCGTTCCCCTATGGCCTGTACCTCGGGCGGGTCCGGCCGGACGAAGGGGCCGACGTCGCCCGGACCTACGCCGCAGGGCGGGTCCCGCTGGAGCATCTCCGCGGGCGCTCCTGCTACCCGATGGCGGTTCAGGCGGCCGAGCACACCCTGCGTGCGCGCGAGGACCTCGCCGGGCTCGACGACCTGGCACTCGAACGCACCGAGGAGCGCGAGGGCGGGTCCACGGCGACCTTCCGGACGCCCCGGGGGCGGTTCGCGGTCTCCGTCGTCGTCGAGGCATCGGCGCCGGCCCACCTCACCTGCCGCAGCCGCGCCGAGGAGCCGGCACCCGCGTACCGGGTCACCGGCGTCGAGCGTCTCGCCGACCCCGACGGGTCGTGACGAGCCGGCGGGCCGACCCGACCCGGGACCCGAACGCGGCCGGGCGCGTACCATCCCAGCCATGAGCGAGCTCACCGACGTCCTGTCGGCGATCGAGTCGCTCTCGGCACGCGGGAGCAGGCTCGCGTTGGCGACCATCGTCGCCGTGAGCGGTTCGACCTACCGGCGTCCCGGCGCCCGCCTGCTCGTGCCCGAGGAGGGAGACCTCGTCGGGAACATCTCGGGCGGCTGCCTGGAGAACGACGTGGCTGACGTCGCGAAGATCGTGATGAGCGAGGGCGTCGCCCGGATCGTGTCGTTCGACCTCACCGCCGACGACGACGCGGTCTGGGGCTGGGGGCTCGGCTGCAACGGCGCGTTCGAGCTGTTCGTCGAGCCGGCGGACAAGGCCGCCGAGGTCGCGGGCGCGCTCCGCATGGCGCTCGAGGAGGAGCGCCCGATCTCGATGGTGACGATGCTCGACGTCGATGTCCCCGGGGTCGAGCAGGGCAACCGCCTGCTGGTGAAGCCGGATGGCGTCGTCGACCGGTCACTCGGGGACGAGACCCTGGACCGGGCCGCGCAGGAGGCCGCACTCGAGCTCCTGCGGGCGGAACGGAGCGAGGTCCGGACCCTCGCCGGCACCGACGGGCGGGCGCGGGCGTTCGTGGAGGTGCTCGAGCCTCCGCTCCGGCTGCTGATCTGCGGCGCGGGGCACGACGCCGCGCCGGTCGTCGAGGCCGCCGCCGACCTCGGGTGGAGCCCCGTCGTCGTCGACGACCGTCCCGAGTTCCTGAACCGCGACCGCTTCCCCAAGGCCGCGGACTTCGTGCTGGTCGAGCGCCCGGACAAGGTCGCCGAGGTCGCGCCGGTCGACGCTCGCACGCACGTGGTGGTCATGACCCACAACTTCCTGCGCGACAAGGACTACCTCCGCTCGCTGCTCACCTCGCCCGCGCGGTTCATCGCGATGCTCGGGCCCGCCGTGCGGACCGAGCGCCTGCTCGCCGAGCTCCGCGAGGAGGACGTCGACATCTCCGACGCCGACCGGGCGCGGATCCGGGGACCCGCCGGCCTGGACCTGGGCGCGGAGGGCGCCGAGGAGATCGCCGCCGCCATCGTCGCCGAGATCGTCGCGGTCAAGCGCGGGCGGGGGGCCGGCTTCCTCAGGGATCGTCCCGGCCCGATCCACGAGCGGCACCCGACGCGCTCCGCGACGTAGTCCCGTCCTCGACGCGACCCACGGCCCTAGGCCCGCGCGCCGCGCCGGCCGAACCTGAGCGTGGAGGTGGCGCGGTGCCCGGCCTCGGCCTGCTGATCCCGATCCTCCTGTTGGTCGGTGTGTTCGTCTGGTTCCGCCGCTACCGAGAACCGACGCCCGAGGTCGAATCGCCGTCAGGACGGATCCCGTTGCTGACCGAGGCCGTGGGCTACGTGGGCGCCGTCCTGCTCATCGCGGGGGCCGGGGCGGCGGTCGGTCAGGGGTGGGGCGACCTCGCCGACGGGACCCGGCTCGGGCTCTTGGCCGGAACGGCGGCGTTCTTCCTCGGGGCCGGGCTCATCACCAGGCGCTCGACCGAACCGGCGTTCGTCCGGCTGACGAGCGTCGTCTGGGTGCTCGGCACGGGCGCGGTGGCCGGCGCCCTCACCGAGCTCTTCGTCGGCTTCATCGAGACGTCCGACGAGACGACGTTCCTCGTCGTCGCGGCCGCGACGATGTCCCTGGCGGCGCTGCTGTACGCGGTGCACCCCACGGCGCTGCAGCAGCTCGCGTTGTTCGCCGGCGTGCTCGTGACCTCGATCGCGATCGGCGTTCGGATCGACCCCGACTACCCGGCCTGGGTCGGCGGGGTCACGGCGTGGGTCGTGGGCTTCGCGTGGTTGATCCTCGGCGCGACCGGCCGCCTGACCCCTACGTGGGTCGCGATGCCGGTCGGGCTCATCACGGCGTTGATCGCGCCGACGGCGATCCAGGATGCCGGCTTCGGGGCGATGTTCGCCGTCGGCATCGCCACGGCGGCCGGCGTGATGGCGGGGAGCGTGCGCTGGAGGTCGGTGCCGGGACTCGCGCTGGGAACGTTCGGGCTGTTCGCCTACGTGACCGGCGCCGTCGTGCACTACTTCGGTGACACGATGGGCGTGCCGGCTGCGTTGGCGGTGACGGGAACCGTGATCTTGGTGCTCGCCGTGGTGACGACGCGGCTCGCCCGCTTCACGCGGAACCCGCCACGGACGGAGCACGGGAAACGGCCGCCGACGCCCCGCGCCGCAACATAGAGGAGGCGGCGGGCTCGGCAGCGCGGCCCCGAGCGACGCGCCACTCGGACCATGCGCGATAGGCTCAGGGGCTCCCGTTGCACAGGAGGTCGTCGTGGAGATCGAGAACGAGTTCACCGTCCCCGCGCCGATCGATCATGTCTGGGACTACCTGCTCGACGTGGAACGGGTCGCCCCGTGCATGCCGGGGGCCGAGCTCACCGAGGTGATCGACGATCACAGCTGGAAGGGCAAGGTCAACATGAAGCTCGGGCCCGTCTCCTTGTCGTTCGCGGGCACCGTCACGATGCAGGAGCGCGACGACGAGGCCAAGCGCGTCGTGCTCGCCGCCAAGGGGATGGAACAGAAGGGCAAGGGCGCCGCGAACGCCTCGGTGACGAGTTGGCTCGAGCAGGGCGAGGGCGTCACCAACGTGAAGATGCGCGCGGACATCCACCTCACCGGCACGGTGGCCCAGCTCAGCCGGGGCCTGTTGCCGGAGGTCAGCCGCAAGCTCACGCAGCAGTTCGCCGACTGCCTGCATCAGAGCATGGAGGCCGCCGAGGTCGTGGCCACCGAGTCGGCGGACATCGCCGCGCCCGCCGCGGCCGCTGCCGAACCGCCGGTCCGCGCGGAACCGATCGGTGGCATCCGGCTCGGGTTCTCGGCGGTCTGGGCCGCGATCGTGCGGCTCTTCCGGCGGTTGTTCGGGAAGCGCGAGGCGTGATCTCGGCGCTCGTCCTGGCCGCCGGGCAGGGCAAGCGGTTCGGCGGGACGAAGCAGCTCGAGCTCGTCCGAGGCAAGCCGCTCGTCCAGCACGCGGTCGACGCGGCGTCCGAGGCCGGCGTCGACGAGGTCGTCGTCGTCTTGGGGCACGACGCGATCCGGGTCCGCGACGCGTTGGTCCTGCCGGACCGTGCACGCTTCATCGTCAACGAGCGCTACGCGGAGGGCCAGTCGACGTCGCTCGCCTCCGGCCTGCGCGCGCTCGACCCCGCCAGCGGGTCGGCGCTCGTCCTGCTCGCCGATCAGCCGGGCATCGGGGCCGGACACCTCCGATCGCTCATCGAGGCCTACAGCGATGGCGGCTCGGAGATCGTCCGGATCCGGTTCCGCGACGGCCCCGGACCCGCGATCCTCGCGCGCTCGGTCTGGGACGAGGCGTCGGCGCTGACCGGGGACACGGGGGCACGGGTGTTGTTCGAGGCCCAACCCGGCCGGGTGCGGTGGGTGACGATCGACGAGGACGCCCCCGTCGACGTCGACCGGCGGGCCGATCTGGAGGGGGCCCGAGCGAACGAGACGCCCCGGCCGCCTTCGCGGCCGGGGCGCCTCTGATCTACAGCTAGGTCGGGAGGGGCTAGCCGTAGAAGATGACGGTCACCCAGAGATCCCCGTCTGACTCGACGACGCCGATCGCCACGTGATCGAAATCCCCGTCCAGGATGTTCCGGCGGTGCGGTGTCGACGCCATGAAGGCGGCTTCCAGATCGGTCAGGGACGTCCCGACACCCACGTTCTCGCCCCCCGCCGACCAATCCTTGCCCTTCAGCTTGGCCGCGAGGTCGTCCGAGTGGAAGATCTCGCCGCCATCGGCCATGTCTTGCGAGTGTCGTTTGGCGTAGCGGGACAGCTGGAGGTCCAGCTCGAGGGGCGCGCGGTCGTGGTCCGCTCGGTGGTCGTTGGTGAGCTGGAGCATCTGGCCGCGCAGCCCGGTGCCCGCGTGAGCAGGGGCGGTCGCGACCCCCGACGAGAACAGCGCCGACGCGACCAGGACCGCGAGTGCCAGATGGCGCCTGGTCCGGCCGACCGGATGCGTCACACCGCCTCCTCCGTCAGGGTCCCGGCAGGCACGGGCTCCGGATGGAGGCCCGGTCCTTCGGCAGCTCGGCCGCCCGCGCTCCTTGTGAGCGGTGGGGCCCGGAGCTTTGCGTCCCACCGTTGCCCGGCGGTTTGCCCTTGTCGGGACCAACCCTTCGGGGGGGTTATCGGCCGCGTGGCCGCGGAAACTTAGTCACGGAGGATGGGAAGGACCGGAAGCGCTAGCCCGGATGGACTACCTGACCGGCATCCGCCGGTCGAACCCCTCAGGTCAGCACGTCGGCTGCAGGCGGCGGTGCCTGAGCGCCGGCAGGATCTCCCTGGTGCGTTCGACCTGCCCGAGATCCAGATCGGCGAAGGTTGCCCCCACGCCGTCCGGCGCCTCCGCGACCAGGCGGCCCCATGGGTCGGCGACCAGGCTGTGCCCGAAGTTCCGCCGCTCGCGTCCCGGCGGCCCCCAGGTCCCCCACTGGGCGGCGGCGACCACGAAGGCCTGGTCCTCGATCGCCCGCGCCCGGAGCAGGGTCGCCCAGTGATCCACGCCGGTCTCGTACCGGAACGCCGCGGGCACGAACATGATCGTCGCGCCTTGGACGGCGAGCGTTCGGTACAACTCGGGGAAGCGGACGTCGTAGCAGATCGACAGGCCGACACGGCCGAACTCCGTCTCGGCGGTGACGACGCGGTCCCCCGCCGAGAACACGGATGACTCCCGGCTCGGTACGGCTCCGGGCGGGTTCGCGTCGAACAGGTGGATCTTGCGGTACGAGGCGACCAGCGTCCCCTCGCGGTCGAACAGCACGCTCGTGTTGAAGACGCGCTCGCCGTCGCGTTCGAGGACGCTCCCGCCGTGCACCCATATCCGGTGGCGGGCGGCGGCCTCGGCGAGCTTGTCGGTCCGGGGGCCCGGGACGGGCTCGGCCGCCTCGCGGATCTGCGTGGCCGATCCCTGCCGGGGCCAGACCTCCGGGAGCGCGGCCACGTCGGCGTGGCCCGAGGCGGCCTCTTCGAGCAGCCCGAAGACCTGCTCCTCGTTGGCGACGAGATCCTCGCCGCAGTTCGTCTGGCAGAGCGCGACCCGCACGGGAACGCATCCTACGCCGGGAACGGCAACGGGCCGGCTCGCGCCGGCCCGTCGTCCGTCGATGGAAGGTGGGTCACGCCTGCGGGTTCAGCTCCGTCTCGATCTCGATCTGGACCTTGCGGCTCACCAGGAAGCCGCCGGTCTCGACCGCGACGTTCCAGGTCATGTCCCAGTCCTCACGGTCGATCTCGGTGCGCGCGGAGAACGCGGCCAGAGGCGGCCGGTCGGGGGTCATCCCGGGGCCCCAACCGTTGAACTCGGCGTCCAGCACCACCTGGCGCGTGATGCCCTTGATCGTGAGGTCACCGACCAGCTGGAACGTGGTCTCGCCGGTGGGGCGCAGCTCCGTGCTCCGGAAGGTCAGCGTCGGGTACTCCTCCACCTCCAGGAAGTCGTCGCTGCGCAGGTGGTCGTCGCGCATCCCGGTGTCGGTGGTGATGCTGGCCGCCTGCATCTCGACCTCGACGAGGGAGTCCTCGGGACGCTCGGCGATCGTCACCGTCCCGTCGAACTCGGTGAACCGCCCGCGCACCTTGGAGAGCATGTGCCGCGCCACGAACTCGAGCCTCGTGTGCGCCTTGTCGAACGTCCACGTCCCGGCGGTCGGCAGCTTCGTCCGATCGATCACGTGCGCCGTCTCGGATGCCATCCGTACCTCCTCGCTCGTGGCCTCGGGAAGAGACCGTCCTCGATCATCGTTGCTACTAACGAGATGGCAGTTACTCGTATTCCCGGAGCTGACGAGGTTCCCGAAGCGGAACCGGATACCATGCGCGGCGTGAACGGCGGGGAGGGTGGGGAGCCGAAGGGGCGGGTCTGCGAGCACTTCCAGCGCGCGGCGGACATCGTGGGTCGGCGATGGAACCCGCAGGTCATCCGCGTGCTCCTGGCCGGTCCCCGTCGGTTCGGCGAGCTGAGGGACCGGGTGCCGGGGATCTCGGACAACCTGCTCTCCGAACGCCTGAAGCAGCTGGAAGGCGAGGGGATCGTGGTGCGGTCGGTCCACGACGGCCGACCCGTCGTGATCGAGTACTCGCTGTCGGCGTCCGGGATGGAGCTCAGCAAGGCCATCGACGCTCTCGGCGAGTGGGCGGAGCGCTTCGCGGGCACCACACCGACCGCCGTCTAGCGCCGGTTCGAGCCCGGCCACCGACTCGGGCGCTCGAGGAGGCGTTCGCTCGGCGGCCCGAACCCGAACCGCGCGTACAGGGCATGCGCGTCCCGCGTGTGCAGCAGCCAGCCCAGGTCGCGGTGCGGCCCGTCGTCGACCGCCGCGCGGACGAGCTCGACGCCGAGGCCACGGCCCCGGTGCTCCCGCACGACGTAGACGTCGGCCAGGTACGCGATCCGCCCGTCGCTGACCACGCGGGCGAACCCCACCTGGCGCCCTTCGCGGTACAGGCCGACCACGCGAGCCGCGTCACGTACCTGCGCCTCTACCGTCGCCCGCGAACGCTCCCTCCCCCAGTAGGCGTCCGTCGACAGGAAGTCCCAGACCGCGTCCAGGTCGACCCGGGCCCGGTCGTCGTCGAGCTCGTACCGGTCGGCGAGCTCGCGCCTCACGGCTCTGGGCGGAGGGCGACACCGGCCTCGTCCTCGAGCAGGGTGACGAGCGCCGCGTAGTCCAGGTCGCCGCGGCCGGCCGGCAGCATCGCCTCGAGCCGTTCGGCGACGGTCCGGAACCCCGGGATCGGCGCCCCGACCCCGTCCGCCGCCGACACGACGATCCGCCCGTCCTTGGCCATGAGGGCCGATCGGAACCCGGGCTCGAACGCGCCTTCGAGCATCCGCTGGCCGTGCAGGTCCAACACCTTCGAGCTCGCGAACCCTCCGAGCAGCGCCTCCCGCACCTTCGCCGGGTCGACACCGGCCTTGGCCGCCAGGACGAACGCCTCCCCCACCGCCTCGACCGCCGACGCGATCACCAGCTGGTTGCAGGCCTTCGCGACCTGGCCCGCGCCGGCGCCGCCGACGTGCACGATCGTCGAGCCCATCGCCTCGAACAGCGGGGTGGCCCGCGCGTACGCGGCCTCGGTGCCCCCGACCATGATCGAGAGCGTCCCGGCCTTCGCGCCGACCTCGCCGCCCGAGACCGGCGCGTCCAGCATCGCGACGTCGTTCGCGGCGAGTCGCTCGGCGAACCGGCGGGTCGCGAGCGGGTCGATCGTGCTCATGTCGATCACGAGCGATCCGGGCGTTGCCCCTTCGGCTACGCCCGCGTCCCCGAACAGGACGCGTTCGACGTCCGGTGTATCGGGCAGCATCGTGACCACGACGTCCGAGACCGAGGCCACCTCGTTCGGCGTCGAAGCGCGGGCGGCGCCCTCGGCGACGAGCGCGTCCACCGGTGGTGTCGAGCGCGAGTGCACGGTGAGCGGGAACCCGGCCTCGAGCAGATGGCGCGCCATCGGCGCGCCCATCACGCCGAGCCCGATGAAGCCGACCCGCTCGATCACGCCGAAGGGCTCAGCCGGTGACGGCGGGATCGGCGTGGAGCGTCAGCGCCTCGTCGATGATGCCGAAGCCCTCGGCGAGCTGCTCCTCCGTGATCGGCAGCGGCGGGTTCGTCATGATGCCGTTGAAGCGGAGCATCGTGAACAGACCCTTCTCCGACAGGAACCCACCGATCGCCTTCATCTCGTCGCTCGCGCCGTTGAACGGGGCCATCGGCTCCATCGTGGAGCGGTCGCGGACGAGCTCGACGATCCCGAACAGCCCGATGTTGCGGACGAGCCCGACGCTCGGATGCTTGTCCTTCAGCTCGGCGTGGTGGCGTGCCATGACCTCGCCCATCTTGCGCGTGTGCTCGATCAGACCGTCCTCCTCGTACACGCCGATCGTCGCGAGCGCGGTCGCGAGCGCCAGCGGGTGCGAGTTGTACGTGAGACCGCCCCAGAACACGTGGTCGTCGAAGTACGAGTACACGGTCGGGCGGAGCCCCACCGCGCCGAGCGGCACGTAGGAGGAGGTCAGGCCCTTCGCCATCGTGATGATGTCGGGGACGACACCCCAGTGGTTCACGGCGAACCACTCGCCCGTGCGCCCGAACCCGGACATCACCTCGTCCGCGATCAGCAGGATGCCGTGACGGTCGCAGAGCCCGCGGATGCCCTGCAGATAGCCGTCGGGCGGGATCAGGATGCCGTTGGTCCCCGTGACCGGCTCCAGGATGAACGCCGCGATCGTCTCGGGCCCCTCCAGCATGATCGTTTCCTCGAGGTACGCGAGCGCCGTCTCGGCGTCGTCGGTCCCTCGCTGCGTCCCGTGGTAGGGATCGAGCACGTGGACGACGCCGGGCATCGTCGGCTCGTTCCCCCACCGGCGGGGGTCGCCGGTCAGCGAGATCGTGGCGTACGTCGCGCCGTGGTAGCTGCGGTACCGGGCGAGGATCTTCGTCCGGCCGGTCACGGCCTTCGCGATCCTGATCGCGTTCTCGTTGGCCTCCGCGCCGCCCAGCGTGAAGAAGACCTTGTCGATGTCCCCCGGCAGGAGCTCGGCCAGCTTCCGCCCGAGGAGCGCGCGGACCTCGGTCGCCGCGAACGGGGTGATGTACGGGAGGGTTCGGGCCTGCTCGGCGATCGCCTCGGTGACGCGCGGATCCGCGTGCCCGATGTTCACGCCCATCAGTTGGCTGTTGAAGTCCAGGTAGCGCTTGCCGTCCACCGTGAAGAACTCGCAGCCGCTGGCGCGGTCGATCGCCATCGGCGTGGTGGTCCCCTGCTGCTGCCAGTCGTACAGCGTGTGCTTCAGGCTCAGCTCGACGATCTCGTCGGCGGTCAGCTCGCTCATCGGATCCCCCTTCGAGTCTCGAGAGCGGCAGTCTAGTCCCGGCGGGTACCATCCTCCCAACCGTCACGCACCCGGAGGGAACCCATGGAGCGCATCGGTCACTACATCGGCGGCAAGCACGTACCGGGAGAGTCGGGTCGGCGCGGTCCCGTGTTCGACCCGGCCACGGGCGAGCAGACGCACGAGGTGGACTTCGCCGACGCTGCCGAGCTCGCAAGGGCGGTCGAGGCCGCCAAGGAGGCGTTCCCGGCGTGGCGAGCGACCTCGCTGTCCAAGCGGGCGGAGATCATGTTCCAGATCCGGGAGCTCCTCGAGGCCCGCAAGACCGACGTGGCGAGGATCCTGACCGCTCAGCACGGCAAGGTGCTTTCGGACGCGACGGGCGAGGTGCAGCGGGCCGTCGAGAACGTCGAGTTCGCCACCGGCATCCCCAACCTGCTGAAGGGCGAGTTCTCCGAGCAGGTCTCGACCGGGATCGACGTGTACTCGATCCGCCAACCCCTGGGCGTCGTGGCGGGGATCACGCCGTTCAACTTCCCCGCGATGGTCCCGATCTGGATGTGCGCGAACGCGATCGCGTGCGGCAACACGTTCGTGCTCAAACCGTCGGAGAAGGATCCGGGGGCATCGCTCGCGCTCGCGGACCTGTTCGCCGAGGCCGGTCTCCCCGACGGCGTGTTCAACGTGGTCCAGGGCGACAAGATCGCCGTCGACGCGATCCTCGAACACCCGGACATCCGCGCGGTGAGCTTCGTCGGTTCGACCCCGATCGCGAACTACATCTACACGACGGGCACCGCGAACGGGAAGCGGGTGCAGGCGCTCGGCGGGGCGAAGAACCACATGATCGTCCTCCCGGACGCCGACGTGGAGATGGTGGCCGACGCCGCGGTCTCGGCCGGCTACGGCTCGGCCGGCGAACGGTGCATGGCGATCTCGGTGGTGACGAGCGTCGGTACGATCGCGGACACGGTCGTCGACGCGATCGCCGACCGCCTCCCGAAGGTGAAGGTCGGGCCGGGCCTGGATCCGGAGTCGGAGATGGGCCCGCTCATCACGCGCGAGCACCGCGACCGCGTCGCGTCGTACCTGGACAGCGGTCCGGCCCAGGGAGCGCGCGTCATCGCCGACGGCCGGGAGCACCCCCTCTACCGGGACAGCCCGGGCTTCTTCCTCGCGCCCTCGCTGATCGACCACGTGACGCAGGAGATGGACGCGTACCGGGACGAGATCTTCGGACCCGTGCTCTCGGTGACGCGCGCCGAGACCTACGACCAGGCGGTCGACCTCGTGAACCGGAACCCATGGGGCAACGGCGTCGCGATCTTCACCCGCGACGGCGGCGCAGCGCGGCAGTTCATCTTCGAGGTCGAGGCCGGGATGGTCGGCGTCAACGTTCCGATCCCGGTGCCGGTTGCCTACTACTCGTTCGGCGGGTGGAAGCACTCGCTGTTCGGCGACAACCACATGTACGGGCCAGAGGGCGTGCAGTTTTACACGCGCGGCAAGGTTGTCACCGAGCGCTGGCCGGACCCGGCGAAGAGCACGATCGACCTCGGCTTCCCCCGCACGCGCTAGACGCGGTCGGCGAAAGCGATCGCGTCCGGCGGCGGACGCAGGCAGTGGTCCAGGTGCATCGAACGGTCGTAGGTGCCGACCAGCAGGAGCGCGAGGACGTCGCCCTCGGCGAGCTCGGGCAGCGGGACGTCCTCGCCCCACAGGTCGTCGCCCTCGTTGATGTTGCCGGCGATCGTGTAGGACCGTGACGGCTCGGCGTCGGCGGCTCGACACAGCACGATCGGCACGAGCGCGCCGTAGATGAACCGTTCGGGGGCGACGTTGAACCCGGCATCGAGGCCCGCGAACGCCACCCCGTCGCGCTCGTCGAGCGTGACGACCTCGGCCAGCAGCACCCCCGACTCCTTGGCGAGGTAGTCGCCGGGCTCACATGCGATCGTGACGCCGAGCGGGCCGAGGTGCTCCGCGACGATCCCTGCGTACGCGTCGACGTCGAGAGGGTCGTCCTGCGGCCGCTGGGGGACGCCAAGCCCGCCCCCAACGTTCACCTCGCGGATCTCGTGACCGGCGTCGATCACACGCCGGGTCATCTCGACGACCCGTTCGACCGCGACCTCCAGTCGAGCCAACCCATCGGTCAGGAACCCGTCGCCCACGTGCATGTGCACGGTGTCGATCGCGAGCCCGCGCGCGGCGGCGATGGCGATCGCGTCGTCGAGCTGTTCGGGAAGGATGCCGAACTTCGTCGCCTTCGCCCTCGCGTAGAGGGACTCGCCCTCCGCCGCCTGAAGGCCGCTCCACGATGCCCCCGCGCGCGGGTTCACGCGGATCCCGATCGTGGTGCCCGGCGCCCGACGCCCCCACCGCTCGAGCTGCGAGCGCTGGTCGAGGTTCACGCGGACGCCGGTTCCGAGCAGCGCCTCGATATCGGTGGCGGACAGGTTCGTCCCCGTGAAGCTGATCTCGTCCGCCGCCCACCCCTGGTCGAGCGCGTGCCGCACCTCGCCCGGAGAGCAAGCGTCGATCCCGACCGAGCCGAGGCCGCGGACGAAGGCGAGCACCTCCGGTTCGCGCTGCGCCTTGAGCGCGAGCCGGAGCCGGAACGCCACGCCGACGCGTTCGAACGCCCCGGTTAACCACCGTGCCTGCTCCCCGATGCGCGGGAGGTCGTAGACGTAGACCGGGGTCGCGTGGTCCCGAGCGACGACCTCCGCGTCGCGCCCGGCGACGAGCAGTCGGCCGTCGCGGACCTCGAGCCCGGGTCTGCACCACCACGGTGTGTCCATGTCGGGGCCCGATGCTAGCGTTCGGCCGTGCCGGAGCGCTGTGGATGGGTCCCCCTCGATCAGCCGCTCTACCTCGAGTACCACGACGAGGAGTGGGGCGTGTCCGTCCACGACGACACGCGGCTGTTCGAGATGCTGACGCTCGAGGGCGCCCAGGCCGGGCTCTCGTGGTCGACGATCCTCAACAAGCGCGAAGGCTACCGGCGCGCGTTCGCCGGTTTCGAGATCGCGATGGTCGCGCGCTTCACCCCGACGAAGGTCGAGCGGCTCCTGCTGGATCCCGGCATCGTGCGGAACCGGATGAAAGTCGAGTCGGCGGTGAACAACGCCGCCCGGGCGCTCGAGGTCCAACGCGAGCTCGGCTCGCTCGACGCCTACCTGTGGTCGTTCGTCGGCGGCGAGCCGCTGATCGGTCGGTTCCAGGACACCGGCGACATCCCGGCCGAGACGGCGGAGTCGAAGGCGATGAGCAAGGGTCTGAAGACGCGCGGGTTCCGCTTCGTCGGGCCGACCGTGTGCTACGCGCTCATGCAGGCGTGCGGTCT
>JBAVEY010000342.1:0-1652 GCA_049587975.1 Actinomycetota bacterium | reverse complement strand
GCATCCGCGCGAGCGGTGCGCCGACCGCGCCTAAGCCCTGCACGGCGACGGTTCGCCCTGCGAGGTCCCCGGATCCGAACGTGTGCTCGGTTGCGGATCGGATCGCGTGGAACACGCCGACGGCGGTGTTCGGCGCCGAGGTTCCCGAGCCGCCGTTGCGCTCGGTGCGGCCCAGGACGGACGAGCACCGTTCGGCGATCGCGTCCATGTCCGATGGCGAGGTGTTCATGTCGCACGCCGTGATGTAGGTGCCGTGGAGCGACTCCACGAGATCGCCGTAGCGGAGCATCAGCTCGCGCCGAGGCTGACCCTGTGGGACCTCGGGCACCGCGAGCACCGCCTTGCCGCCGCCGACCGGCAGCCCCGCCATCGCGTTCTTGCTGGTCATCGCGGCCGAGAGTCGGAGCCCGTCGCGCAGCGCGTCGTGCGGCTCCGCGTAAACCTTCATGCGCGTGCCGCCCCCGCCGGGCCCGAGCAGTGTCGAGTGCACGCACACGAACATCCAGGTGGCGCTCGGCTCATCGAACCGGACGACGACCTGCTCGCCGTCCCAGGCGCGGAGCAGCTCCTCGAACACGCGCTACTCGGAGCGCGCGACCGAGGATTTCTTGGCCTTCTTGGCCGCGCGCTTCTCCTTGATCGACTTCTGCGCGGTCTTCTTGGCCTGCTTCTCGCCCTTGTCCTTCGCGTGCGCCATGGCGGACCCTCCGTCCCTCGGGGTGGGTCCCACATCATCGCACGTCGCCCACAGGCGTAGGCTCTCGCGGTGACCTCGCTCCTGCCGTCCCCATGGCGTCCGTGAGTTCCGACCGGGAGCCATCCGTTCCGAGCGAGACCTCGCAGGCTCGGAGCGCGGGTGCGTTCGTCGGACGCGGGTCCGAGCTGGCGGAGCTGGAGGGCGGGCTCGAGGAGGCGCTGTCCGGTCGGGGGAAGTTGTTCCTCCTGGGGGGCGAGCCCGGGATCGGCAAGAGCCGGCTGGCCGACGAACTCGGCGACGAGGCGGCCCGGCGGGGCGCGAAGGTGCTGTGGGGCAGGTGTTGGGAGGCGGGCGGCGCCCCCGCGTACTGGCCCTGGGTCCAGGCCCTGCGTTCGCACTTCCGTGACAGCGACCCGCACGCCCTGGACAAGCAACTCGGCGGCGGCGCGTCCGATCTCGTGGACCTGTTCCCCGAGCTCAAGGAGATCGTGCCCGATCTCCCCGAGCCGTCGATCCCGGCCGATCCGGAGGCCGCTCGCTTCCGGCTGTTCGATTCGGTCTGCACCTTCTTGAAGAACGCGTCGGAGAGCCAGCCGATCGTCTTCGTCCTTGACGATCTGCACGCCGCGGACACACCGTCCCTGTTGCTCCTGGAGTTCCTGGCCGGCGAGCTCACGGAGACCCACATCCTCGTCGTGGGCGCCTACCGAGACGACGATCTCGGTCCCGATCATCCGCTGGGAACCGCGCTGGTCGATCTCGGCCGTCACCGGGTGACCCGGAACCTCCGACTCGTCGGACTGAGCGAAGCCAACGTCGCCACCTTCATCCAGGCCGCAACCGAGCGTGTGCCACCCGCCGATGTCGTGACGGCCGTCCATCAGGAGACGGAGGGGAACCCACTGTTCGTGGGCGAGGTCATCCGGTTGCTCGCCTCGGAGGGACGGCTCGACCG
>JBAVEY010000341.1:0-15277 GCA_049587975.1 Actinomycetota bacterium | reverse complement strand
ACAAGGTCGTCCCGTTCACGGAGCTCCCGGCAGACCTCCGCAGCGGCCTGCCGCAGTTCGTCTGGATCACCCCGAACGAGTGCGCGGACATGCATTCGTGCTCGGTGGCGACGGGCGACGCGTGGCTAAAGCGATGGATGCCGAAGATCCTGCCCGCCCTCGGTGCGAACGGGATCGTGCTGATCCTGTTCGACGAGGGCTCGAGCGATCTGGGGTGCTGCGGCGTGGATCCCGGCGGCGGGCACGTGGCCGCGCTGATCGCCGGCCCGGGCGCGACCGACCGGACGCGGATCCGCGCCGTCGCGGATCACTACTCGGTACTGCGGCTGATCGAGGACGAATGGGGGCTTCGGAGGCTGCGAGGCGCCAGCGACCGGGCCACCCCGTCGATCGAGGGGTGGAGGGCCGCGGCGTAGCCCGACGATCGGCGGCACGGGTCGCGCTCGCGCTGGCGCGCGACGATCTCGACCCCTCACGCTCGCGGAAGATCATGGGGGCCGGCCGGGGGAGCATCCGCTTGGTCACGTGGCGATCAACGTGCCCGACCATGCAGGCCTCCCGATGCCCGGGAACGGAGCAGTTCGGGATACGCCACTGGTACTCGATGTTCGAATAGCCAAGAAGCGCCGAGGAAGTCAGGGTGGTTGTTGCACCCCCTTGCCACCACGGCGCCTCTACCTCTACGAGTTCACAGAGTTCCGGCGCGACCGAGCCTCATACCACTGGCTCGCCGTGCGGCGCGGGCTCCCTAGAACGGCGGGATGGACTGCACTCAGTTTGCGGCTGGACCCCGTCCAGAGAAGGATTCCGAAGACGGAGCGGCAGGACACCGGCGAGTACGAGTCTGGAGGGCGTCCCTGACCGCTGGCACCGGTACCGGTGGTGGGCTGATGGACGTTCCCGAGGTTCGGTACGCGAAGACGCCCGCAGGGGTCCACGTCGCGTATCTGGTCGTGGGCACTGGAGCGGTGGATCTGCTCTGGCCGGGCGTGGCTTTCTCCAACCTCGACGCCCTCTCGCATGTCCCAGAGAGCGCCAGGTTCCTCCAGCAGCTAGGCTCCATCGCCCGCCTCATCACCTTCGACCCGCGGGGGACCGGCCTCTCCGACCGCATCTCCGAGCAGCAGCTCCCCACGCTGGAAACGCGGATGGCGGACGCCGTGGCCGTCATGGACGCGGCCGGTTCGACACGGACAGCACTGCTCGGTCATGACGCCACCGGTCCGCTGGCCATCCTGTTCGCCGCCACGTATCCGGAGCGCACCTCCGCGCTGATCCTGTACTCGACGTACGCGAGCGGGCGATGGAGCCCCGACTACCCGTGGGCGTGGAGCGAGGAAGAGTGGGATTCCTACCTGAAGAAGATGGAAGAGCGGTGGGGCGAGCCAGCTTACTTGGAAGAGTACATTCAGTGGCTCGTTCCCTCGGCTCTTGCCAATCCCGAGACGATCGAAATGCTCAGCAGGTATTCGCGGGCCGCCGCGAGCCCCGGCACCGCTGTGGCCCTGCAGCGGATGGAGCGAGATACGGACGTCCGCGAGGTCCTTCCGGCCGTTCACGTCCCGACGCTCGTTCTTCACAGAACGGGCAGCAAAGTCTACGAGGTCGGGGAGGCGCGATACCTGGCGGAGCACATCTCCGGAGCGCGCCTCGTGGAGACGGATGGGGTGGATCATCTGCCGTGGTTCGGGGATACGAACGCAATCGTGCGGGAGATCGATGTGTTCCTCAGGTCGGTTCTGGATGAAGAGGCCGAGTTCGATCGGGTGCTCGCCACCGTGATGTTCACAGATAT
This sequence comes from Actinomycetota bacterium, assembly GCA_049587975.1. GTDB lineage: Bacteria > Actinomycetota > UBA4738 > UBA4738 > HRBIN12 > DASSJM01. Next base: position 13,482 of record JBAVEY010000341.1, on the reverse strand, counting down.
CGTCGGCTCGACCCAACGCGCTTCCCAGATGGGCGACCGGGCGTGGAGACAGCTCCTCGACACGCACCACCAGCGGGTCCGGGGACTGTTGGCGCGGTACCGGGGCCGCGAGGTCGATACGGCGGGCGATGGGTTCTTCGCGACCTTCGATGGACCTGCCAGAGCCATCCGATGCGCAATGGCGATCTCCCAGGCGATGCGAGATCTCGGCCTCGAGGTCCGCGTAGGGTTGCACACCGGTGAGATCGAGCTCGAGGGCGACGCCGTCCGGGGGATCGCCGTTCACATCGGTGCCCGCGTGGCGTCCTTGGCAGGACCGGGGGAGGTGCTCGTCTCGAATACGGTGAAGGACCTGGTCGCCGGCTCTGGACTCACCTTCGAGGACCGCGGGGAGCACGAGCTGAAGGGCGTCCCCGACCGCTGGCACCTATATCGGGTGGTTGGCTGACGCGTCGAGACTGCCGAGTCGTGTCGCGCAGCGTCAGCATTCCGAGGGGTGCCGCGTCAGAAGCAGACCAGCTTGCCAACGACAAGCCGACAGACCGAGGCGTGGACCGTGTGTCGTATACGTGGAGCACGATCGGCCGACATCGGCCTTGGGTTCGAAGATCGAGCCGGGGAAGGGGACGATAGGGCACCAAGCGGTCACCTACCACGGTCTCGCGCCTCCAATGGTCGATTGGTGGGCTCGGCGGCTGCTGCCCACGACACAGACGTTAGGTTGCCTGGCGGAGGCGGGCTGCTGAAGCAGCTTCGTGGGAGGTGTGGACCGTGGCTACACAAGGTGGCGGACAGAAGTTCGATCACGTCGTGAGCGTGATGTTCGAGAACCGCTCGTTCGACAACTTGCCTGGCCATCTGTACGAGCCGGGTGAGGTCGCCTCGTTCGAAGCGTGATCGGCAAGGACCTTTTGGAGCCCCACTAGCGCCGGATCGCAGGAGTTGGGCACTCCGCCGCAACGATCCTGGCGCGGAACGTCCTCTCGAGCGGCTCGGTACGAGCACAGCGTCCCGCCGCACAGGTCCAAAGGCCTCCCCCTCGCAACCCAGCATGTCCTCCGTTCGGCCTCCGGAACGGTGGTTCAGAAACGACTCCTCCGTCGGATGCGCGGCCTACAACGCACCCCTCAGGATGGGGACCCACGCAGGAGGAGCCCGACATGGATCTCCAGAGGGTGCGGCCGGAACGCGAAACGACGCCAGGACCGCTGCGTGCCGGAGTCAGCATCGAGCGGCCGCACGTCTTGCTCGCCGCCACGGTCCTCGCGATCGTGCTCGCCACCGGTCTCGTTCCGATCGCCGCTGCGTCCGAGCCGGGCGAGCTTGTGCGCGTCATCGTCCGAGGCGCGCCCGGATCGATGGATGCCGCCGAGAGCCTCGTCATCGGATCGGGTGGCCGGGTCGGCCGACACATCTCGATCATCGACGGCTTCGCCGCCACGGTCCCGGCCGGCGACGTCGCCGCGTTGCAGGGATCACCCGAGATCCTGTCCGTCACCCCCGACGCCACCGTGCATCTGCTGAGCAACGTCGACGGCATCGATCCGAACAAGGACCCGGGGTCGTGGCTCAAGGTGGCGCGCAACACGAAGCTCTTCGAGATGTGGCAACGGGGCTGGTCCGGCGATGGCATCGATGTTGCGCTGATCGACTCGGGCGTGGCGCCGGTGCCGGGGATCGACATGCAGGTCGTCAACGGCCCGGATCTCTCGTTCGACTCGCAGGCTTCCAACCTCACGCAGGTCGACACGTACGGTCACGGCACCCACATGGCTGGCCTCATCGCCGGCCGCGACGCATGGATCCCGCCCGGCAAGGAGGACGAGGAGTACGACCACGCCTTCGTCGGTGCGGCCCCCGGCGCACGGATCGTCTCGATCAAGGTCGCGGCGAGCGACGGCGCGACCGACGTGTCACAGGTTATCGCGGCCATCGACTGGGTCGTGCAGCACCGAGACAGCGATGGGCTCAACATCCGAGTCCTGAACCTGTCCTTCGGGACCGACGGCACGCAGGACTACCGGCTGGACCCGTTGGCGTACGCTGCCGAGGTTGCGTGGCTCCACGGCATCGTCGTGGTCGTCGCGGCCGGCAATTCCGGGTTCGGCTCACCGCAGCTCAACGATCCTGCGTACGACCCCTACGTGATCGCGGTCGGTGGCGACGACACGAGGGGAACGGACGACCCGAAGGACGACGTGATCCCGTCGTGGCAGACGCGGGGGAACGCGATCCGCCATCCGGACCTGGTCGCACCCGGGAAGTCGATCATCAGTCTTCGGGATCCCGGGAGCCTCGTCGACGAGGCGAACCCGAACGCGCGCGTCGGGACGGCCCGATTCTTCAGGGGGAGCGGCTCGTCCCAGGCGGCCGCGATCGTGTCGGGGGCCGTCGCCACGCTCCTCGACCAGCATCCCGAGCTCACACCCGATCAGGTGAAGGCCTTGCTGATGCAGGCGGCCGTCCCGCTCCCCAACGCGGATCCGATCGCGCAGGGGGCCGGCCTGATCAACATGCACCGCGCGAGGGAGGCGAAGGTCTCGACCGTCGCCGACGCCGTGCAGACGTGGCCGCGATCCACCGGGCTCGGCTCCCTGCAGCTCGCCCGGGGGTCGATCGTCACCGAGGACGAGGGCGTGATCCTCGAGGGCGAACAGACGATCTTCGGCGACACCTGGGACGCGACGACCTGGACGGCGAGCAGCTGGGACGGGACGACGTGGTCTGAGGGCCAGTGGAACGCCAGGACCTGGTCCGGGGACTGCTGGTGCGGCTCGAGCTGGAGCGCGAGAACCTGGTCCGCTCGGACGTGGACCGGGAACTCGTGGTCGGCCAGGACCTGGAGCGGGCGCGCGTGGTCGGCCCGGACGTGGAGCGGCTCCGGTTGGTCCGCCGGCTCGTGGGGGTCCGATGATGCGCCCTCGGCCTTGTCCTCCGGTGCCTGGGCGAGCACCCTCTGGGGGGACTAGTGCTGCAGCGGCTCCGCGCTCGGTACGTCTCGCACGCAACCGCCGTGTGGATGCTCACGACGTCGCTTCTGCTCGTGAGCGTTCTCATCTGGCTCGGGGTGCGCGCCGAGGAGCCGCCTCTCGCCGGCGAACGGTCGGTACCACTGTGGGCGCTCGCCCTCGCGTTCGGGCTGGCCGAGGTGTTCGTGATGCACATCCGCATCGCCCGCCACGCGCAGACCTTCTCGCTCGCCGAGATCCCGCTCGTGTTTGGCCTGATGTTCGCGAGCCCGGGTGGACTCGTCCTGGCGCAGACGGTCGGCGTCGGCGTGGCCCTCGCCGTCCACCGCCGGCAGAACCCGCAGCGCCTGACGTTCAACGTCGCGCAGCGGGCCTTCACGACGCTCATCGCGGTCGTGGTCGTGTCGGTATGCCTGTCGGCGTTCCCGGCCGGGTGGCCGGCGGTCTGGGTCGGCGTCATCGGCGCAACGCTAGTCGCGGACGTGATCGGCGGGATGCTGATCAACGTCGCGATCGCGCTCTCCGACGACAGGCTCCGACTCTTCGACGAGGTGCTCGGCGTCGGGACGGCGCTGACCGTCGCGAGCACGGCGCTCGGGATCCTCGCCGTGATGGTCTACCTGCAGCATCCGGCATCGGTCCTGCTGGTAACGGCGCCGGCTGCGACGACGTACCTCGCCGGCAAAGCGTTGACCGATCTTCAGCGCAAGCACGACGATCTGCTGCAGCTCCAGCGGGCGACCGGTCTGGCGCAGCGGTCGCTGAAGCGTGAGGACATGATCCCCGTGCTCCTGCAGCATATGCGCGAGATGTTCAACGCTGAGATCGCCGAGGTGCTCCTGTGGCCCGAAGAGCCCGGGCAGCCGCTCGTTGGGTGCCAGATCGGACCCGGCGACGAACGGACGGAGTTCCACTCGGTCTCCCCGGATCCTGCCGAGGGCTTGTGGGCGCGGGTCGCCTCCGAACGGGAGGCGGTGCTGCTTGCCCGCCCGATCCATGACGACGCGCTGAGACGGTTCTTCGGGGAGCGGCAGATCCGCGATGCGATCGTTGCTCCGATCTGCTCGGACGACGAACTGCTCGGGGTCATCACGATCGCCGATCGCGTCGGCTACTTCAGCACGTTCGATGAGGACGACCTCGAGGTGCTGCGGACGCTGACCAACCACGTGGGCGTCACGCTCCGAAACTCGCTGCTGCTCGAGCGACTCGAGCGCGCGCTCGTGCACGAGACGGAGATGAACCGGCTGAAGGACGAGTTCGTCGCGACGGTCTCGCACGAGCTCCGTACGCCGATCACCACCGTCCAGGGGTTCGTCAAGACGCTGCTGCGTCAGGACGTTCGATTCACGCCCGCCGAGCAGCAGGAGTTCCTAGGGGCGGCCGACCGACAGGCGGAGCGCCTGAAGGAGCTGATCGAGGATCTGCTCTTCGCCTCGCGCATCGAGTCTCCTGAGCCACCGACTCGGCCGAGCGAGGAGATCGGTCTCGGCGGCTTACTGACCCGCGTCGTGGACGACGAAGCGAAGGTCGACGGACAGCAACGTATCGACGTGGTGATGTCGGACGATGTCCCACCCATCGTCGGCGTGGAGGAGGACGTCTACCGGATCGTACGGAACCTCGTCAACAACGCGCTGAAGTACTCGCCGCCCGAGGAGCGAGTGACCGTGTCCGTGGGTAAGGAAGCCGACGGCGTCATCATCCGGGTGAGGGACCGGGGCCCCGGCATAGCCGCCTCCGAGCGCGAGCGGGTCTTCGATCGGTTCTACCAGGTCGATCAGTCGACGACCCGCCGCGTCGGTGGCGTCGGGATGGGCCTGTACATCTGCCGTCGCGCGGCCGAGCGGCTCGGCGGCTCCGTTTGGCTGGACCGGTCGGATGCCTCGGGCTCGGTCTTCGCGGTCCGCGTCCCCATCGGCGATGACTACGAGGGTCTGGCGGGCACCCCAGACGTCATGACGATCGCCGCGACCGCCTGACAACGACAGACGGGCCCCGGCGGCTCGGTGTTGTTGGCCAATTCCAGCTCAGGCGAACCGCGGTGCACCCAGCCTGGTGTCTAGGACTCGAGCCGCCGCTGTGTGGACCGTGTGTCGTCTGCGTGGAGTTCCTCGATCAGACGATGTGGAAGTCGTGCTCCTCGTCGTGGCCGTAGTAGCGAGCATGCAGGCAGTCGAAGTCGGCGAGCACTCGGAGAGCCTTGGCGACACGACCCTCGTCGAGGATGCGCAGCCAGATCGCGCACCGGTCTTGCCGCGCGTAGGCGAGATAGAGCTCGCGGCCCTCAGTGTCTTCGGCGAAGATCCAGGCAACGAGCTTGGTGATGACGCTCCGTCGCCCTACGTACACCGCCTGGTTGTCCAGGATCTGCTTGCCCGTGTAAAGCTTGATGTCCTCCGGCGCGAATCCTGCCTCCGTGAGTGCCGCCTCCGCCCGCCTTCCCTCCTGGATGTCGGCGATGATCTCCACTAGATAGCCCTCGGGTCGGTAGTTCCACGGCCGAGACGAAGGATCTTCATCGCCGACGTCCATCGGAAACGTCGTCTCATCCTCGCCCATAGAGCCGCCCCCCTTCCGTCGGAGATCCTCGACGATCGTCACGCAAGCCTCACGGCCGTGCCGGACGCGCTGATCATCAACATCTGGGATCCGACGGCTTCGTAGTCGATGTCGACCCCGACGACGGCATCGGCGCCCAGCCGGCCGGCTTGCTGCTCGAGCTCAACGAGGGAGTCGCTCACTCCCGACGCCAGCTCGTTCTCGTAGGACTTCGAACGACCACCGAAGATGTTGCGCATGCCGGCGGTCACGTCCTTGAAGACGTTGACGCCCAGCACGCCCTGAGCCGCGACGACGCCCAGGTATTCGGAGACGCTCCTGCCCTCGATGCCGGGGGTGGTGGTGATGACCATCGTTGCCTCCCTTCGACCGTGGCGCGGGTTGCGCCCTTCCTTCTCGTCACACGGTGGGCCGATGTCTTGGGTGATCCGCACCTCACCTCCTGCTCGACCTGTCGCCATCGCGGATCGTGATGGTGTCGGCGATCAGCTGCACGAAGTCGGCCGGTGCGTCGAAGGGAGCCGCGTGAGCTGCCCCCTCGATCCGGTGCGTCCTCGCGGTGGGGATGGCGGCGGCGAGCGACCTCGTGCGACGGGCCATGAAGTCGGGACTCCGCGAGCCGTAACTGCACACGACCAGGACCTCGATGCTCGCGAGTTCCGCCGCCGATGGAAGGTTGCCGATCGAGATGAGGAAGTCCCACAGGGCCGGCTTCGCGTTCTCCCTGCCGGCTCGCCGCCACTCCTCCGGGAAGGCGTCCCACGCCGTTCCGCCCTCGCGGTAGGCGTAGGCCGAGCGCAACAGGGCTTCCGAGGCGTCGTCGTGGCGGCCGCGCAGGACGAACGACCCCATCGTGGCGAACGTCCTGACCTGTGAGCCCGTCGGGAGATGACGGGTGAAGCGCCAGGGGCCCTCGTGCTCGACGACCGCCCGCACCAGGTCCGGACGCCGCACCGCCAGGTCGAGGGCGATCATCGCCCCCGAGCTCGTCCCGACGACCACGGCGGGCGGAGCCTGCAGGGACTCCAGGAGCGCTGCGGCGTCGGCCGAATGCGTGGAGAGCGTCCGGACCGGCTCGCCGCCGGATCGCGCGTACCCTCGGCGGTCGTACGTGATCACCCGTCCGACCCGCGCGAGCTCCTCGACCGCGGGGCCCCAGGTCGAGCCCGTCGCCCCCGAGGGGTGGATCAGGAGGATCGGTGTGCCCTCTCCGACCTCCTCGTGATACAGGTCGCATCCACCCGACGTCTCCGCATCCATCGTCGGCTCCTCTCCCTGCCGCCGCGCGGATCAGACCTGCTTCGGAACGTGACCTGAGTAGATCAGTCGCATGACCTTGTGCCCGAAGTCGGCGGTGGGCGGGAACATCAACGGGCACCCTCCGTCGATCACCGTGATGCCGTAACTACGACCGTATCCGGTCGCGGCGTCCGACACGCTGCCGGCGCCAGGGCCCCGATGCATCCAGACCTGGGTGATGCCGAGCTCGGCACACTCACGCATCGTGTCTTCGGCGATCTCGGGTCGCGTCCCGATGACGACCGCCTGGACGCCGCCGGGGATCGACTTCAGATCCTGGTAGCACGGATCGCCCTCGACCTCGTCGGCGTTCGGGTTGACCGCGAACACCTCATACCCACGCTCTCGAAGCCGCTTGTAGACGTTGTTGCTGCCGTGGGTCTTCGGCGTCCGGGACACGCCCGTGACGGCGATCCGCTCGTTGGCCAGGAACGCGGCCGCAGCATCCTTCATGCTCTGCATGGCTCCTCCCTCCTACGTCGATCCGGTACCGGACGTGGTGACCGGCGAACCCGTCACCGGCCTGGGCGCATCTACAGACCGCTGCGCCTGTCCGATCAGGCGGACGAGGCGCCTGCCCCACCACATCGCGCCCATGCTGACCACCAGATGCAGGACCTGGATCGTCCAGTGCCAGCTTCCCGGCAACAGGTCTTCCTGCGCCAAGCCCAGGACGACGATCAGCAGCCCCCAGGCGGCGGCGAACGCCACGGCGCCCGCCGGCACGCCGGAGCGGGCGGCGATCGCACAGATCGTCCACAGTGTCAGCACGAGCGCGATGCCGATCGCGATGTGCACGGCGATGAGCTGCTCGGAGTGACCGATCCAGATGACGAGTCCCAGCGCTAGGAGCAGCGCTCCGCACCCCATCAGAGTCGCGAGCGCCACCTTGATCGCCGTCTTCATCTCGACACCCCCTTTCCGTCGTCCGCGACCGTTCCTCAAGCGGTCCGCGCGCGGCGGATCGCCCCGACGATGAGGAGCAACCCCCCGGCCAGCAGGACCAGGCCGAGCACCACGAGGCCGACCGAGACCCAGACCAGGGGCGGGATCGTGGCTCCGAGATCCGCCCGCACGTCGACCCCGGGTTGCCCGTCGACGTTCATCACCACGACGCTCCACGACCCTCCGGTCGGTTCCCACGTCACGGTCTTGGGCCCCGAACCCGAATCCGAGGCGACCCAGAAGTCCTGCGACCCGGGCGCCGACGCGGTCCCTTCGCCGCCGATCGGTTGCACGCTCTCGCTCCAGAAATCGGTGATGAGCGTGTGATTCACGCCGGCCAGGTAGCGATCGACGTCCTGCGATGGGCCGATCCCCACGAACAGCGACGAGTCCGAGCTCGCGGGCGTGACCCGGATCCGGATCTCGCCCAGCACGGACGGCGCGTACAGCCAACCGATCCCCGGCACTCCCAGTTCGGCGCGCTTGGTCACCAACGCGGACCCCGATGTGGAGAACGCCTGGATGTCGCTCGTGATGTAGCCGTCGTCCCGCTGCGTAGCGCTCGCCCACAGGGCCGTGCCACCGGCGCCGAGCGGGATCAACGAGACCAGGCCGAGCAACGCACCGATCACGAGCGCCGCGATCCGGCCGGGCGTCCATCCCGAGCGCCGAACACCGGCCTCCGGTGGGCGCGGCAGGCTCGCAGTGCCTGTCGGTCTTGCTTCGGGGCGTGCAGCGGCGCCTGCTGGGAGCGCCGTGGGTGAACCGTGCATCTCGGTCACTCGAACCACCTCCTCATGGGATCTGAACCTCGCTGACGTGGTTGATCGCGGTGCGCTGGGCCACGTAGAACGGCAGCACCCGGAGAGCGTCCTGTTCGCTCTCGGCGTCCACCGTCCACCAGATCTCGTGGCCGCCAGACCGACACGAGGCCAGGGTCGCACGGTGGCGAAGCGGACTCTGGTGTCCCTTGAACGAGGCGAAAACCACTCCGCATTCGTCCGGTGTGTGATGGTGATGGAGCAGGTAACGAGACATGGGTGCAGCTTGGCGCGACGGGATGTCGAGCACATCGGGGGATCACCCTGAGCCGGACCCTGAACTCCTCGGCCGCAACGGTTGGTACGGAGCGCAACCGTAGGCGGCCTCGGGCGGTCGAAGGTCCCGCCGATGGCAGGACCTTCGGCCCTCGGCCGCAGAAGCCCTGCTCGGCTTACGTGGCCGGATGGTTCTGCTCGGCGAACGGCTCGGCGAACAGCTCGTCGGTCGCGCCGATGAACTCGATGCGGTCGAGCAACTGCTCGACGAGCTCGATCGAGGGAACCCGAGCGCGACCGAGGTCACGGGCGAACCCGGGATCGGCAAGACCCGTCTCCTCCGAGAGCTCTCCGCTCGCGCCGAGGCCCGCGGGCACCTGGTTCTCGGTGGGTCGGCGTCGGAACTCGAGCAGGACCTGCCGTTCTCCGTCTTCGTCGACGCGCTCGATGAGTATCTCCGCGGCCTGGACCCGGAGCTCCTCGCCGCGCTCGACGACCAGGTTCGAGCGGAGCTCGCGCATGTGTTCCCCTCGCTGTGGGCGCTCGCCGAGGACCGCGAGGTCGCGCCCCAGCACGAGCGCTATCGCAGCCATCGCGCGGTCCATGACCTCCTCGAGCGGCTCGCGGGGCCGAGGCCGTTGGTTCTCGTGCTGGACGACGTCCAGTGGGCCGACTCGGCGTCGGTCGAACTGCTGGGAGCGCTGCTGCGCCGACCGCCCGCTTCGCCCGTGCTCACGGCCCTCGCGGTGCGGCCGCACCCGACGCCGGAGCGCCTGTCGGCGGCGGTCAGGCTGGCACATCGCAAGGGGGGCCTGACCAGGATCGAGCTCGGGCCACTGAGTCGCGCCGACGCGGGTGCGTTCCTCGGTCGAGCCGTCGACGCCGCCAAGACCTCGTCGCTCTACGAGGCGAGCGGTGGCAATCCGTTCTATCTCCAGCAGCTGGCGCGGACGATGGATCTCACGCCCGCGACCGGCACCGGCACCGTGGAGCTCTCCCAGGCGATCGAGGTGCCGTCCGCGGTCGCCGCTGCCCTGGCGGAGGAGCTCGCGTTGCTCTCGGGGCCGGCGCGCCTGGTGCTCGAGGGCGGGGCGGTGGCGGGTGACCCGTTCGAGCCCGAGCTGGCCGCGGTCGCGGCCGGGACGTCCGAGGCGTCGACGATGGACGCCGTCGACGAGCTCCTGCGGCTCGATCTCATCCGGCAGACGGAGGTGCCTCGGCGGTTCCGGTTTCGGCATCCCCTCGTGCGACTGGCCGTCTACGAGACCACCGCAGGAGGCTGGCGCCTGGGTGCGCACGAACGGTGCGCCGAGGCGCTTGCCGCACGCGGTGCCGCCGTGGCGGCGCGCGCGCACCACGTCGAACGCTCCGCACGGCCGGGCGACGTCGATGCCGTCGCGATCCTGCGCGAGGCCGGCGAGGCGACGGCACGGCTCGCGCCCGAGAGCGCCGCCAGATGGTTCGGCGGGGCGCTTCGACTGCTCCCGGAGATCGCCCCCCCGGGAGACCGGATCGAGCTCCTCCTCGATCGTGCCGACGCGTTCGCGGCGGCGGGTTGGTTCGCCGAGAGCCACGAGGCGCTGCTTGAAGCGTTGGTGGTCGTCCCGGATCGGTCGACCCCGCTCCGCACGACCCTCACGACGGCGTGCGCCCGCGTGGAGCGCTACCTGGGGAGATACGAACAGGCGAACGGTCGGTTGGTGGGGGCGATCGGCCTCCTGCCCGAGTCGTCCTCGGTCGAGTCCGTGGAGCTGCGGATCGAGCTGACGCTGAACGAGTTCTACCGCTCGAGATACGAGGCGATGCGCGAATGGGCCGAGCGTGCGGCGAGCGCAGCGGAGGAACTGGGAAACGCGGTCCTGACGGCGACGGCGGCCGTCATGTGCGCGTTCGCGGACGCCATGACCGGGCCGATCGAGGTCGCTCGATCCCGCCGCGACGAAGCCGCCGCGCTCGTGGACGACCTGTCCGACGATGAGCTCTCGATCCGCCCCGACGCGGCAGGGTGGCTCGCGATCGCCGAGGTCTACCTCGACCTCTACGCCGAGGCCGACGCTCACGCGAGTCGTGCGCTCGGGCTCGCTCGCACGTACGTGCGGGGGGATCCCCTGCACCGCCTGTACCCCGTCCTGCCCCGGGTCTGGTACGTGCGCGGCAAGCTGGCCGAGGCCTCCGAGCTCCTCGACGGTGCCATCGAGGCCTCGCGGTTGCTCGGGTCGCCGCCGGCCCTTGCGGGGAACCTCTTCAACCGATCCGTCGTCGCCGTCGCCGTCGGCGATCTGGACCTCGCGCTCGGTACCGCGGAGGAGGCCGTCGAGCTCGCGCGCGACCTCGACGTGGGCTTCGTGACGGCCTGGGCCGCGGTGAGGCTCGCGAGCGTTCTGCTCGAAACCGGGCAACCCGAACGGGCCATTGACCTGCTGCTCGGCTGCGCCGGCGGCGAGGAGCTGTCGCTCATCCCCGGCGGCTGGAGGGCGTACTGCCTCGAGCTCCTCACCCGCTGTTGGCTCGCGCTCGATCGCGGCAGCGAGGCGGGGAGCGCGGCCGCCCTCGCCCTGGTCACCGCGGCCGCCCTCGGACTTCCCCTCGCGACCGCATGGGCCGATCGTGCCGCAGCGGCCGTCGCGCTCCAGATCGGGGACGCCGCCAACGCCGTCGAACGCGCCCTCGCCTCCGCCCGTGCCGCCGACGAAGCCGGAGCTCCCATCGAGGCGGGCCTGTCGCGCACCCTCGCGGGCCGAGCGCTCGCCCAGGCCGGCCAGAGTGAGGCCGCGGTGGCGGAACTCCAACGGGCGGCGGCGGCGTTCGAGACGTGCGGCGCGCTGCGCTACCGGGACGGCGCGGAACGCGAGCTCGGGAAGCTCGGCCACCGCCCCCACCGGCGAACGCGGCCGGGCACGGGCGATGGAGGCGGTATCGAGTCGCTGACCGAACGCGAACTCGAGGTGGCTCGGCTCGTCGTCGACCGTAAGACCAATCCGGAGATCGCCGCGGACCTGTTCCTGAGTCAGAAGACGGTCGAGACGCACCTTCGCAACATCTTCCACAAGATGGACGTCAACTCGCGGGTCGCTCTCGCACGTGCCGTCGAGCGGACGGACAGCACAGCCGGCGCGCGAGCCGGATAGTGCGTAGCAGCTGACGGACCCGTCGTCGGTGCCTTCCCTCGTACGTCCACTGAGATCTCGCGCCTCACCCTCGCACGGTTCCCGGGTCGGCTCGCGTATCAGGGTCTCGTTCAGGGTGATGCCCCGATGTCGGCCGAACGCCCGCACGTCAACCTCAACGGCGCAAGAGGTTCCACCGCAGACAAGCGGTGGGCTCAGAGGGAAGGGAGGAGACCATGGGTGTGCGTGTGGCAGATCGACCCGCCACGGGAACCTGGCGGAGGGCGATGGCGCGATGGCGCGGCGTCGCCTGGATCGTCATCGTGATGGCTGACGTGGGACTGCTCGCCTGGGGCGCGGGGGCGGCTCTGCTGCCGAAATCGCTGCCCGGACCGGGTTCCGCGCCGATCCTGCCGGCCGGCTACGAGGGCTACACAGGCGGCTCGTGGCACCACCTCACGGCGGTGTCCCCGAAGACGGCCGGATACATCACGCTGGTTTTCCGGATGTACGGCATCTACATCGTGGCGTTCAGCCTGTTGGCGATCGCGATCGCCGCAACGGCCTACCGGCGCGGTGAGCGTTGGGCTTGGTGGGCCCTCCTGATCGGCAACACCATCGCCTGGGTCTCGGCGATGACGTATGACCAGATCGTGGGGGCGATCGGACCGTTCGAGCTGACGGAGTACCTCGGCCTCGCCCTGATCTACGGGAGCCTCGCCCTCACGGTTCCTTCCTCCCGACGGCGAGAGGGTCTGCGGATCGAGCTCCAAGCGAGGGCTCAGGGATGGGAGTGACGACTCGTGAGCGCCTCGTTGGTCTTGTCTGGCGGCCCATCCCGGTCACCGATGATTGGCTCGCTTGACAGCAGAAGGGCCGGTCCGAAGACCGGCCCTTAGTGCTACGACCTCACTTCACGAACCTGAAGGTTCTTGGTCCTGCTGACCTTGCCTACTTGACCTTCTTCACAGAACTTGTCTGCGAGGTCGCCCCGGCCTGGTTGTTGGCCGTCACGGTGCAGGTGTAATCGCCGGCCGCCGTGGGCGTGAACGTGGGACCGGTGGTCTCACGGGTTGGAGGCTACGGGTCGGACCGTTGCCCGCGTATCCGGCGTGCCTGTCCGGATACATTCGCGAACGCTTGCGCACACGACCGTGCTCTCGTTCACCGGGTCGACGAATTGCACTTCCCGGGACGCGCGATCAATGTGCTCCCAGCAGAGAGGCCAGCTCGCGTAGCGCGCTGCGGCGGCCGTCGAGTGCGTCCTTCTCGACCGGCCAATCGAGCATCTCGGCGGCCTCCCGGTGCGAGCACCAAGCGAAGGCGTCGTGCTCGTCCGGGTCCAGCGTCGGATCCCTCTGCTCGGTGACCTCTGCACCGAACGCAACGACGTGAATCGCCCGGACGTGCGCGGCATAGATTGCTTTCCGAGCGACCTCCGAGCTGAGACGGTATTCGTACTCGACGCCGAGAGGCATCAGGCTCGCCGACACGTCAAAGCCCGTCTCCTCCCTCACCTCTCGAACGGCGGCCTCGTCGTCCGATTCGTGCGGATGTGGCGCG
>JBAVEY010000340.1:0-21979 GCA_049587975.1 Actinomycetota bacterium | reverse complement strand
GCCGCGAGTCCGGCCACCGCGCCACCCGCAGCCCCCGCCACCGCTCCTCCCGCGGCGCCGGCCGACGCGGCGGTGGCAGCGCCGGCTCCTGCGGCCGTAGAGCACGCGGAGGTAACCCTCGATCAGGAGACGTTCGACCGCGTCCTGGCCGAGCTGTTGGAGCAGGGAACCGATCGGCGGGTCGCCGAGGGACGGGCCAGGCGGGCCGCGATGGTGGCCGCGCGAGACAAGGCCGAGGGCGGTCCGTGACCGGAGCCGAGATCGTGTTCGTGATCGTCGGCGTCGCCGCGGTGATCGGCGCTGTCCGGGTCGTGACCGCACGCAACGTCGTGCACGCGGCCCTGTACCTGGTCATCACGCTCTCGTCGGTCGCCGCCGTGTACCTGCTCCTCGCGGCGGAGTTCGTGGCGTGGGTCCAGATCCTGATCTACGTGGGCGCGATCGTGATCCTGTTCCTGTTCGGCTTGATGCTGACCAAGGCGCCGATCGGCCGGGAGGCCCTCGACAACCAGCGACGCGGGGTTGCCTTCCTCGTTGCGCTGGCGATCCTCGCCGGCCTTGTCTACCTGATCCAGGGTGCGTTCGAGTTGGACGCCGCCCGCATCGACCCGATCGACGGTTCGGTCGGCGCGGTCGGGACGTCGATCTTCAGCAGGTTCGTCCTCCCGTTCGAGGCGATCTCGTTCCTGCTCCTCGCGGCGCTCATCGGAGCGATCGTGCTGTCCCGGAAGGAGGATCGCCCGTGATCAGGCTCCCGCTCGTGCTCTTCCTGTCGGCGGCGCTGTTCTCCACCGGGGTCTACGGCGTGCTTGCCCGCCGGAACGCGGTCCTCGTCCTGATGTCGATCGAGCTCATGCTGAACGCCGTCAACATCAACCTGGTCGCGTTCGCGCAGTCGCTGCAGGACATCACGGGGCAGGTGTTCGCGTTGTTCGTGATCACCGTGGCCGCCGCCGAGGTGGGGATCGGCCTCGCGATCGTGATCTTGATCTACCGCAACCGGGAGACGATCAACGTGGACGAGGTGAACCTCCTCAAGTGGTAGGCGCCGAGCCGTCGGAGCTCGTCCGGGCCATCGCGGACCCGAGCGCCTTCCTCAAGTACTCCTGGCTGATCGCCTTGCTGCCGGCGGTGTCCGCGGCGTTGACGCTGTTCCTCGGCAAGCGGACCCCCGGCAAGGGGTCGGTCTACGGGATCGCGGCCGTCGGCGCGTCGCTCGTGCTGTCGCTCGGCGTGCTCTGGACCTTCGTCGGAGGCGAACACGGGTTCTACGAGGCATCGGTCCCGTGGTTCCAGATCGGCCAGCTGCACCTGGAGGCCGGCGTCTACGTGGACGGCCTCACGGCGGTCATGGTCGTCGTGGTCACGGCCATCTCGCTCGCCGTCCACGTGTACTCGCTCGGCTACATGAAGGGCGACGTCCGCTTCACGTGGTTCTACGTCGTGCTCTCGGTGTTCACGAGCGCGATGCTCGTCGTGGTCCTCGCGAACAATCTGTTCGAGCTCCTCGTCGGGTGGGAGATCATGGGCGTCTGCTCCTACCTGCTGATCGGGCACTGGTGGGAGGATCACGTCAACTCCAGCTCGGCGATCAAGGCGTTCATCACGACCCGGATCGGCGATGTCCCCTTCATGTTCGGGATCTTCGCGCTGGTGTTCATCACGGGCTTCACGACCGCGAACATCCCCGAGATCAGCCACATCGTCTCCGGGGGCGGCGCGTCGGTCGCGCTCGTGTCGGCCGCGGCGCTGTTGTTGTTCGGGGGCACGATCGGCAAGTCCGCGCAGTTCCCGCTCCACGTCTGGCTCCCCGATGCGATGGCGGGTCCCACGCCGGTCTCGGCGCTGATCCACGCCGCCACGATGGTGGCGGCGGGTGTCTACCTGGTCGGCCGACTGTTCTTCGTGTTCACCGACGCCGATCCCGTCGTGCTCCAGATCGTCGGGATCGTGGGTGGCATCACGATGCTCGGGGCGGCGCTGATGGCGTTCGTCCAGGACGACATCAAGCGCGTGCTCGCGTACTCGACGATCAGCCAGCTCGCATACATGGTCGCCGGCATGTCGATGGGTCCGGCGGGTCGGACCGGGGCGTTCTTCCACCTGTTCACGCACGCGTTCTTCAAGGCGCTCCTGTTCCTCGGGTCCGGCGCGGTCATCCACGCCGTCCATTCCAACAACATGAGCGAGATGGGCGGCCTGCGGAAGAAGATGCCGATCACCTTCTGGACCTTCCTGATCGGGTCCCTCGCGCTCGCGGGGGTCCCGCCGCTGGCCGGCTTCTGGTCCAAGGACGAGCTGCTCGTCGTGGCGAACGAAGGCGGACACGACGTCCTGTTCGTCGTGCTGCTCCTCACGGCGCTGCTGACGGCCTTCTACATGTCCAGGGCGGTCCTGATGACGTTCTTCGGCGAGTTCCGCGGCCACGGCGAGCCGCACGAGGCGCCGCGGACGATGACCGGCGTGCTGGTCGCCCTCGCCACGGTGACGGTGTTCGCCGGCCTGCTCGGATCGCCGCAGCTCGGCGCGGTGTTCGGCCAGTGGGTGTTCTTCGAGGAGATCGAACAGGCGCTGTTCGTCCCGTGGATCGCGGTGGCGTCGACCCTCGCGGCGCTCCTGGGCATCGCGGCCGGCTACGGCCTGTACAACACCTACCGCGAGCGCGATCCGCTGCGCTCGCTCGGACGCGCCTACACGCTGGTCGCCAACAAGTACTACCTGGACGACATCTACTGGAAGGGCATCATCCGGCCTGTCCGGGACGACCTGTCCGCCGGCGTGAACTGGTCGAACCAGCGGATCCTCGACGGGATCGTCAACGGTGCGGCCTCGTTCACCAAGACGCTGTCGAACGGCGTCGCGTGGTTCGACCAGATGGTGGTCGATGGGGCGGTGAACGGGCTCGCGAACATCGCCGGGTTCACCGGCGGGCTCCTGCGCTACATCCAGTCGGGCAACGTCCAGCGCTACGCCGCGTTCCTGTTCGCCGGCGTCGTGGTGTTGGCCATCATCTTCACGAAGATCTGAGAGGGGACCGCGGATGACCTGGGAGAACTCGGCGATCACGATCGCGACGCTCCTGCCGCTGGCCGGGGCACTGGTGATCGCGCTCGTGCCGCGCCAGTACGAGAAGGGCGTACGAGCGCTCGGCATCGTGTTCACGGGTGCCGCGCTCGTCGTGGCGATCGCCATCACGTTCACGTTCGACTACGGGGCCTCGGGGCTCCAGTTCCAGCTCGACGTCCCCTGGATCCCCGCCATCGATGCCCGCTACCACGTCGGGATCGACGGCATCAGCCTCCCGCTGTTCGTGCTCACGTTCGTGCTCTCGTTCCTGTGCGCGATCTACACCTGGCGGGTCGTCCCCAAGCCGGGGAAGACGAAGGCCTTCCTGGGGTTGATGCTCCTGCTCGAGACGGGCATGGCCGGCACATTCATCGCGTTCGACCTGATCCTGTTCTTCGTGTTCTGGGAGCTGGTGCTGGTCCCGATGTATTTCCTGATCGGGATCTGGGGCAGCGCGAACCGCGAGTACGCGGCGATCAAGTTCTTCTTGTACACGCTGTTCGGGTCGGTGTTCATGCTGCTCGGGTTCCTGGCGATGTTCTTCAGCTCCGACATCGGGAGCGGCGTCCACACGTTCAACATCATCGCCCTGCAGGACTATGCAGCGGCAGGGGGCTTCTCGCAGGGGTTCCAGCTGGTCGTGTTCGCGGCCGTCGGCCTCGGGTTCGCGGTGAAGGTGCCGATGTGGCCGTTCCACACCTGGCTGCCCGACGCCCACACGGAGGCGCCCACGATCGGGTCCGTGTTGCTCGCCGGCGTCATGTTGAAGATGGGGACCTACGGGTTCATCCGGATCGCGCTCCCGATCCTGCCGTACGGCGCCCAGAAGTACGCCCCCTGGATCGGCCTGCTCGCCGCGATCGCGATCGTCTACGCGGCGCTCGCGTGTCTGGCCCAGAAGGACCTGAAGCGCCTCATCGCCTTCAGCTCGGTGGGCCACATGGGGTTCGTCATGCTCGGGATCGCCACGCTGACGTCCATCGGGATCAACGCGGCGATCTTCGGCATGGTCGCGCACGGTCTGATCACCGGGATGCTGTTCTTCTGCGTGGGATCGCTCTACGACCGCTACCACACGCGCGAGATCGCCGAGATCGGTGGCGGCGTGATGCAGAAGCTCCCGTACCTGGGAGGGGTGTTCGCGTTCGTCGCGATCGCCTCGCTCGGGCTACCGGGGCTGGCGGGGTTCTGGGGCGAGGTGATGGCGCTCCTGTCGAGCTACAGCCCGGCGCAGACGCTCTCGACGCCCCTGTTCCGGGCGTTCATGGTCGCCGGCGGCATCGGCACGATCCTGACCGCAGGCTACTTCCTATGGATGCTCCAGCGCGTGAACATGGGAACGCTTCCCGAGAAGTGGAAGACCGAGGTCTTCGGGGACGTCGCGACGATCGAGTGGGTCTCCTGGGTGCCGCTGCTCCTCGGCATCGTCGTGCTCGGGTTGTTCCCGAGCCTGCTCACGGACGTCACCCAGGTGCCCGTCAACTCGTTGCTCGGCCTCTTCGGGGCGTAGGCGAAGGCCGGCGGAGCGATGAACCAGGCGATCGACTACACGGCGATCCTCCCGGAGCTGATCTTGGCCGGGACGATCGTCCTCGTGCTGGTGGTCGACGCCTTCCTGTCACCCGCCCGCAAATGGATGGCGATGCCGCTCGCGTTCGCAGGTGTCCTCGCGTCGCTCATCGCCACGCTGACGCTGATCGGTGAGGACCGTTCGACGTTCGGGGGCGCGTTCGTCGTGGACGAGTTCGCCCTGCTCTTCAAGGTGTTCTTCCTCTCGGTCGCGCTGATCGTGCTGATGGTCTCCTTCCGGTACTTCCGCGAGGGGCGCTATTACCAGGGTGAGTTCTACTTCCTGCTGCTCACGTCGTTCCTCGGCTGCCTGCTGATGCCCTCCTCGCGCGACCTGCTGATGCTGTTCATCTCGCTCGAGCTCGTGTCGGCGCCGGGGTTCTTGATCGCCGCGTTCCGCAAGTCCGATCCCCGATCGAACGAGGCGGGCATCAAGTTCTTCCTGATCGGCGTGCTCTCCACAGCGGTGATGCTCTACGGCATGAGCCTGATGTATGGGCTGACGGGAACCCTCAACCTCAGCCGGATCGGGGAAGCGCTCGCCGGCCCGCTGGCTCCGGGACGGGAGACGCTCGCGCTCGCCTCGATCCTGTTCGTCGTAGCGGGCTTCGCCTTCAAGGTGAGTGCCGTTCCGTTCCAGTTCTGGGCGCCCGACACGTACGAGGGCGCGCCGGTGCCGGTCGCGGCGTTCCTCGCGACCGCATCGAAGGCGGCCGGGTTCGCCGGGCTCCTGCAGCTGATGTTCGTCGCGTTCCCCGCGCAGTACGAGTTCTGGACGCCGATCTTCGCCGTGTTGTCGATCCTCACGATGACGATCGGGAACTTCATCGCACTTCAGCAACGGCAGGTCGTGCGGCTGCTCGCGTACTCGAGCATCGCGCAGGCCGGGTACATGCTGCTGCCGTTCGCCCTGGTGTCGGCGAACCCGACCATCAATCAGGATGCCTTCGCAGCCGCCGTCACCTACATCCTGATCTACTCGGTGATGACCCTCGGGGCGTTCGCGGTCGTGATCGCGATGGCGAAGGAGTCCCGTGGGCTGCTCATCGCCGACTTCGCCGGCCTGTCCCGGCGGGCACCCGTGATCGCGGTGGCGATGACCGTCTTCATGGTGTCGCTGGCGGGGATCCCACCCACGGCCGGATTCTGGGCGAAGTTCCTCGTGTTCCAGGTCGCGATCCAGCGAGGTGGGATCGGGACCGCGCTCGCGATCGTGATGGTCGTGAACTCGGTCGTGAGCCTCTCCTACTACCTGGCCGTTCCGAAGCAGATGCTGTTCGTCGAGGGCGAGCACGAGCGGCCGCTCGGACCTCCGGCCCTGGTCACGGCGGTGGCGGTGCTGGCCACCGTGGTCGTGCTGGCGGTCGGTGTGTGGCCCGAGCTCCTGGCGCATTTCCCACCCTTGTCTACCCTGGTAGGGCAGTAGGCGACGGCCCGAGGAGGCCGGCGATCTCGAGGTACCACCGTGCCTGGTCGAACCCGGTCCGCGGGTCGGGCGAATGACACCCGGAGAAGGAGGTTCCGTTGATCGGTCTCAACCGGTTCAAGACCTGGATCCTGATCGCCGCCCTGGGCGGCCTCTTCGTGCTGATCGGGGGGGTGATCGGCGGCCAGCAGGGGATGGTGGTCGCGCTCGCGATCGCGCTGGTCTTCAACTTCTCGATGTACTGGTTCAGCGACAAGATCGCGATCGCCACGACCCGCTCCAAGCCCGTGAGCGAGCAGGAGGCCCCCGATCTGTACCGCATCGTCCGCGAGCTCACCCAGACCAACCAGATGCCGATGCCGAGGATCTACGTCTCGGACATGATGCAGCCGAACGCGTTCGCGACCGGACGGAACCCCGACCACGCGGTGGTCGCGGTTACCCGCGGCATCCTCGAGATCTTGGACCGGCGCGAGCTGCGCGGGGTCCTGGCGCACGAGCTCTCCCACGTCGCCAACCGCGACATCCTCATCGGCTCGATCGCCGCGGCCATCGGGATGAGCATCACGTTCCTCGCCCGATTCGCCCTGTGGTTCGGGTCGGGGGACGATCGCAACGGCGTCGGGATGATCGGGTTGCTGTTGGCCTGGGTGCTCGCCCCGATCGCGGCCGCCATCATCCAGATGGCCGTGAGCCGCTCGCGCGAGTACCAGGCCGACGAGTCGGGCGCGATCTTGTCCCACGACCCCGAAGCCTTGGCGAGCGCGCTCCGCAAGCTCGAGAGCGCGGCCGGCAAGGTCCCGGTGCCCGCGACGGTGAGTCCGGCCGAGGCTCATCTGTTCATCGTGAACCCGTTCCGCGGTCGGCAGGCGTCGATGAGCCTTGCGAACCTCTTCTCGACCCACCCTCCGACAGCCGAACGCGTCGCGAGGCTCGAGCGGATCAAGCAGGAGATCGGTTAGCTCGGAGGTGATCGGGCGGGGACGCGTCGGTCAGACGAGCTCCAGCAGCGACCGGAGATCGTGCAGCACGTGGCGGTCGCGCGCGACGCTGACGCCTTCGGCCGGGTCCGCGTCGTCGCGCAGGATCAGGAACGACCGGATGCCGATCGCTTCCGCGCCGTCGCAGTACCCGGCCTGGTCGTCGACGAACACGGCTTCCGCCGGCCGCACTCCGAGCGCGCCGAGCGCCGCTAGATAGATCCCAGGGTCGGGCTTGGCTACGCCTACCTCGAAGGAGAGGATCAGGGCGTCCGACTCTCGCCCGAGTCCGAGCTCCTCGACGATCGGGCGCGTGGAGTGATCGCAGTTGCTCACCACCGCGGTGCGGAGGCCACGTCCGCGCAGCTCCCGCAGGGTCGGGATCGAGTCGTCCCAGAAGTGGACCCCGTTCTCGGCGAAGGCCTTCATGCGGGCGTCGTTGAGCTCGCGGACGAGGTCCGCGTCGGCCGCGATCCCGGCCGCGTCGAGGATCGCCCGCAGGTCGCCCTCGGCGCTCTCGTAGGTGCCGATGCTGCGGGCCTCGCGCGTGGTCGTGAACGCCCGCAAGAGCTCGGCCTCGCCGATCCCGAACCGATCCTCGAGCTCGGCGCGCATCGTTGGCCACTCGGTCCACGCGAGCGTGTCGTACAGGTCGAGCAGGACCGCCCGGACCTCACTCACGCGGCCACGTCGAGGATCGCGCGGACGTGGTCGATCGTCGTGAGCGGGTTGACGAAGCACAGCCGAGCCACCTTCTCACCCTCCCACGACGATGGCTGGACGAACCCCGCCTGCTCCTCGAGCGCCCGCCGCCACCAGCGCTCGTAGTCCTCGGGCCCCCAGCCGAGCCTGCGGAACAGGACCACCGAGAGCTCCGGCTCGATGACGAGTTCGAACTCGGGGCGGCGGCGGACCTCGTCGGCCGCCTCGCGTGTGATCGACAGGACCCGCTCGACCGCGTCCCGGTACGCATCCGTCCCGTAGGTCGCGAGCGAGAACCACAGGGGCAGCCCGCGTGGTCGCCGCGAGAGATGATGCGCGAAGTCGCTCGGGTTCCACTCGGAGCTTGCGTTCAAGGCGTCCAGGTACGAGGCGTCCTGTCGATGTGCCGCCCGAGCTCGTTCCGGCTCTCGGTAGACGAGGGCACACGAGTCGTACGGCGCGAACAGCCACTTGTGCGGGTCGACGATGAACGAATCCGCGTGCTCGATGCCCCGGAAGCGGTCCCGAACGCTCGGAGCGAGGAGCCCGGCGCCTCCGTAGGCGCCGTCGACGTGCAGCCACAGCCCTCGGGCGCGGCACACGTCGCCTATGCCCTGCAGGTCGTCGACCATGCCGGCGTTCGTCGAGCCGGCGCTCGCGACCACGGCGAACGGTCCTCGTGGATCGGCTCGGTCGAGTGCGGACGCGAGCGCGGCTCCGGTGAGACGACCGCGCTCGTCGTGGGCGACCCTGAGCAGGTCGACATCCATCACGCGTGCCGCCGACGCGACCGACGAGTGCACCGTGTCGGCGCACGCGACCTGCCACCGAGGGGGCCGCTCGCCGTTCCGGTCGGCGTTCGCCGCGTGCCGCGCCGCGACGAGGGCCGAGAGGTTGCCCGCCGTCCCTCCCGAGACGAAGCACCCGCCGGCCCCCTCGGGCATCCCCGCCAGGCGGGCGAGCCACGCGAGGACCTGGTTCTCGGCCCACACGGCGCCGCCGCCTTCGAGCCAGCTGCCTCCGTAGACCTCCGAGGCGCTCACCGCCAGGTCGAACAGGACGCTCGCCTTGCTCGGCGCGCCGGGCACGAACGCGAGGAAGCTCGGGTGGTCGGTCGTGATGGTCGCGGGTGCGAGCACCTCTGCCCAGATGCGCAGGGCCTCCCGGCCGCCGATCCCGCCGGGCGTGATCGTGGTCCCGGCCTCCGAACCGAGCTCCTCGGGCGGCACCGGGTGGTCGAGCGGCTGCGGGTCGGCGATCCGCCGTCGCGCGTAGTCCACGATCGCCTCGGTCAGCCCGTCGGTCTCCTCCGTGTATTCGTGCATCGACGGCATGGCGTCCCGATCCTCGCTCGGCGTGCGCGGCGGCTCCGTGCGCAGTCGGCTACGCCACCAGCTCGGCGCAGAACCCCGCGAACGCGTCCACGTAGCGCTGGATGTCCTCCTCGGTGTGCTGCACCGAGATGGTCCACTGCTCCTCGTCGCCGGGGGTCATGAAGATGCCCCGGTTCACCATCCAGGTGAACGACGCGTAGAAGAGCTCGGGGATCGTTTCCAGGAAGTCGCGGTAGTTCACCAGCGGTTCCTTGCGGTACGAGACGCAGCCCTTGGCTCCGAGGTCCATCGTGTGAGCGGGCAGGTCGTGATCGTCGATCGCGCGCTGGCATCCCTCGGCCAGCAAGGTCCCGAGCTTGCCCAGGTGGTCGTAGGCGTCCTTCGTGAGGACCTGGGTGAGGGCCGCGAGTCCGGCGGCGGCCGACAGGGGATTGCCGTTGAACGTTCCCTGCTGTGCCGAGCCCTTGGTGACCCACTCCATGAAGCGTGCCTCGCCGCCGAACGCGCCGATCGTGGCTCCGCCGCCGACCGCCTTCGCGTACGCGGCCAGGTGCGGACCGACGCCGTACCGGTCGGTCGTGCCACCGTACGCGATCGTGCCCCCGCACTTCACCTCGTCGTAGATCAACGCCGCACCGTTGCGCTCGCAGATGTCCCGGAGTGCTTGCAGGTAGCCCGGCTGCGGCACGACGAGCCCGATGTTCATCATCACGGGCTCCAGGATCACCGCGGCGATCTCCCCCGGCTTGTCCGCGAACGCCTGGGCGACCGCGTCCGCGTCGTTGAAGGGGACGATGATCACGGTGTCCCGGAGCACCTTCGGGATGCCCTTCGACGTCGGCTCCGTCGTGTACCAGGCCTGATCGGGACGGCCGACGTTGAAGCGCATGTCGAGGACGTCGGCCTCGGGCACCACGGAGAACAGGACCGAGTCGTGGTGCCCGTGGTACGAGCCCTCCATCTTCACGATCGCATCGCGTCCGGTCGCGGCGCGGGCCACGCGGATCGCGTCCATCGTTGCCTCGGTCCCCGAGTTCACGAACCGCATCTGCTCGAGCTGGAACCGCTCGCAGATCGCCTCGGCGAGCGCGACCGTGGTCTCGGTCGTGACGGCGAAGTGGATCCCCTGATCGGCGACCGCCCGGATCGCCTCGACGATCTTCGGGTGGGCGTGTCCGACGACGTTCACGCCGAACCCGCCGTGGAAGTCGAGGTACTCGTTGCCGTCGACGTCCCAGACCCTCGAGCCCTTCCCTCGACGCAGGTACGTCGGGTAGGGGTCACCGGCTTGGAAGTTCGATGCCACGCCGTTCGGGAGGCTGCGAACCGCGCGCTGGTGCAGGCTCTCCGATCCCGGTGTCCGATCCAGGAGCTTGCGCCCCTCGCGCTCCGCGATCTCGGCGGCTTTCGCCTTCAAACGGTCGACGTCGGTCACGATCCACCTCCCCTTCGGGGCAGCCAATCTACCCAGGCGGACCGTTGGGGAGCAACGGAGGAGCAGCTGTGGGCGGCACGTCTGACTACGGGCGGAAGTTCACGAACTGGAGCGGGACGTCGAAGTCGTGCTCCTTGACCGCCTTCATCACGACCTGGAGGTCGTCCTTGGACTTGCCCGTGATCCTCACCTGGTCGCCCTGGACGTGGCTCTGGACCTTGACCTTCAGGCCCTTCACGAACTTCACGAGCTCGCGCGCCTTGTCCTCGGAGATGCCGACGTTCAGGTTGATCGACTGCCTCGATGCCCCCTTGGCGGCGGGCTGGATCGGCCCGAGGTGAAGCGCCTTCAGCGAGACCTGACGTCGCACGGCCTTTTCCTTCAGGACCTCCACGGCGGCCTTCAGCCGGTCTTCCG
Source organism: Actinomycetota bacterium (assembly GCA_049587975.1). GTDB lineage: Bacteria > Actinomycetota > UBA4738 > UBA4738 > HRBIN12 > DASSJM01. The sequence continues at coordinate 11,050 of JBAVEY010000340.1, read as the reverse complement.
TCGAGGAGCGCACCTCGATCAGCCTGTCGTCCTGGCTGATGCTCGTGCCGGTGTCCTTGAAGTCGAACCTCTGGGCGATCTCACGCCGGGTCTGGTCGACCGCGTTCGCCACCTCGGGCATGGAGACCTCGGAGACGATGTCGAACGAGAACTCCTGCTTGGCCATGCCGGCAATCCTATCGTGGAGGTGCCGAACCGCCGTTGCTATCCTTCCCTGCACGGGAGGATGCCCGAGCGGCCAAAGGGAGCGGTCTGTAAAATCGCCGGCGTAGCCTACGGAGGTTCGAATCCTCCTCCTCCCACCAGCGGTTTCGCGTTTCAGTCGTTAGCCGTCGTCCAGTCCTGCCGCCACCGTGCCGCCGATCGCTTCCTCGATGGCGCGAGTAGCTGCGTCCTGCATCGTCGGCATGAGGTGCTGGTAGGTGTCCATCGTGAAGCTAACCGAGGAGTGACCGAGCGTCTCGCTAACGACCTTCGGGTGTACCGAGGCCTCGAGCAGCCTGGTCGCGAATGCATGACGCATCGATAAGCAGCTCGGCGAACGTCCGCGTCTTGGAGTTGGCGTAGAACTCGCCGATCCGGTCGGCGCGCTCGAAGTCGGGGAGCGTCAGGACGTGGAGCAGCTCGGCTCGGGGAGCCGGACTGAGGGCATCGAGCCGATCACGCAGGACTCGCTCGACGTGCTCCAGGTCCACGAGGGCGAACGCTAGCACTCGGGGGCGTCTCGAGTTCCTCGAGAAGCTTCGCGCGGTCTTGCAGGAGCGGTGAACTTGTGGCGACCTTGTGGCCAGCGGCGTCCGAACGCGTGCATCGACCGAGGTACCTCCGGCGCCACTACCAGCAGGAACGTCCCTCAGTCGAGATCCATCGTGGTGCTCGCGGGGTTTCCTAAACCGGCGGACCGACGTCGCAGCCTCCGCTCGGCGTCCGGTACTCCATGAAGCGGACAAGGTTGCGGATGCGGCAGCGGGAGGGCCTCGGACACCCGGGGCCTCCCAACCTTTCCGGAGGCGAGCCGTGTCTGACGTGATCAACCGGACCGGTCGCCAACGGCTACCTACGGCTCGACCGCGAGGAGTGGTCCGGGCGTCGACGAACCACCGCTCAGAGCGAGGAAGACGAGCGTCTCTTGTCCGGTCAGACTGCGAGACCGATGCGATGCGACGGTGAGGATGCGACGAGCACGATCCGGCCGTCATCCGCGATCCCAGATCGCTCGAGCGATCGAGTCGCCTCCCGGTCGGGGAGGTACAGCACCACCATCGTCTGGCCCTGACCCATGTACTCGGCCACGTTCTTGATCGCGGTGCATCCCTTGTCCGTCACCTCTTCGATCTCACACAGGTCGACCGTGACATCGACATGGCGCGAAATCAGGACACGTGCGAGTAGGCGTCCCTCGTCTTCTTCGGTCAACCGTCCCCAAGCCACGACGTATGGGCGTGACTCGGGCCTTCCGATCCTCTCGATGACCGCCATGACTGGCAATCCTGGCATCTGGAAGCCGGCTACACAGTCGGACCATTTGGGGAATCACACCGCTGAAGGTCTACTCCCCAGAATCCCTACAGAATGCGGGCTTCTTCTCGGCTCGCCGTGCGGCGCTGGCTCCTGGTGCGACCTCATTCTCATTCCCGGCCCGCGTGCTCGGTGCCGGCGGCGGTAGTTCCCGGTCGCGCGGGCGAGGAGCTGCTGGACGGCCGGGCCTCTGCCCGTTCGGCTGGAAGGCGGCGCCCGGGGTGACGAACAGTGCTCTACCGACCGCCTTCCGCCGGATCAGGTCGGGGGCTCACGCAGGGCGCGGGAGCCTCGACCCTCAAGGCGTAGGCACACGCCGACTAGTGCACGTCGTTGCCGCATCAGAGTCGCACCGTTCGGGGCTTAGGACGCGTTCGAGCCCGCCTACGCGAGCAGATCGCACACGTCCTCGTGCCTCGGCTCCTTGACCATGGTGATCTCGCTCGTGCCCTCGAACCGGAGAACGAACTGCCCCGTCGTGAACCAGATGAACCCGTCCGGGAACCCGGCAAACTCGCCAGGGAAGCCGAACAGCAACCACGGTCCCTTCCCTGTCAGTGTGGACCCGCTCTCGTCGAACCACTCGTCGCCTGGCCCAGAGATGTTGCGCGTGATCGTCTCCACGGGGTTCCCCTGCGCGTCCAACCGACTGACCTCTTCGACGAGGCGGCCGGTGCCGATGCTCTTGACCAGGTTCCCATCCTGATCGAAGAAGTCGGTGGTGACGAAGGTGTTCACCACGTCGTGCAGCAGGACCGGGAACGGGCAGACCTCGGTAATCACCAGGTCCGGATTGGGTCCCGGCTGGGTCCGGACTGGCTTGTCAGCACTCGCCGGGGCAGCCCCCAGCACGACGAGCCCGATCACCGCGAGAGAACAGATGACACGCCTCATTGAGCCTCCCCTTTGGCTGCGAACGACCTGGCCAACGTAACTCGCCTGGCGAAACCTTGACCTCATCCAAACGCAGTAGCTCTGGTCCTGAGCCACCGCGTGCGCACGCTCCTAGCTTTCACGCTGCGAGTCAAGGCTGAGTGTGGGCATCCGTGAGTGGCCGGGCGCCGGGCTCGGCTGTTGGCGCGATGACGGTGTTCGGGGAGGTCGGCGTGGGCCGCCGGGGTGCTCGGCAGGCTGATCAGGCGCCGTTGGATCGGCAGGCTTTCGTATACGCCGTGATGTGGCGGTTCAGCGCGGACGGGCGGCAAGCTAGGTTGCGCCGTCGTGCGGCATAGCTAACGTGGCCGTCACCGTCCGCGGCTGAGCCTTCCTCGACGATACGCCTCTTCATCGAATGGTTGTTGGGTCACGAGGAGTCGGTAGGCCAGGCGGCAGGCGTTGCGAGCAAGCGCGACGCGAGCCTGGATGGGTGCCATCCCTCGGGCCCGGAGCTCGGCGTCGCGTTGGGCGAACGAGGGTGAGAACAGCGACAGTCCCCAGGCGATGCCCATCAGCGCGTCGCGGTGCTCGGCCAAGCCCTGTCGCGAGATACGTCCACGACGACGCAGGCTCGCCGACTCATACATCGCCGGAGCCAGGCCGGTGGCCGAGTAGAGGTGCTCGGCATCGGGGAAGTTCGTGATCGGCAGGCTGTGCACGGCGAAGGCGGCTGCACGGTTGACCGCGACCCCAGGCAGGCTCGTCAGCACCTGGCCGTCGGTGCCGGCCAGCAGGAGCGTGATCTCGTCCTCGAGGAGCGCGATGTCGGCTTGCAGGCTCCGGAACCGATCCAGGTCGCGGCCCAGCCGTTGAGCCCGCTGCTCGGCATCGGGGGGAGGGGGCAGGCAGCCGCGCCACCGCTTCACCCAGCGATCGGCGTTGTTCTTCGTGAGCCGCCCCGGCGCCCGAGCGATCAGCGAGCGACGGGTCGGTGCACGGCCCGCGAACGCGACCGCGCAGGAAAGCACCGCCTGACCGGTGGACCGCTCGATCGCCAATGAGCGCCCGTGGCCGGCCGGCGCGGACAGGCCCGGACACAAGGCGTTGAGCTGGTCATGGAGCCGCTGCTGGGCCTTCTTTCGGTCCGCGACCAGACCTCGGCGGTGACGAACCGCCCCACGCAGCGTGTCGACCGCGGACTCATCGACGGGCCGGCGCCCAGCCCCCTGACGAGCCAGATAGGTCAGGGCGGCGCAGTCGCGGTCATCGGTCTTGAACCGACCCGACCCAAGCTGGGTGCGCGCCGCCTTCGTTTCCGAGGGAGCGAACAGCCGGATCGACCCAGGGTGCAGCCGCTCCAACTCCGCGGCCCACGCACGGTGCAGGCTCCCGGTCGCCTCGATCGCGATCACCTGCTCATGGCCGGTGTGAGCCGCGAGCATGGCCTCAAGGCCCTCGACCCCGACCCTGGCCACCGGTAACGACACCGGCTGCTCCAACAACCCGGTGCTATCGCTGACCCAAACCCGATTCGTCACCTTCCCCGGATCCACCGCAACGACCACCGTTGCCGGATCCAGGGCCACGTCCAAGATCGACATGAGCTCTCCTCCTTCTGACCGGACCCCACCAGAGTCCTTTCAGCGAGAGCTCATGACCTATCAGCTAGCCGCGAGGCGTCGGTTCCCCGGGTGCGCCCCGCCCCGAGGCGTGCTCCTGTGGCAGCGGCACGCGCCGGAACCTCACGAACAGCAGCACGTCGTACGCGCTCTTCAGGGCACCCGCCACCACGAACGGCGCCCCGACCGCGATGGTCTGCATCACCAGCCCGGCACCCGCCGCGCCGAACGGACGGACGACGTAGCGCGCCGTGTTCGTGAAGGCCGCCGCCGCCGTGCGTTCCTCGGGAGCGACCAACGCGCTGACGTACGCCTGTCGAGCGGGCACGTCCATCTGCGACAGCGTCGAGCGCAGCAAGAGCGTCGCGATCGCGGCACCCAGCGTCGGCATCGCCGGGATCAGGATCAGGACGACGTTCGACGGCAGGTGCGTGAACACCATGGTCGGGAGCAGCCCGAACCGGGTGGCGAGGCGACCGGAGGCGATCGATGAGGCGGCCTGCAGGAGGCCCGAACAGAACAGCACCAAGCCCATGAGCTCGGCGCTCGCACCGAACCGGCGTCCGAACCAGAACACCAGGAAGGTCGAAACGACGAACCCGCCCGCGAACGCGTCCAGTCCGAACAGCGCCGCGAGCCTGCTCACCTCGCTGCGCGATCGCTGGAGCGGACGCGCCACGCGCCCGGCCCGCTCGTCGATCGCGGGGGAGAGCCGACGGGTGAGGGCGACGCATCCGGCACCTGCGAGCGCGAGCACCAAGAGCCAGCGCTGATCCGTCGGCAGGGTCGGGATCCGCTCGCGGATCAGGGCCGGACCCCCGCCCGCGAGCGCCCCGACCGCGCCCGCCAGGTAGGCGACGGCGTTGTAGCGTCCGAAGACCCGCGCCCGGACGTCCGGACCGGCACCGCCCATCATCGCCTGCTCGAGCGAGGTCAACGGGCCCGATTCGTTGGCGTCGGTCGACAGCGTTCCGGTGAGCGCCACCACGATCAGGACCGCCAAGGAATCGGAGAAGGCATAGGCGACGCCGGCCGCGGTCATCACGCACAGCAGGACGGTGTACACGCGGCGCCGGCCGATGCGATCGCCGGTGAGGCCGACCCCGATAGACACCACGGCGTTGCCGGCGAGGATCGCCGCGAACACGAGCCCCACCTGGCCGTCGGACAGGCCGCCCGCCGCGAGCGCGGTCCCGAGGACCACGCTCGCGAACCCATAGCCGAACGCGCGGAGGGACTGGATCGCGAGGATGATCCGAAGGTCGCGCTCGAGCGGGGTTGCCGGATCCATGGGGGACCTCCTCGGTGGATAATCCCACCGTGCTGGGAGCCGGTGTCGCGATCATCGTTGCGTCGAGCGCGGTCGGGCTCGTCGTCGTCTTCTTCCTGTGGCATCGGTTGCCGCCGCCGCCGGCGTTCGCGCTCTTGGTCGTGTGCGGGATGGGCGTGGCCGCGGGCGGGCTCCTCGTCCAGGACGACGTCGGGCCGGCCTCGTGGGCGGTCGCCGTGGTCGTGCTCGGGGTGCTCGCACCGGTGCACGCGCGTCTGGTGTTCGGTCCGCCCGGACCCGGCGGTGTGGTTGCCGCGGGGCCTGCCGCCGCGTAGAAAGGGCCCGAACCCGTGAGCGATCCCGCCGACCAGGCCACCGTCGCCCCACCCGAGCCCGCACCCGAGGAGGCTCCGCTCCGCACCGAGCCGAGACCCACGCGCTCGGCACCCGCGAGAGCGCGCCAGGCGCGGGTCGTGCTCCGCAAGGTCGGGCCCTGGTCGGTGCTGAAGATCTCCTTCCTGTTCTACCTGTGCGTGATGGTCGTGATCATCGGCGCGATGATGATCCTGTACGCGCTCTTGGGCGCGATCGGCTCCCTCGATTCCCTCACCCGCCTGATCCGAGATCTGTTCGCCGATCAGTCCTTCGAGATCCACGGCAGCTGGCTGTTCAGCCGAGGGCTCGCGATCGGCCTGGGGCTGGTCGTCCTGTGGTCGCTCATCAACGTCTTCGTCGTCTTCCTCTACAACCTGCTCTCGGACGTCGTCGGCGGCATCGAGGTCACGCTGTCCGAACGCCGGTGAGGCGGCCGGCGGTCGCGACAGCGCGGCGAACACCCGCACGATTGACACCCTTTCGGAGCCACGCGTACGCTGGGCCACGGGCCGGGTGAAGGCCCCCTGCGGCGTCCCTCGGGCCTGTAGCTCAGCTCGGTTAGAGCGCATCCCTGATAAGGATGAGGTCGTTGGTTCAAGTCCAACCAGGCCCACCCGGCGAGGAGGAGGCAGCGATGTCCGAAGGAACTGAGGAGACGAAGAAGAAGAGCGGCTTCTTCGGCAAGCTCATGAAGGTCGCGTTCATCGCTGCGATCGTGGCGGCGGTGGTGGCCATCTTCAAGCGCCGACGGGGCAAGGACCTGGACGAGGACGAGTGGCAGGAGTTGCCGCCCCCCGCGGGCGGCTGACCCGCCGAACCGTTCCGTCGAAGGGCCCGCGGTCGCCGCGGGCCCTTCACGTTCTCTGGCGTGTTCTCTGGCGCGTTCCGTGGCTCGCTAGACTCCCGTGGTGCTTGACGCGTGGGAGCTCGCGCACGAGGCGGCTCGTGCGGCCGGTGTCGAGCTCCGCCCCCTCCCCGGGCTCGAGGACGCGGATGCGATCCTGCGGGTGATGGCCGCGACGTGGCCGGGCCACGAGAGCTTCCCCCGCGAGCTGCTCCGAGCGCTCGCCGACAGCGGGAACGTCCCGTTCGGCGCCTTCGACGGGCATGAGGCGATCGGCTACGTCCTCGGGTGGGTGGGCGTAGATCCGCAGGACGGTCTGCACACCCACTCGCACATGCTGGCGGCGCTGCCCGATCGCCGGCACGCGGGGGTCGGCTACGCGCTGAAGCTCGCGCAGCGCGCACAGGCGCTCGAGCAGGGCATCGCCGAGGTCCGCTGGACGTTCGATCCGCTGGTGCCCCGCAACGCGTACTTCAACCTGCACAAGCTCGGGGCCGTGGCCGATCGATTCGATCGCAACCACTACGGGGCGATGGCGGACGAGGTAAACGCGGGGGAGCGGAGCGACCGGTTCACCGTCCGATGGCGACTCGAGCGCGAGCCGGGCCCGCGCGACGTGGCGGCCACCCAGCAAGCGCTCGCGGACGACGGTGGGTGGCCGGGCGAGGTGCGCGCTCCCTCCGGGCGGGCCGCGCTCGTCGCCGTGCCGCGCGACTACCCGGAGCTCCGGATGGGGGATCGCGCGCGTGGCTCCGCGTGGCGCGACGCCTCGGCGCGGGCGATCGAGGCCTGCCTGACCGCGGGGATGATCGCGGCGGGGTTCGACCGCGGAACCTCGAGCTACGTGTTCGCGCTCGCCGAGGACGTGCCCGCGTGACGCGCGTCCGCTCGGTCGAGCTCCGGCTCGTCTCGATCCCCCTCGTCCGGCCGTTCCGCACCAGCTTCGGCGTGTCCTCGGAGAAGGTGTGCATCCTCGCGCGGGTCGAGACCGACGACGCGTTCGGGTGGGGGGAGTGCGTGAGCGACGTCGAGCCCACCTTCTCCGAGGAGTGGAACGACGGCGCGTGGCTGATGATCCGGGACGTCCTTGCGCCGGCGCTGTTCGCCGCGGGGGACGTCGAGGCCGAGCGGGTTGGGTCGGTGTTCTCGTTCGTGCGGGGGCACCCGATGGCGAAGGCGACGCTCGAGAACGCCGTGCTCGACGCCGAGCTCCGGGCCCGGGGACGCTCGCTGGCGGCTCACCTGGGCGCGGTCCGGGACCGGGTCGAGTGCGGGGTGTCGGTCGGGATCGCGCCCTCGGCCGACGTGCTGCGGGAGCAGGTCGCGGGCTACCTCGCCGAGGGCTACCGGAGGATCAAGCTGAAGATCGAGCCGGGCAACGACGTCGAGCGCGTGCGCGCGATCCGGGACGCGAACCCCGAGATCCTGCTCTCGGTCGACGCGAACGCCGCGTACCGCCTGGGCGACATCGAGGTCTTCCGCGCGCTCGACGCGTTCGGGCTCCTCATGATCGAGCAGCCCCTGCACCACCAGGACCTGTGGGAGCACTCGCTCCTGCAGCGCCAGATCCGCACCGACGTCTGCCTCGACGAGTCGATCCGCTCGGCGGCCGACGCCCGGGCCGCGATCGAGCTCGGGTCGTGCCGGATCGTGAACATCAAGCAGGGGCGTGTCGGCGGCCTGCTCGAGGCCAAGCGGGTGCACGACGTGGCGGCCGAGCTCGGCGTTCCCGTGTGGTGCGGCGGGATGCTCGAGACCGGGATCGGCCGCTCGACGAACCTCGCGCTCGCGGCGCTGCCGAACTTCCGGCTCCCCGGCGACACGAGCGCGACGTCGCGCTACTTCGCGCAGGACCTGACCGAGCCGCTCGTCCTGTCGCCCGACGGCACGCTCCCGGTCCCGGACGGCCCTGGGATCGGGGTCGACCCGGACCCCGACCGGCTCCAGGCCGCGACCCGCCGAGCCGAGCGGCTGGAGAAAGAGTGACAAGATCGGCGGACGCGGGTTGACCGCGTGTGGGGCCGTCCGTACAGTTCGCGGTGAGAGACCGCTGTGGCCTTCGGGTCGCGGCGGTTTCTCACGTATGGGGGTCGTTCCACCGGGTCCCGCGTCCGTTCGAACCCGCGGTCCACGCTCCACCCGGTTCGGCGGCGGCGATCGCCCGGTTCGTTGGCGAAGGACGCACATCGCGCCGGCGGCTCGTCCTAGACTCAGCGACGTCCGATCGGCGAGAGGTTGGGGCATGCGCAAGCGGGTCATCAGGGCCGGCGAGATCGAGATCGAGGACTCCGAGGGCCGGGTCCGCGCGCGGTTCGGCGTCTCGAACGAGGACCTGCCCTTCATGTCGTTCTACGGGGCCGACGACAAGCTCCGGGCCCGTTTCGGCGTGCAGCCGGACGGCTCGGCCGGGCTTGCCATCGCCGACGACGAGGGGAAGGTCCGCGCGACGTTCGGCCTGTTCTCCGACGGCTCGGCAAGCATGGCGATGGTCGACCGGAACGGGAAGGTGCGCGCGAAGTTCGGTCTGGGCACCGAGGGCTCGCCGACGCTCGCTCTGCGGAACAAGGACGGGCAGCTCGGGTTCGTCTATTCGCTCGCCCAGCAGGGTTCGCCGACGATCTCGCTCCAGGACGAGGACGGGAAGGTCCGCGCGCGGATCGGTCTGGCCGCGGAGGGCTCGCCCATCCTGCGGCTGCTGAACAAGGAGGGCGAGCTGCGGGCGATCATGGGGCTCACCGCCGACGGGACGCCGGTGATGCAGTTCCTGGACGAGAAGGGCGAGCCCGAATGGACCGTGCCGAGCTCGTTCTCACCGCCAGTCGAAGCCGCCCACGACGTGCCGCCGCCCACCGAGCCGGAGGCTCGGGGGCGGGGCTGACCGGGCGTGTCGGGATGGTGGGCGGCCGCCTTCGTCGTCCAGTGGATGCTGCTCGCCGTCCTCGCGATCGTGGTGGTCGCGCTGGCGCGGCAGATCGGCGTCCTGCAGCTGCGGCTCGCACCACTCGGAGCGCTTGAGGTCGACGACGAGGGGCCGCCGCTCGGCGAGGCACCGCCGGCTCGCGCCGCCCGTGAACGTGGTGGCTCGTCGCTCGTCGTCGGTGGCCCGGGGCCGGGCAGGCTCCTGGCCTTCGTCTCGGCCTCCTGCCCGATCTGCGAACAGGTCCTGCCGTCGCTCCCCGCAGCCGCGGCGGCCGGACGGCTCGAGCTCCAGATCGTCTCCGATCCCGATCTCGAGACCGCGTACCGGGTCCCCGGCGTGCCGTTCGTGGTCGTGTTCGACGAGCTCGGAGTGGTCCGGTCGAAGGGGACCGTGAACTCGCTCGAGCAGGTCGAGGGGCTCGTCGATACCGCTCGTCGTCGGACGACGCAGGCCGAGGAGCTCCGGGCCAGCTGATGGGGGCCGTCGAGAGGGCGGGGAACGAGCTCGCGCGTCGGACGAGCCGACGCTCGTTCCTCGGCCGGCTCGGCCGAACCGTCGTAGCGATCGCGGGAGGATCGATGGTCGCCGTGGCGCTCGATCCCGATCGCGCCGAGGCGCACCACATCTGCGGTCACACCTACACGACCGGCTCGTGCCCCCACCCGTACGAGCCGCTGTCCAGGACGGACGTCTACGGCTTCCCGGTCCATCCGCGGTACGGGTACCCGGTCGACGACGACGGATCGATCTATCTCTCGCCGGAGCGCCAGACCCGCCGGAAGGTGTGCCAGGCCGTCGTCCCCGAACGGTACCCGTTCGTCCACGACCCCCGGTACGGAGGCGGGTGGAGCCGGTGCTGCAACGGCCGCGTGCGGCACATCCAGGACTGTTGCTCGACCTCGGAGACTCGGATCAACGGCGACGGCTCCGTGCGTGGCTACTGCGCGCGCGGTCTGCGGGTCTTCTGCATCACCTACCGGGAGCTGAACGTCCGATGCTGAGCGAGCCCGCGGGGCTCGCGCTCGTCGCGGCGTCGATCGTCGCGGGGTTCTCGAGCCTGTTCGGTCCCTGAGGCCTGTCGATGGTGGAGACCATCACCCCCGTGGTCCACGGGGGCAGCCGGAGCAGGTGGGGGGTATCGCTCTCGCTGCACGTCGCCGGCGCGACCGCCGCCGCCGCGGTCTTCGGATCGCTGGTGGGGGCCGCCGGTGGGCTGCTCGGCGCGCCGTGGGGCGTCGCCGGGATCGCCCTCGTCGGGGCGCTCGCGGCCGCGTACCTCGCCCGGGAGCTCGGGGTTCCGGTGCCGGTACCGCAGCTCCGGCGGCAGGTGCCGGACTGGTGGCGCACCTTCTTCCCGCCCCATGTCGCGGCGTTGCTGTACGGGATCGGGCTCGGGCCGGGGTTCCTCACGTACGTCGGGCACGGGACGCTGGTGGTGGTCTCGGCGGCGGCGATCGCGAGCGGACGCCCGCTGGTGGGGGCCGCACTGCTCGCGCCGTTCGGTCTGGCCCGGGGGCTCGGGCCGGTCCTGGCGTTCGGGGTGCGCTCGCCGCGCGAGGGGGCGGCCCTCGTCGACCGGCTGGGGCGATCGGCATCCGGGCTCCGGTGGCGCGTCGCGAACGCGGTCG
>JBAVEY010000339.1:0-1566 GCA_049587975.1 Actinomycetota bacterium | reverse complement strand
GCGCGGGCTCCTGGTGAGGGTGGGGTGCGGCCGGTGTCGATCGGGACGCTGTCGTCGCTGTACAGCGGGTTCCTGTCGGCGGGCGATGCGGTCGCGCTCGGGTTGGTGGATGCGTCGGATGCCCCGGTGTTGGCGCGGCTGTTCGGCGGGCCGGCGCCGTGGATGTACGAGTTCTTCTGAAGCCCCTCCGCAGCAAGGCCGTTCGGCCCTGAGCGACCCATCGCGGCTGACCGAAACTGGAAGCTCGCGACGCGAGGAGGTGGTGATGCTGGGTCCGGTCCTGGTCGTGGTCGGTGTCCTTCTCCTCCTGATCCTGACGGTCCTGATCGTCTTCCGGCTCGGGATGCGGGCGAAGACCCCGTGGGTGCTCAACACCGTCCGCCGGTTCGCCCGTGCCGTCGCCAACCCCTATGAGATGCGATCGGCCGGTGAGCCCGGAGCGATGGCGTCCGTGATCAGACACACGGGCCGGGCGTCTGGGAAGTCCTACCAGACCCCCGTCGCGGCGGTGGCCACCGAGGACGGGTTCGCGATCGCGATCGTGTACGGGTCACGGACCGATTGGCTCAGGAACGTGCTCGCGAGCGGGTCCGCCACGATCGTCCACGAGGGGCACACCTACCCGGTCGACCACCCGGAGGTCATCCCGATCGGAACGGCGACGGCCTACTTCCGGGCCGAGCATCGGCGACAGTTCCGCAGGTATCGCGTCAGCCAGTGCCTCCGTGTTCGGCGGGCCGAGTTCGTGCCGCTTTGGGACGCCCCGATCTCCCGGAAGGTATCGATACCGAAATAGGTATCGCCCGGTTCGAGGAACACTCACCCACCCGGCTCAGTCGGTCTCGATCACACGCTCCGCGATCTGCACCGCGTCGAGCGCCGCGCCCTTGCGCAGGTTGTCGCCGCACGCGAACAGCAGCAGCTCGTCGTCGTGGCCTTCGGGCCGGCGGATCCGCCCGACGAGCACGTCGTCGATCCCGGCAGCCTCGAGCGGGCTGGGGTAGACCTCGCGCGCCGGGTCGTCGCGCAGCTGGACGCCGTCGGCGGCCGCGAGCGCCTCGCGGGCCTGCTCGACCGACAGCGGCCGCTCGAACGTCGCGTGCAGGCTCACGCTGTGGCCAACCGGCACCGGCACCCGGACGCACGTCGCCGAGATGTCGAGCGCCGGCAGCGACAGGATCCGTCGCGCCTCACGCTGGACCTTGATCTCCTCGAACGTGAACCCGGTCTCGTCGTCGAACACGTCGATCTTCGCGACCACGTTGTACGCGATCGTCTTGCCGAAGACCTCGCCCACCGGCAGCGCGTCCGCGTCGGGGTGCGCGAGGTCGTCCTCCATGCCGTGGAGCTTCTCGACCTGCTCGGCGAGCTCGCGCACGCCCTTCGCGCCGGCGCCCGAGACCGACTGGTACGAGGAGAGGCTCACCGCTTGCAGCCCTGCCGCGCGGTGCAGCGGCGCGAGCGCCATCAGCGCGGTGATGATCGTGCAGTTCGGCACCGAATACACCTTGGCGCCCCGCTCGAGCGCCTCGGGATTCACCTCGGGGATCACGAGCTCGGCCCACG
>JBAVEY010000338.1:0-2033 GCA_049587975.1 Actinomycetota bacterium | reverse complement strand
GTCACGAAGTACAGAGCCTTGAACAGGCGCTCGTGTTCCTCCTCGAAGAACGTGTCGAAGCGGGCCCATGCCTCGGCGCGTTCCGAGGGGAACTGCACGACCTCACCCTCTGCTCGCACGGTCCATGGATGCACGAGGACCCCCAGGCGCTCCCGTGGATGCTGGCAGTGTTTCCCCTCGGAGGCGAGCCCGGTCGTCCCCACGAGTGCTGTCACAGGCGCGCGTATACTCGCCGAGGTGGCCGTGCTAGGCGGGGAGCCAGCGGTGCCCTGTACCCGCAATCCGCTTCAGCGGGGCTGAATCCCCGTCCGAGGCCCGGCGGGTCCGCAGTCGCTCCCGGTACGGGGTGTCGACGGTCGGGTCCCGCGCGACGCCAACCTGCGAACCCGGTCAGATCCGGAAGGAAGCAGCCGTAAGCGGGCGCTGGCGGGTGCCGCGGGGAAACCTGGCCCGAGCTACCGGCCGGTGATGCGCTCGAGTCCGTCGCGGTCGACGGCGGGTGCGCGGCCACCACTAGACTTGCCGAACCTCCCGCGCGCTTCCCCTCGCGGGTCGAGGGGCGCGCGGCGCCCGGAGGTGGACGTGGCCGAGGACAAGCCCTACCAGTCGCTGTACCGCAAGTACCGTCCGCAGGGTCCCGCCGAGGTCCTCGGGCAAGACCACGTGATCCGGGCGCTGTCCGGCGCGGTCCGCGAGGGCCGTCTCGCGCACGCGTTCCTGCTGTGCGGGCCGCGTGGGACCGGCAAGACCTCGACGGCCCGGATCCTGGCGAAGATGGTCAACTGCGAGTCCGGCCCGACCGCCGAGCCCTGCGGCTCGTGCGACCAGTGCGTCGCGGTCCGGGACGGCCAGCACCTCGACGTGGTCGAGATCGACGCGGCCTCCCATGGCGGCGTGGACGACGCGCGCGACCTGCGCGAGAAGGCGCCCACGGCGCCGGTGCAGGGCCGGGAGAAGGTCTACATCATCGACGAGGCGCAGCGGTTGTCGCGGGAGGCGTTCGACGCGCTGCTCAAGGTGTTCGAGGAGCCGCCGGTCGGCGTCCGGTTCGTCCTCGCGACCACCGAGCCGCACAAGATGCCGGCCACGATCGTCGGACGGTGCCAGCGGTTCGACTTCCACCTGGTACCGGTCGAGACGGTCGCCGAGCACCTCGAGCGCATCGCCAAGGACGAGGGCATGTCGCTGTCGACCGAGGCGGCGCACGCGATCGCGCGCCAGACCGGGGGTTCGGTCCGCGATGCGTTGTCGCTGCTCGACCAGGCGTCGGTCCTCGGCGCCGGCGAGATCGGCGAGGACGTCGTCACGTCGCTGATCGGCAGCGGCCGTTCGGACGTGCAGTACGCGCTCGCCGACGCGGTCGCGGTCGGTGACACCAAAGGCGTGTTCGAGCTCGTGAGCCGCCTGGTCCAGGAGGGCCAGGACCTGCGGCACGTCACCAACGAGGTGCTCGCGCACTTCCGCGACCTGCTGCTCGCCAAGACCGCCCCCGGCCAGCACGACCTGCTCGACGTGACCGACCAGGAGGCCGAGCGCCTGTCGGCCCAGGCCGCGAAGTACTCGGCGGCCGAGCTCGGCCGCGTGATCGCGCTGCTGATCGCGGCGCAGACCGACATGCGGTGGACCACCTCGCCTCGCCTGTCCCTCGAGCTCGCGCTGATCCGCGCGACGATCCCCGAGACCGACGCCGCACCCGAGGCCCTGGTCTCCCGCCTCGAGCGCCTCGAGCGCGTCGCCGGCATCAGCGGTTCCCAGTCGCCCGCTGCCGCGACCCCGGCACCCCCGGCCCCCGCAACCCCGCCCGAGCAGGCTGCCGTGGCAGGTGGGCAGGGTGGGGCCGGAACCGGGGAAGCGGCCGACCCGGCGCCACCGGTGGTAGAGAAGAAGCCCAAGCGACAGCAGACGGGTGCCGCAGCGAGCGGCGCCGAAGAGGCCGCGTCCGGTCCGGTCCCGCCCGGTACGGACGCCGGAGCGGTGCCGGTGCTGGGCGCCGGGACCTCCGCCGTCGACGTCTCGATGCTCCGGAGCAACTG
>JBAVEY010000337.1:0-12232 GCA_049587975.1 Actinomycetota bacterium | reverse complement strand
GGGTCGAGGTGAGCCGTTCGCGCGACTGGACGGCGACCGTGAGGGCGAACCCCCAGTACAGGAGGGCCGCCACGGAGAACGCCCCGACCAGCCACGGCGAGACGTCGACCTCGCCGGACACCTCGCCGAAGATCAGGATCGATCCCGAGACGAACCCGATCATCCCGGCGAGCGTGAGGGGACCGAGCCTGCGCAGCCGGACGTCGAGCGTGAGCAGGCCGATCCCCGTCAGGAGCAGCGCGAGGCCGAGCGGGGAGAAGGGCACGACCGTGAGCCCGTAGGCGGCGAGCGCCAGCATCCCGACCCCGCTGAACCCCGCGAAGCCGAACCCCGGCTGCGTGGCCTCGAAGGCGAGCGCGGCGAGCCCGAGCACGAGCAGAACGTAGATCCAGGTCGGCGACGCGGCTGCGTGCAACACGCGGTCGACCGGGCCGAGCTCGGTGAACCGCACCGAGACCCGCTGCTCCGCTTCCGAGGTCGCGATCTTGGTGCGCAGCGTCACCTCGCCGTCGGCCGTCCCGACCGTCCTGCCGTCCACCTGCCGGAGTAGGTCGGTGATCGAGACGGCCGCGACGCTCGCGATGTTGCCGTCGAGCGCGGCTCGCGCCGGCACCGGGCGGTCGGGGAACGACACGGGGGTCGGCCGGTCCCGCTCCACGACCCAGCCGGTCGCGAGCTGCTCCACCGCGGTTCGCGAGATCGCGGGCTCGCCGCCCGCGAGATCGAGCGGCTCGAGCGGGCCCACGCCCGCTCCGGGAGCGACGGCGCCGAGGCTCGCCGCGTACAGGAACAGCTGGCCGGCGCCCGCGGCCTTGGCCGGTGTCGGCCCCACCCACACGATCACCGGCACGGTCGCGTCGTGGATCCGCTCGGCGATCGACACGGCGTCCTCGTCGAGGGTCCCGGCGCTGTCCAGCTGCAGGACCAGCGTCGAGCCCGAGCGCTCGGCCTCGTCGATCGAATCGAGGAGGTAGGAGCCGAGGGTTCGGTCGATCGAGCCGTCGACCTTGGCGACCAGCACCGACGGCGAGGACTGCGCGGCGGCGGCGGTCGGAACCATGCACAGCAGGGCGCTGAACAGCAGGAACGGGACGGCGCGGCGCATGGGCGGGCCCATCGTACCCGCGTCGGCGGGCTATCCTTTGGGCCCCCACATGCAGGCCCCACCCAGGTATCGCTCGCGATCCGACACGCCGCCCGCGCCTCCGCAGGAGACGGTGCGGATTCCCGAACTCCGGCCGCGCAGGGTGATCGCCCCGCTCGTCCCGTTCGTACTGATCCTCGTGATGGCCGGGTTCGCCGCCGTGCTCGCGCTCGCCCTGCTCCCGATCTTCGGGGCCGCGGGCGCCGGCGTGAACGCGTTCCGCGCGCGCCTGGATGCGGCGGGGGTGGGGCGAGCCGGCATCCCTCACCTGCCTCAGAGCTCGACGATCTACGCGTCCGACGGCAAGACGATCCTGGCCGAGATCTACCTGGACGAGAACCGCCGGTACGTCCGGATCGGCAAGATCGCGCCGGTGGCGCAGGACGCGATCGTGGCCATCGAGGACGACTCCTTCTACGAGCACGGCGCCCTGAACTTCCCGTCCCTGATGCGCGCGGCCATCACCAACCTGATCGCCGGCGACATCGAGCAGGGCGGTTCCACGCTCACGCAGCAACTCGTGAAGAACGTGCTGATCGACTCGCCCGAGCAGACCTTCGCGCGGAAGTTCCAGGAGGCCGCGCTCGCCATCCGGGTCGAGCGCAAGTACTCCAAGAGCCACATCCTCGAGCTCTACATGAACGAGGCCTACTACGGGAACGGCGCGTACGGCATCGAGACGGCGGCCGAGACGTACTTCCACACGACCGCGCGCGAGCTCACGCTCAAGCAAGCCGCCCTGCTGGCCGGCGTGGTCCGCGCGCCCGGCGCCTACGACCCGGTAGCCCACCCGCAGGCGGCGCTCGACCGGCGGAACCTCGTGATCGATCGGATGCTGGAACTCGGCTGGGTCGACCCGACCGACGCCGTGGCGGCGCAGGCGAAGCCGCTCGGGATCGCGAACGACGTGGGCGTGTTCAAGCAGAAGGTCGAACCGTTCTTCGTCTACTACATCCGGAACCTGATCCTGGACAACGCCGATGGAGAGTTCGACGCGTTCGGACAGCGGCGCATCCAGCGGGTGCACACGCTCTATCAGGGCGGGCTGAACATCTACACCTCGCTCGACCCGGCCTGGCAGGACTACGCGCAGGAGGCGGTCGACGCGAGCCCGTACATCGATCCGGGCAAGAACAGCCCGGACGTGTCGCTCGTGTCGGTCCGGGCCACCGACGGCGCGATCAAGGCGATGCTGTCGGGCAAGAACTACAACCGCGACCAGTACGACCTCGTGTGGCGCGGCACCCGCCAGGTGGGGTCGGCATTCAAGCCATTCACCCTCGTCGCGGCGTTCGAGAACGGCTTCGCGCCGGGCAACGTGTACTCGTCGAAGTCCCCGCTCTGCAACCTCGAGGGATGGATCAGCGCGAGCGGGTGCGTGAGCAACGCCGAAGGCGGCGGCGACGGAGGCTACATGGACCTGTGGACGGCGACGCAGAACTCCGTGAACGTGGTGTTCGCGCAGCTCGCGCTCGACGTCGGACCGGAGAACATCGTCGACGCCGCGCATCAGATGGGGATCACGGTCGGCTTGGATCCCGTCCCGTCGATCACCCTCGGCGTCGAGGAGGTCCCGACCATGGACATGGCGGCGGCGTTCGCGACGCTCGCGAACGACGGCGTGCGCTGCAACGCGTGGGCGGTGCGGCGGGTGGAGTTCGCGAACGTCCCGAAGGATGCCCCGAAGGACGAGCGCGTCCTCTACCAGCACGAACCGCAGTGCGAGCAGGTCGTGAAGCCCGAGATCGCGCACCTGGTCACCGCGATGCTGCAGCGCGTGGTGTGTTGCGGGACCGGCACGGCGGCGAACCTGCCCGGGCGCCCGGTCGCGGGCAAGACCGGCACGGCGCAGGATTACACGAACGTGTACTTCGCCGGGTACACCCCGCAGGTCTCGACCGCGGTCTGGGTCGGGTTCGCGAACGGGCAGATCCCGATGGACAGCTACTACGGGGGCTCGGTGTTCGGCGGGACGGTCGCGGCGCCGATCTGGCACGACTTCATGGTGAAGGCCATGCAGGGCTTCCCGGTCGAAGGGTTCGAGGCGCCGCCGCCGCCGGAGAGCGGTCCGGTCCCCGATGTCGTCGGGCTCCCGATCGAGCAGGCCGAGAAGATCCTCGCGAACGCGAACTTCACGCCGATCCAGGAGGAGATCCAGTCGTTCGAGCCCGTCGGGACCGTGCTCACGCAGGCACCGGGCGGGGGCGCGCGGCTGCGCCTCGGCAGTGGGGTCACGCTCGGGGTGAGCAACGGCAAGGGTGAGCCCGTCGTCGTCCCGCGCGTGATCGGTCTTCCGGAGGCCGAAGCCGTGCACGAGCTCGAGAAGCTGGGACTGGTCGCCGCGATCGAACGCGTCCCGGTCCAGGACCGACACCTGGATGGGATCGTGGTGGATCAGATGCCGATCGGCGACAGCACCAAGGTCGTCGCCGCCGGCGCCACGGTCACGATCTCGGTCGGCGTCTTCGATCAGGGCAACGGAAACGGTGGCGGCGGGAACGGGAACGGTGGTGGGAACGGGAACGGCGGCGGGAACGGGAACGGCGGCGGCAACGGGGGTGGTGGCGCTGCCCCGCTGATGCCGAGCGCACTACCTCCCCGCCTCTTCTAGGCGTCGGACCCCAGACGCTCCCGCACCTTCTGCTGAACGAGGGAGCCGTCGACCTTGCCCTTGGCCGAGGCCATCACGACCCCCATCACCTTGCCCATCTCCTTCATCGAGTCGGCGCCGGTCGAAGCGATCGCATCGTCGATCAGTGCGTCGACCTCAGCCGCCGAGAGCTGCTCGGGGGCGAACGGCTGCAGAGCCTCGCGTTCGGCGCGCTCCTTGTCCGCGAGCTCGGTCCGTCCGGCGGACTCGAACGCGTCGATCGACTCGCTGCGCTTCTTGACCTCCCTGCCGGCCACCTCCCGGACCTCGTCGTCGGAGAGCTCGTGCAGGAGCTCCTTCTCGCGGTTCGTGATCGACGCCGCGAGCATGCGGAGCGCGCCGAGCCGTACCTTGTCGCCGGCTCGCAGGGCGGCCGTCATCTGCTCGTGGATCTGCATCTTCAGCGTGGGGTCGCCCACGTAGACTCCCCTCCCGTGCTCTCCCGCATCCTGCTCGTGCTCGCGGGCATCGCCGCGGTGTGCGTCGCGTACGGCGTCGTCATCGAGCGCCGGGCGTTCAGGCTCGTACGCCGCGATCTGGCCATCCTACCGGCAGAGGGTCCGCCCACCCTGGCGGTGCTCCACCTGTCGGACCTGCACTTCGTCCGCGTCGACCGACGGAAGTCGGCCTTCCTCGCGTCGCTCCCCGACGCCGACGTCACCGTCGTGACCGGCGACTTCCTGGCCGAGCCCGAGGCGGTGGAGGCCGCCGTGGACGCCGTCCGGACCACGCGGGGGCGGCTCGCCTCCTGGTTCGTCCTGGGGTCGAACGACTACTACGTCCCTCGGCCGCTGAACCCACTTCGCTACTTCGTCCCGAGGGATCGGCGCGAGCCGCTCCGCGCACGCCGGGGTCGCGCGGACGAGCTGCGGACGATGCTCGCTGCCGACGGCTGGCGCGACCTCACGAACCGACGCGAGGAGGTCGAGCTGGACGGTCTCCCCGTCGAGCTCCTCGGCCTGGACGACGCGCACATCTCCCGGCAGGACCTGCGCGTCGCGCCCCGGGAAGCGCCCTCCAGGTTCGGCGTCGCCGTGATGCACTCGCCGGACTCGGCACCCGAGATCGTCGCGTGCGGCTACCGGCTCGTGGTGGCGGGACACACGCACGGTGGTCAGGTCCGCCTTCCGCTCGTCGGAGCGCTCGTGACGAACTCGCACCTGCCGAGGCGCCTCGTATCCGGACTGATCCGTCTGGGGGGCACGTTCCTGCACGTCTCGCCCGGGCTCGGCACGAGCAAGTACGCGCCGTTCCGGTTCCTGTGTCCGCCCGAGGCGACCCTGCTCGAGCTGCGCCGGGCCCCCGGCGGCGGGGGCCCGACGCACCCGAAGGCTCAGCCGCAGTAGGAGCAGTAGTGCTCGGTGTCGATGCCGTGCCACGGCGGCACGACCACCCGCCGATGGCCGGGCTTGCCGCGCAGCCTGATCAGCCGGTCCTGGATGTTGTTGTCCGCGGAGACCTCGTACATCTCGCCGGTCGGATCGACCTGGGTGCGGAGGTAGTAGCGGCCGTTGGGAAGGTCCGAGATGTCGAACGCGCCGCTGTTGACGTCCTGCCCGTACGTATCGCCCCAGCCGACGTCGAGGACCTCGCGGACCCACAGAGCCCCCGGTTCGTTGTAGCCACACGATGTGAACAGGTCCTGTGAGGACCCTCGCCAGTTGGCGTTGGGCACCGTCAGGTCGATCGCGTCCGTCGGCGCGAGGCACCAGGACTCCTTGTCGCTGACCTGGACCGTGCGCTTGTCCGCGTCGAGCAGGGAGTACTGGGTGAACTCCTGGAAGTGCCAGTGGTTGTGCCGACCGGCATGGTATTCGAGCTGCCCGATCAGCGCCCGGCCGACCGGTTGACCGTCGAGCAGGAAGTACTGGTAGGCGTCGAGCGTCGAGGCCTGCCCGCTCCTGAAGCCGTCGACCAGCATCGTCCCCGGCCCGGCGTTCCACTCGGTCGCGTTGAAGGTGAGGTAGTCGTGTCCCTTCCGCGGGTACGCGGAGATCCCCCATCCCGGCAGCGCCACGAAGTCGGGGAGCGTTTCCGCGGGGGGGGTCGTGAGGATCGGCGTTTTGGGGTAGGGCGCGTACGTCGAGGATGGTGAGGGCGTCCGAGCGGGCGCAGACATCCCCCCATCGACGGCGGTCACCTGCACCTGCGCGGACGCGTCGCTCGGCGCGATCGAGAGCAGGCTCACCCATGCGGGATCGATCTGGATCTTGACGGTGTAGACGCTGCGCTCGGCCCGCCACCGCAGGCCGCCGTAGTAGTCGCCGCCGCCGATCAGCGAGCTGGCCCAGCCTCGATCGATCCCCCAGACCGAACCCCTCGTGAACGGGCTGCTGCTGCCGCACGAGTACGGGTAGGAGGTCGCGAGCGGGCTGTCGTCGGACACCCGCTCGCGGATGTAGCCGTTCGGGCAGAACGTGACGGTGTCCGCGAGCACGGTCTGGCCCTGCGCGTCCACGACCTGATAGTGGGCGAAGTCCTTAAGGCCGAACCACCCGTCGAGGTTCTCGTCGGAGAACGTCCTGAGCACCGCGCCGGTCTGCGCGTCCACCTGCTTCACCGTGATCGGCGTGTCGTAGTCGGGGCGACCGACCCGCAACTCGAAGGCACCACCCACCGCCGTGATGAACGCCCCGGGGTCGACGTCGACGACGTCGCGACGGCCCCGCTCGACGGTGACCTGCGTCGAGGAGACGAACAGCCGCAGGGTCGGGGTCGAGGCCGCTCCGACCGGGGCGGCGTACAGCGTCGCCAACAGGGCGACGGCGAGCGCGATCGGGACGAGCGGGCGATGACGACGCCCTGGGGACACGTAGGGCCTCCCTCGGAACCGGTCGGAGCATCCTATGCCCGCTGAGACGTCTGCGGGTGCCTCGCGGTTCCTCGGTCCCCGAGCCCCTCAGGTCCTCGACGCGGTCGCCAGATCGAACGCCGCCTCGTAGCCGGTCACCATGGCCTCCTTCGAGAACAGGCGTTGGACGCGATCGCGACAGGCCTGCGGGTCGATCTCGGACAGCCTCGTCAGGCGCTCCGCCGCCTGGGCGGCGTAGTCCTCGACGTCCACGATCCAACCCGTCACGCCGTCCACGACGACCTCCGGGACCGAGCCGCGCGGGGTCGCGATGACCGGCGTGCCGCAGGCCATCGCCTCGGTCATCACCAGGCCGAACGGTTCCGGCCAGTCGATCGGGAAGAGCACGGCCTTGGCCCGCCGGAGCAGATCGACCTTCTCCTGCAGCGTGATCTCGCCGAGGATCTGGAAGTCGGACGGGATCACCGGCTCGATGTTGGTCTCCCACTCCTCCTGCTCCGTCGGGTGGGCGATCTTGACGGCGGACACGAGGCGCTCGCCTGCCCGCATGGCCGCGTCGACCGCTCGTCGCCATCCCTTCTCCGGGGCGGCGCGGCCGAGGAACAGGACGAAGTCCTCCTTCTCCTCCTGCAAAGGGTAGGCGTGCATGTCGATGCCGTTGTAGACGACGCCGCCGTACCGAAGCTCCTCGTTGAACCGCTTCTGCGCCTCGCTGATCGCGACGAACCACGCCCGCTGGGCCACGAACGAGTACAGACGGGTCATCTCGGGCACGAAGGACCCGTGGAGCGTGTGGATCGTCGGGACGCCGGTCTCCACGGCACCCGCGAGCGCCGAGAACGGAGAGTGGACGTGCAGGACGTCGAACCGCTCGCGCGCGTCGCGGAGGCTGAACAACGTGTGGGTGGTGTCGAGGACGATGTCGTTGATCGCGCTCGAGCCCGGGGCCTGCTCGAAGACGAACTCGAGCCGCGCCTTGGTCTGCGAGTCGCCGGTCGCGAACAACGTGACGTCGTGCCCCGCCTCGGCCAGACCGTCGGCCAGAAGCGCCACCACCCACTCGATCCCCCCGTAACCCTTCGGGGGAACGGCGATCCAGGGCGGGCAGATCTGGGCGATCCTCAACCCGGTCCCTCCTCTCCTCGGCCGCCCGCGGAGCCACGCCGCCGGCGTTCGGCGGCGCCCCCGATGCTACCGGCGGGCCGCGGATGGGCCCAGCCGATAGACTGCTCGCTCACGGGACGTGGCGCAGTTTGGTAGCGCGCAGCGTTCGGGACGCTGAGGTCGCGGGTTCAAGTCCCGCCGTCCCGACCAGGCCTCATAGCCGGATATCCGGATCGAAGAGATCGGTTGCCTGCGCCCGGGATGTCCGGTAGCCTCGTCCGCGGGCTGTCGAAGGACAGCCCGTTCTGTTGCCCGGAGGATGATGACCGGAAGACGCGCGCACCTCGTCGCACGGCTGTCGATCGCCGTGCTCCTCGCCACCTCGGCGAGCGTAGGTGCGGCGACCCTCTCCTCCGCGAGCCCCAGCCGCGAGGAGGTCCAGCAGGCCCAGGCACGCCTGGATGCGCTGAACCAGGACCTCGACCTCATGGTCGAGCAGTACAACCAGGCACGGATCAAGCTCCAGGAGGTGCAGGCCCGCCTGGCCGACGTTCGGTCCCAGGCCCAGCACGCCCAGGCCACCGCCGACCGGGCAACCGCCGCCCTGAACGCGAACGCGTCCCGGGCCTATCGGGGCGTGGGCTCGCAGATCGCGGAGCTGTTCGACTCGGCCTCGCTGGCCGACTTCTCCGACCGCCTCGAGTTCATCGGGAGCATGGCGCAGGCGGATTCGGATCTGGCCGTGGAGGCCGAGCTCGCGAGGCAGGAGGCCAAGTGGACCGCCGCCGAACTGCAGGGGACGGTCGATGAGCGCCAGGGCATCGTCGATGCCCTGGCCGCCAAGCAGGACCAGATCGAGTCGCGGGTCGCCGAGGCCCGGGACCTGTACGAGGAGCTGAACCGCAAGTACCACGACGCGCTCGCGGCGCAGGCCGCCGCGCAGGCGGCCGCCAGCACGGGCGGCAGCAGCGGGGGGTCCCCCATCCCACCACCACCCGCCCCGAACGCGAACGTCGCGGCGGTCCTGGACGCCGCCTATTCGGTGATCGGCACCCCGTATCAGTACGGTGGCTCGAGCCCGGAGACGGGGTTCGACTGCTCCGGCTTCACGATGTGGGCCTGGTCGCACGCGGGCGTCTACCTCCCCCACTCCTCCGCCGCGCAGTACGCCTCGCTGCCGCACGTCGCGCAGTCCGACCTGCAGCCCGGCGACCTGGTCTTCTTCTACAGCCCCATCTCCCACGTGGGCATCTACGTGGGCGGCGGCCAGATGATCCACTCGCCGAACACGGGTAGCGTGGTCTCGGTGGTCCCGATCTACTGGGACAGCTTCGTCGGTGCCGCTCGGCCCGGCTGATCACCCATCCGGCCTGCCATCGGCCGGATGAGCGACGCTCCCGCTCGATCCGCATCCCAACAGGACCTCGCGCTCGTCGCGGCGCTCCGCGCCGGGGACGAGACCGCGTTCATGATGCTCGTCGAGCGGTACCAGCCCGCCATGCTGCGGATCGCCCGGATGTACGTCTCGACCCGCGCGGTGGCCGAGGAGGTCGTGCAGGACGCGTGGGTCGGCGTCCTGAGGGGCCTCGAGGGGTTCGAGGGGCGTTCGTCCCTGCGGACGTGGATCTCGAACCAGCGCGAGGTCATCCGGATGCGGGACGTCCTCGGATGGCCGTCGTCCGACGTCTGTAACGCGCTCGACATCTCCGAGACCAATCAACGGGTGCTCTTGCACCGCGCCCGGGCGAAGGTCCGGCGCGCGCTCGAACGCTACCTCGAGCCGGAACGGGAGCAGGGCGCGTGAACTGCATCGAGTTGGTCGGGCTCGTCACGGACTACCTCGACGGCTCGATGCCCGATGCGCAGCGGGCGGCGTTCGACGAGCACGTGTCCGGGTGCGAGGGGTGCACGACCTACCTCGAGCAGTTCCGGATCACGATCCGGTTGACGGGCATGCTGACCGAAGAGCAGATGGCGTCGGAGGCGCGCGACGTCCTGCTCGCCGCCTTCCGCGAGTGGCGAGCCGGGGCCTAGGCCGGCCGATCCGTCGCGTCGAGATCCGCCAGCCGCGTGTCCGCCTGCTGGACGAGCGCGTCGTTGCCGATCTCGGAGGCGGCCTCGCGGGCCTGCACGAGCAGATCGCGGGCCTGCTGCCTGCGCAGACCGGCGTTGTCCTCGTGCGCGTACTTCAGCTTCTCGTCCGCTTTGATGATGAGCTCGAAGATCTCCCGTGGCTCCATCTCGCTCCCTCACATCATGTGCATCGGCTTGGCGTCCAGGGCATCCAGGTACATCCGGATGCAGATCGCCGCCGCGGCGCCCTCGCCGACGGCCGACGCGAGCTGCTTGGTCGAACCCGACCGCACGTCCCCCGCGGCGAACACGCCGGGCATGCTCGTCTGCAGGCCCATGTCGGTCACGATCAGACCCCGCTCGTCCAGGTCCACGGAGCCCTTCACGAAGCCGGTGTTCGGGTCGAGCCCGACGAAGACGAACGCCCCGGCCGGGTGCAGCTCCTCGGTCTCGCCCGTCTCCCGGTCCTTCAGCACGACCGCACCCAGCTTGCCGCTGCCGTCGTCCTTCGGCCGGAACTCGACCACCTCGCGGTTCAGCAACACCTCCATCTTCGGGGTCATCATCACCTTGTCCTGCAGGAGCTTGTTGGCGGTCAGCCGGTCACCGCGCTGCACGATCGTCACCTCGTCGACGAACTCCGTGAGGAACAGGCCCTCCTCGAGCCCGCTGTTGCCGCCGCCGAGCACGACGAGCTGATGCGCCCCCTCGTAGAAGGGGCCGTCACAGGTCGCGCAGAAGTGGATCCCGGCGCCGATCAGGTCGTCTTCGCCGGGCGCGCCCGTCCGCCGGTACGACGAGCCGGTCGCGATGAGGGCCGCGCGCGCGTGGTAGTGGTCGCCGGTCGCGGTCTCGACGTCGACCTCCTCGCCGTCGCTCGCGATCGAGCTCACCGAGAGCGCCTGGAGCATCTCGACGCCGTAGCGCTGCGCCTGCTGCACGATGCGATCGGCGAGCTCGGCCCCGCCGATGCCATCGGGGAAGCCAGGGTAGTTGTCGAGCCGTTCGGTCACGCCGGCCTGACCGCCGAGCCCCTTGCTGTCGATCACGAGGGTCTGCAGGTTCTCCCGGGCCGCGTAGATCGAGGTGGTGAGTCCCGCCGGGCCTCCGCCGACGATGATGAGGTCGTACACGTGCATCATCGCCATGCGTTCGAGCCCGATCTTCTCGGCCAGCTCCTCGTTGGCCGGCTCGGCCAGGTGCGACCCGTCCGGGAAGATGATCGTCGGGATGACGTTGTTCCCGTTGTTGCGTTCCTGCACCGTTCGAACGCCGTCGGGGTCGACCTCGATGTCGTGCCACTCGAACGAGACCCGCTGGTCGCCCAGGAACCGCTTGGCCCTGCGGCAGTCGGGACACCAGCTGGCGCCGTAGACCTTGATGACGTCGTCCATCCCGCGTCCCCCCTTCGACCCCTCCGGCGGAGGTCAGTGGTCGCTCCCGGACCGAGCGTTGCACAACACGGCGGCTCAGGTCGACGGCCGCCCCGAGCGGCGGGGGCCGTGCGTGGGGCAGACTACGCGCGTGCCGAACGACGTCCTGCTCGCCCCCTCGATCCTGGCGGCTGACTACGCCGTGCTGGCCGAGGAGGTCGAACGGGTCCGGGCCGAGTCGGACTGGCTGCACGTCGACCTGATGGACGGGCACTTCGTGCCCAACCTGTCGATCGGACCGCCCGTGGTCGCGTCGATCCGGCGGCACACCGATCTGCTCCTCGACTGCCACCTGATGGTGACCGACCCTGGGTTCTGGCTCGAGCGGCTCGCGGAGGCGGGCGCCGATCTCTGCAGCGTGCACGTGGAGCTGGGTGACCCCACGCCGCTCCTCGCGAGGATCCGCGAGCTCGGGATGTCGGCCGGGGTCGTCGTCGACGGACCCACGCCGTTCGAGGCCGTGGAGCCGTACCTCGACGAACGCATCGACCTCCTGCTGGTCATGACGATCACGGCGGGGTTCGGCGGGCAGGCCCTCATCCCCGAGCACCTCACGAAGGTGGAGCGCGCCGCGGAGATGCGTCGGGAGCGCGACCTCGCCTTCCGGATCCAGGTCGACGGCGGCATCAAACCCGAGACCGCCGGCGATGCCGTCGCGGCGGGCGCGGACGTGCTCGTCGCGGGAAGCGCGATCTTCGGGGCCACCGATCCCCCCGCCGCGGCTCGCGCGATCCGTCTCGCGGCCGGGGCGAAGCCCTGACCATCGCCCGGGCGACCCGCCGCCTCGACCCAGCGAGGCGGGAACGGCTACCGTGAGCGTTCCCCGGCCGCGTCGGGCCCGGCGAAGGAGCGAACGGGATGAACCCGCTGCAGGAACCGGTCCCGCGACGGCTCGAGCGGATGGACCGCGACCGGATCGTCGAGCGCATCTGGCGCAGGGACCACACGGTCTGGAAGGACGACCCGACCGAGATCACCGACCGGCTGGGATGGCTCACGGTCTGCGACCTGATGCA
>JBAVEY010000336.1:0-2358 GCA_049587975.1 Actinomycetota bacterium | reverse complement strand
GGGCGACCCACCGGCCAGCAGCGCCTCGGCCTCCGCGGCGCGGACCGGGGCGTCGCCAACCCCGGCGAGCGCGATCCGCGCCGACCGCACGACCCCGTCGTCGAGCTCGACGCTGGCCGAGGCGGCCACGATGGCGAAGTCGCCCTGTCGCCGAGCGAACTCGCGGATCGCCGAACGCGGTGCCGGCGCCGTGAACCGGATCTCGGTCACCAGCTCGTCGGCGCCGAGCGCCGTCGTGAACACGCCGAGGAAGAAGTCGGAGGCGGCGACGATCCGTGAGCCCTGCGCGCCGGTCACGACGACCTGGGCGTCGAGCAGCAGCGCGAGCATGCACCACTCCGAGGTCGGATCCGCGTGCGCGATGCTGCCGCCGAACGTGCCGCGTGTTCGGATCGGATAGTGACCGATGAAGCGTGCCGCGCGTGGCAGGACCGCGTACCCGTCCAGCACCCCGGGCTCCGCGTTGGTCTCGACGTCGCGGTGCGTCGCGAGCGCGCCGATCCGCAGGACGTCGCCGTCGCGCCGCACGTACCGGAGGTCGGGGATGCGGGCGATGTCGATCAGCGCCGACGGCCGCGCCAGCCGGAACGCCATCAGCGGCACGAGGCTCTGCCCGCCGGCGATCACCTTGGCGTCCTCGCCCTCCCGAGCGAGGAGCTCGAGGGCTTCGCCCACCGAAGCGGCGCGGTGATACGCGAAGCTCGCCGGTTTCACCCTTCCTCCTCGAGCCGGACTCCGGGGAGGGGCCATAGTACAGTCGCGTCTCCGCCCCGGAGAGGCCTGCCGATGCTCGTGGATCTGTCGATGCCGTTGTCCCCCAAGACCGTACCGGTCCCCGGACACCCGGAGCCTTCGTTCGCGCCGCTGCACGTGCTCGAGCGGGACGGACTCCGCAACACCGTGATGTCACTCAGCCTGCACACGGCCACCCACATCGACGCCCCGTCCCACTTCATCGCGGACGGCGCGACGATCGACGAGGTCGCGATCGACCGGTTCCGCCGTCCCGGCATGCGATTGGACCTCACCGCGTGCGAGCCGGGCGCGGAGATCGCTCTGCAGCAGCTGGTCTCGGCCGGGTTCGAGCAGGCCGCCTGTCACGGGGCGATCGTGATGCTCGCGACCGGGTGGACCGACCGCGCGTTCGAGACGCCGCAGCTGTACGGCGGGAACCCCTACCTCTCGCTGGATGCCGCCGAGGCGATCGCGTCCGCGGGCCCGTCCGCGATCGGGCTCGACTTCGCCGTCGACCGCGGCAAACCCTTCCCCAACCACGTCGTGCTCCTCGGCGGGGACGTGCTCCTGATCGAGAACCTCATGCGCCTACCCGAGCTGCCGCCGGACGGGTTCACGGTCAGCGCATTCCCCCTGCGGATCGCTGGCGAGAACGGCGCGCCCGCGCGCGTGGTCGCGGAGCTCGAGGGATGAACATCGGCCGCATCCACCACCTGGGGATCATCGTCCCCGATCTCGACCGCGCGATCGGCGGATTCCGCGACGTGCTCGGGCTCACGCTCGACCACACGGAGCCGTACGGCGAGGAGCTCGAGCTCGCGTTCCTGCCCTGCGGCGAGATCCTGGTGGAGCTGATCCGGCCCCTCACCGAGGAGGGCTTCAGCGCCGAGTGGCTCGCGGGCGCCGGGCCGGGCATCCAGCACGTGGCGTTCGAGGTCGACGACCTGGAGGCCGCGCTGCGCGAGCTGGCCGGCAAGGGCGTGCGCCCGACCGGACCCGCCCCGCGCCCCGGCGCCGGGGACACGATCATCGCGTTCCTCGAACCCGAACCGTTCGGCGGCATCATCGTCGAGCTCGTGCAGCCGCGGTGAGCGCCCTTCGGACCGACGAGCCCACGCCGGGCGTGCTGCGGCTGCGGATGGACCGACCGGACAAGCGCAACGCCGTCGACCGCGAGCTCGCGGAGGCGCTGCTCGCGGCGTTCGAGGCGCCGGACGCGTCGGCCGTGATCCTCGGCAGCAGCCGGCCCGAGGCGTTCTGCGCCGGACTCGACCTCTCGATGACGCCCTCGGAGCGCATCGCGGTGAGCGACCTCCTCTACGAGATCTCCGAACGCATCCTCATGTGCCCCGCGCCGATCGTCGCCTCGATCGAGGGCCCCGCGATCGGCGGGGGCGCGCAGCTCGCGATCGCGTCGGACCTGAGGGTCGCCGGGCCGGCGGCGCAGATCCGGTTCGCCGGCCCGGGACACGGGCTGGCCGTCGGGGCGTGGGGGCTCGGCTCGCTCGTCGGCCGCGGTCGGGCGACGGATCTCTGCCTGTCGATGCGGCCGGTCTCGACCGACGAGGCGATGGTGATCGGCCTGATCGATCGCGTGGCCGACGATCCGGAAGCCTCCGCCCT
>JBAVEY010000335.1:0-2065 GCA_049587975.1 Actinomycetota bacterium | reverse complement strand
CCTCCGGCGCCTCCTGCGTGCTTTCCAGGCGCCAGAAGCCGGCCGAGTGGATCAACGCCGCGACGAGCCCGGCAACGAGAAAGGTCACGCCGGCGATCCACGTGATGTGCCAGAACCCAGCGACGATCCCGACGAAGGCTGCCGCCTGGCCGACGACCTGCGCGACGGTGACCGTGACGGACGGGGTCCGGCGGCCGCGGAAGGCTTCCTGCCGGTTGACCATCACGAGCGCAGCGAGGAAGGGGATCGCCACCGCGAACGCGACGATGGAGATCGTGGCGGATGCGTCGAGCGATGAAGCCGTGAGGAACGGCTGCACCATGTACACGCCGATGAGGATCAAGCCGCCATAGATCAGTCCGAGCTGCCTGAGCACTTCCTGGCTCATCGGGCCGTTGAGCATCTCCGCCTTCATCCGCTCCGCGTCGGCGCTCGCCCGTTCCTGCTCAGACTTCGCCCGCTCCTTCGCCGTCCGCCTCGCCTCTTGGGCTGCGCGGGCGTGCTCTTGCGCCGAGTCGTCACTCACGGCAACCCCTTTCATCTGCCCCGTTACGGGTTCCAGGGCCCGACGCCTCCGAACCGCTCGGGCGTGATCCGCGTGACGAACCCGGGCGGCGGGTCGGGCATGTTCGGGAACACGACGTCGGGTCCGAGGTACGTGTGCGCCAGGTGCTGGAGCATCTCGGGGGCGCCGCCCTCGACGACGCGCGCCGTTCCGTAAACGACGAGGTACTCGAGGAGGCCCACGCGTTGACGTTCGTCGACGGCACGGAGAGCGCGACCCGAGGATCTCGGCGGATGTTCCTGAGCTTGCGCTGGTCGGGCATCGTGGCCAGGACGATCTCGTCACCGTCGATCCCGATCCACGCCGCCGAGACGTGCGGCGCCCCGTCCTCGTCGAGCGTGACCACGTGGGCGACGGCGTCGCTCTCGAGGAGCTCGCGAGCCGCCTCCGGGATCGGGATCCCCGCCACGCAAGGCATCGTACCGGGGTCCGCTCCTATCATCGGCGGGATGGCGGAACGGAACGACAAGACGGAGCTCGGCTCGGGGCGGGTGGAGGCGTTCTCCGACGCCGTGTTCGCGGTGATCATCACGATCATGGCCCTCGAGCTGAGGGCGCCCCAGGGACACACGCTGGCGGACGTGCGGGACGACCTCCTGCCGGGCCTCATCGTCTACGCGCTCAGCTTCACGCTCGTCGGGATCTACTGGAACAACCATCACCATCTCCTCCGCGCCGCGGAACGAGTCAGTGGCGCCGTGATGTGGACGAACCTGTTCCTCCTGTTCTGGCTCTCGCTGGTCCCCGTGCTGACGGAGTGGCTGCGCGAGGAGTACGAGCAGCCGCTGCCCGCCGCGGCGTACGGGGTGGTGCTGCTCGCGTCCGGTTTCGCGTATTCCCTGCTCGTCCGTGCGCTGGTCCGTGCGAACGGACGGGATTCGGCTGTCGCCCGTGCGATCGGCTCGGACGTCAAGGGGAACATCTCCCTGGCGATCTACGCGGCGGCCGTTCCGCTCGCGTTCGTGAGCCCCTGGATCTCGTACGCGCTCTACGTGGCCGTCGCGCTGATGTGGTTCGTGCCGGACCGCCGGTTCGTACGCTGAACCACGAAGAATCGAGCGCCTAGGAGAAGAACTCCTTCAGCGCCGGTGCCAGGACCTTGGGGTCGACGTCGTGTCCCTGACCCTCGAGGAACCGTACCTGCCCGTCGGGGATCACGTCGGCCAGCGCCTGTGCGGTCTCACGCATGAACGGCATGTCGGCCCCGCCGGCGAGCACAAGGGTGGGGGCCTTGACCGACTCCGCCGTCTCGGTGGGGATCGAGTAGTCGCCCATGATTCGGGCGTCGTACGCAAGCGTGTGGGCGATCGCCTCCTGCCCGGCCCACCACGGCTGCTTCCGCGCGTCGGCGACGAACTCCGGGGGCATCCCGACGACCTTCGACATGAAGTACTCTGCCGCGTCGCCGCGACGGCCTTCGGCGATCATCCGCTCGTACTGCTCGACCTGGTCGGCGGGCGGGCGTGCGTTCTCGTCGAGGATGAACGGCGGCTCCCAGAG
>JBAVEY010000334.1:0-15115 GCA_049587975.1 Actinomycetota bacterium | reverse complement strand
TACTACATCGTGGCGCACTTCCACTACGTGCTGTTCGGCGGCGCGATCTTCGGCCTGTTCGGTGGGATGTACTTCTGGTGGCCCAAGGTGTTCGGGCGCATGCTCTCCGAGGTCGGAGGCAAACTGAACTTCTGGCTGATGCTGATCGGCTTCAACATGACGTTCGGACCGATGCACATCCTGGGCCTACAGGGCATGCCCCGACGGATCCAGAGCTATCCGGCGTCGCTGGGTCTGGCCTTCTGGAACATGGTCTCGACGATCGGCGCCTTCATCATCGCGATCAGCGTGCTCGTGTTCCTGGTGAACGCGGTCGCGAGCTTCCGCAAGCCGAAGCAGATGGAGGCCGACCCCTGGGACGCGCGGACGCTCGAATGGTCGACGTCCTCCCCGCCGCCGGAGTACAACTTCGAGGAGATCCCGGTCGTCCACTCGCTGGACGACCTGTGGCATCGCAAGTACGCCGAGAGCGAGGGCGGCCGCGTGGTGCCGGTCGCCGCGGGGGGCTCGGGCGAGGCGGTGCGCGTCGAGGGGACCGATCCGGCGGAGTCCCATGCAGAGGGCCACGCGATCCACATGCCGTCGCCCTCGTACTTCCCGGTCGTGGCGGCCGCGGGGTTGCCGGTGATCGGGTACGGGCTGATCTTCGGGGTCCCGGCTGTCGCGGTGGGCCTGGTCATCACGCTCGCCGGGTTCTTCGGGTGGGCCCTAGAGCCTTCGTCGGAGTGAGGTGCTGATGGCGAGCCTCGAGCACTCGATCGCGCCGCCCGTGAGCGACCACGCCGCCACCAGCACGGGGCTGCCGCACCTGAAGCTCGCGATGTGGCTGTTCCTGGCGTCGGACTGCCTGCTGTTCGGCGCCCTGATCTCGACGTACGTGCTGTACCGTGGCGCGAGCGTCGTCGGGCCGTATCCCGCCGACGTGTTCGACATCCCGTACACGTCGGTGTCGTCGTTCGTCCTGCTCGCGAGCTCGCTCACGATGGTGCTCGCGCTCGCCGCGATCCAGCGCGGCGACGTCGCTCGCTCCCGCGTCTGGCTGCTCGCGACGGCCCTGCTCGGGATGACCTTCCTCGGCGGCCAGGTGTACGAGTTCACGTCGTTCGTCCGTGAGGGGTTGACGCTCAAGACGAACGTGTTCGGGACCTCCTTCTACGTGTTGACCGGGTTCCACGGGACGCACGTCGCGGTCGGGGTCCTCATGCTGCTCACCCTGTTCACCCTCTCGTTCGCGGGCAAGATCAACCAGGACAGCGCGATGACCGTCGAGCTCGTCGGGCTGTACTGGCACTTCGTGGACATCGTGTGGATCGTGATCTTCACGGTCGTGTACCTGATCCCGACCGGGAGCGGACCAGGGGGCTAGGAGGAGCGATGTCCGACACGCAGATAGAGGACCCGACGCCCCGGGTGCACGCACCGGCGGCGCATGCCGGGCGGCACCCGGGTCCGAAGGAGTACATCCGGATCGCGATCATCCTCGGGGCCATCACGGCCGCCGAAGTCGTCGTCTATTACGTCGAGGGCTTCAAGGAGATCCTGGTCCCGCTCCTGTTCTTCTTCTCGTTCGTGAAGTTCACGCTCGTGGTCCTGTGGTTCATGCACCTGAGGTTCGACAGCCGGACGTACGCCCGGTTCTTCTTGATGGGCCTGGCCGGCGCCATCACCCTGTTCCTGATCGTGCTCCTCACCTTCCAGGTGTTCTCGAGCTAGCGATGCCCGCCTGGCACGTGCACCCGAGCGTCTGGTTGGTCCTCGGAGGGATCTGGGCGGCCTACCTGATCGCGGTCCGGAACCACCGGCCCACCCCCGCCGAGGCGGCCGATCGACGGCGGCGGACGACGTTGTTCTCGGTCGGGATGGCGTGCCTGTGGATCGGCGCCGACTGGCCGGTGCACGATCTGGCCGAGGGCTACCTGTATTCGGTCCACATGGTGCAACACCTGCTGTTCACCCTGGTGGCCCCTCCGCTGATCATCGCGGGGATGCCCGCGTGGATGTGGCGCACGGTGCTTGCGCCCCACGGCGTCTTCGTCGTGTTCCGGTTCCTGACCCGTCCGGTGGTCGCGCTCGTGCTGTTCAACGGGTTGCTGCTGTTCACGCACTGGCCCGAGGTGGTGCGTGCCTCGGTCGGATCGGAGCTCACGCACTTCAGCCTGCACGTCCTGCTCTTCGGCTCCGCGATCGTGATGTGGTGGCCGGTGATGTCGCCGCTGGTCGAGCTCCCGGCGCTCACCCCGCCTGCTCAGATGATGTACCTGTTCGCGCAATCGCTCGCGCCGACGATCCCGGCCTCGTTCCTCACCTTCGGGCACACGCTGCTCTATCCCGTGTACGGAACGTTCCCCCGGATCTGGGGCATCTCGGCGCTGAACGACCAGCTGCTCGCCGGGCTCCTCATGAAGATCGTCGGAGGCCTGATCCTGTGGGGGTTCCTAGCGACGATCTTCTTCCGGTGGCACGCGCGAGAGGAGCGCGACGGGTGGGACGCGCTCGCGCTGCGCCAGGTCGAACGCGAGCTGAGATCGAAGGTGCCCCGGTGAAGCCGGCGCTGCGAGACCGGCTGGTGATGCCGATCCTGCTGCCGCTCGCGATCCTCG
Organism: Actinomycetota bacterium; assembly: GCA_049587975.1. Classification (GTDB taxonomy): domain Bacteria; phylum Actinomycetota; class UBA4738; order UBA4738; family HRBIN12; genus DASSJM01. Next base: position 12,515 of record JBAVEY010000334.1, on the reverse strand, counting down.
CCGTGATCGCGGGGGTGCTGTACGGCTTCTCGAGGATCCTGCTCTCGCTCACCCCGACCGCGGCCACCCTCACCGCGATCGTCGTCGCGACCGGCGTGGTGCTGACGGCATCGGTCGCGGCCAGCCGCAAACAGGTGCGCCTGTCGACCCTCGGCGCGATGCTCGGGGTCACGGCGGGCGTCGCCATGCTGGCCGGGGGTGTCGCGCTCGCCGTCGTCGGAGGCAGCGAGGAGGAGGCGGGAGGCGGCCAGAAGCCCGTCGTCGCGCTCGCGGCTGCCAACATCGCGTTCGAACCCACCAGCCTGACGGTCCCGGCCGGTCAGGCCTTCACGTTGCGGTTCAACAACAAGGACGCGGGCACGCAGCACAACGTCGAGATCTTCGACAACAAGGACTTCAGCGGGACCCCTTTGTTCGCCGGTGACCTGGTCACGGGGGTCCGGTCGGTCAACTACGCGGTGGATCCGCTCGAGGCTGGCCCATACTTCTTCCATTGCATCGTGCACCCGAACATGACCGGGGAGATGCAGGCGGTGCAAGGCCAGGGGGGCGGTCCGGGCGGGACGGGTGGTTCCGGCCCAGGCGGCCCCGGCGGCGGCGTGACGGTCGTCGCCCAGAACATCGCGTTCGACACCGCCACGATCGACCTCCCTCCGACGCCGTCGACGATCACGTTCGACAACCGGGATGCCGGCGTGCAGCACAACATCGCGATCTACTCGAACAGCTCGCTGGACCAGGAGCTGTTCAGCGGTGACCTGGTGACGGGGCCGGCGACCGTCCAGTACCAGGTGCCGGCCCTGCAGCCGGGGGAGTACTACTTCCAGTGCAACGTCCATCCGAACATGAACGGGAGCGTGGTCGTCTCGGATACGGGGGGAGGCGGCGGCGCCCCGTCCCCCGAGCCGACCGGGCCCTCCTAACCCGATCTCATCCGATCGGGACCATGACGCGCGTCGCGAAGATTCCGTACGCTCCGGCTTGGGCGACCGGGCACCGGCCGGCCGAACGGTTGGGCGGGGTGCCCGTTGGGAGGGATCGATGAGTGTTCGGGTGAGGGGCTCGTCCGTGATGCCCTGGTGGTTGTTCCTGGTGACCGGGATCGCATGGCTGTTGGTCTCGCTGATCGTGCTCCGGTTCGACATCACGTCCATCGCGGCCGTCGGCGCGTTGCTGGGCGTCGTCTTCCTGATGGCTGGCGTGAACGAGTTCGTGATCATGGCCGCGCAGCCCGGCTGGCGATGGGCCCACGGGGCTCTGGGGGTCCTGTTCATCGGGGGCTCGATCTGGGCGTTCGTGCATCCGCTCGACGCCTTCTACGAGCTCGCCGCGATCCTCGGCTTCCTCTTGCTGCTCAAGGGTGCCTTCGACATCACCGTCGCGTTCATGACCCGGGAGATCAACGACCTGTGGTGGCTCGGCCTCGTGGTGGGGATCCTCGAGGTCTTCCTGGCCTTCTGGGCGTCCCAGCAGCTGTTCGCGCCCCGCGCCGCGCTGATCCTGTTGTGGGTTGGCTTCGCGGCGATGTTCCGGGGCTTCACCGAGATCTTCCTCGCGTTCGAGGTCAGGAGGCAGAACGAGGAGCTGGCCACGGCCGTCTAGGCGCGGAACGGAGCCGTCCGAGGGGATCCAGATCCCCGTCGTCTCGCGACGCCCGGGCCGATCGAGGAACGGAGGCGTCGTGAACGAGGATGGCAACGGAGCGGGCAACGAAGGGAAGGAACCATCGCCGGAGGAGCTCGAGGCCGAGCTCGAGCGGCTGAAGGCTGAGCGGGAAGCACTGGAGGCGCGGGTCGAGACCCTCGAGGCCAAGCCCCAGAAGCGGCGACGGCTGCGGCGGATCTTGACCCCGATCCTGGTCGCGCTCTCCATCATCGTCTTCACGGTCACCGTGCCCGCGGCTTGGGGTGCTCGGACGGTCCTGAACACGGACCGCTACGTGGCGACCGTCGCGCCGCTCGCGGACGATCCCGCGGTCCAGGCGTCGATCGCGACCAGACTGACCGACCAAGTCTTCTCGGCCTTGAACGTCGAGGGCACGTTGTCCGAGGCTCTCGGAGCGCTCGGCGAGCGTGCGACCGTCCTCGCGGGGCCACTGACCAATGCGATCAAGGGGTTCGTCCAGGACCAGGTGCTGAAGGTGGTCGAGAGCGACGCCTTCAAGACGTTCTGGGTGCAGGCCAACACCTTCGTGCATGAGCAGGTCCTGGCGATCTTGCGCGGCGAGGGCGGGGACACCGTCACGGTGGCAGAGGGCAAGGTCCTTCTGAACCTGCTCCCGCTCGTGAACCTGGCGCTGGGCTCGATCCAGCAGGTCGCGTCCGATCTCGTCGGCCGGGACGTCACGCTCCCGCAGATCACGGCCGATGAGATCCCGAGCCAGGCGATCTCGCAGCTCGAACAGGCGCTCGGCGTCGACCTCCCGGAGGACTACGGTCAGATCGTCGTCTACGACTCGGAGGACCTCGCCGCGCTGCAGCAGGCCCTGTACACGTTCGAACGCTTGTTGGTGCTCCTGCTGATCTTGATCCCGATCCTCGTCGCGGCGAGCCTGTGGGTCTCCACGCGGAGGCGACGCACGCTGATCCAGTTGGCGACCGGCGCGGCGGTGGGGCTCGTCGTCATCCGACGGATCGCGATCATCCTCCGCGGCGACCTCTTCGACCGCGTCGACACGGACAAGTTCCCCTCGGTTCGCGTCCTCACGAACACGCTGATGGACAGCCTGTTCCGCTACACGGCCATCCTGCTGGCGATCGTCCTGCTGACCGCGCTGATCGCGCTGGTCACCGGGCCCTACCCGTGGGCCGAGACCCTGCGCGCCTGGGTCCGGGACGGGGCTCACGGGATCGCTTCCGCGTTCAGCGGTGAGCGACTCCCGGACACGGGCCGGGTCCGCTGGATCCGAGACCACCGTGACGCGTTGATGCTCGGCGGTGCGATCTTCGCCGTCGCGCTGCTGCTCCTGTTCGACCTCTCGCTGTGGGGGTTCGTGATCGCCGGGATCGTGATCGCGCTGTACGAGATCGCGTTGTCGCGGCTCGGTCACGAGCCCGAGGGCTCGGAGGTGGCGTAGCGGGCTACTGCAGCCGGGGGAGCTTCGGGCCCCAGTCGTAGACGACGGTCGTGCGGACGATGAGGTCCTGGATCGACTCGCTCCTGCGGCTGACCGCGCTCCAAAACAGCCCGATCGGGAACAACGCACAGAGCACCGCCCGGGCGAGCGACCGCCAGAGCGGCAGCCCCGAGCCGTCCGAGGACACCACCCGCAGCCCGAGCACGTTCTTGCCGAACGTCCGTCCCGTGTTCGCCCATCCGATCGTCAGGTAGGCGATGAGGAGGATCCAGCCGAGGGCGCCGAGGTTCAGCGCGGAGATCTCGGGCCACGTGAAGCTCCTCGGGTGCAGAAGGAAGCGGACCCCGCTCACCGCGAAGTAGACGCCGATGAGGGCCCCTACGACCACCAGGAGGTCGATCGCATCGGCCAGGAACCGGGACACGATCCCGGCGCGCTGGCCCTGCATCCCCCGGGCCACCGGAGGGGCGGACACGCTCACGGTCGATCCGGCGGCCGGTCCGCTCCGGCGTCGCGAGCTGTGGGTGCGGGCTCGGAGGGGTCGCCGGATCCGACGCCGGAGGCGCCGTCCGTGGTTCGGCGCAACAGGCGTTCGACCAGGCGCGAGATGGCTCGGTCGGCATTCATGCTCTGGACCCGGATCCCGCCGACGGTCTCGGTCGTCATCGAGCCCATCGCCTCCTGGATGATCCGGGTCAGCTCCACTTCCTCGATCACCTCACTCGCGATAGCGGTGAGGTCGAGGCGCCGGACCAGCGCCGGGATGTCCAGGTTGTCCGCGACGGCCTGGATATCGACCCGGCTCACGACCTGGTCGAGGTCGACGCGAGCCACGATCGCGTCGATGTCCAGACGCGACACGATCTCGTCGACCGGCACCCGCTCGACGAGGGCCCGAACGTCGATGCGATCCAGGACGTGGTCGAGGTCGAGCTTGGCCACGATGGCATCGATGTCCATGCCGCCGATCACGCGGTCGAGGTCGATCAGCTCGATGATCCGGTCGATCTCGATCCGGGTGGCCACGAGCTCGTTCAGGTCGACCTGATCGAGCGCGGCATCCACAACCTGTGGGATCAGGAGCCGCAGGAACGCCGCGGCCGCCTCCTCGTCTCGGGGCCGCTGCTCGCGCCATCTCGCATCGAGGGCCTCGAGCCGTGCCCCGGCCTCCCGGAGCGGCTCCTGCACGAACCCCGGGCTGGTCGCGAGCGAGAAGAACAGCTCGGCGCTGCGGTACATCGTTGTCGCGGCCCGAGCACCCCACCTCCCCGCCTCGAGGGCGACGCCGAGCGCCGCCCCGGCGACGAGCGGCACGCCGGATGCCGGGCGCGAGGTCTCGTCACCCGGGACCTCCTCCTCCGGGAGCGGCTCCCTGCCGAGCGTGCGAGCTATGGCCTCAGCCAGGACCTCGGACGCGAGCGCGGTCAGTCCGATCGCGATCCTGAACGTCTGCTCGACCAGCTGTTCGAGCGGTGGCGGCGGCTGCCCTGCCACCCGCAACGGGACGACCTTCCCGATCGGTTCGGGTGAAGTGGCGCCTTCTTCCACGGCTGACCTCTCGGGTTCGGGGTGCACATCATCGCCCGTACCGCGACCGGCTGCCAACCGAGGAGCGATGTCCCGGGCTACCATCGCCGAGCACCGACCATCCCACGGTCGGGCACGTGGAGGACCGCCGTTGGAGTCCCACCCGACCCCGGAAACGCCTGCCCCAGCTACTACCCCCGATCCCGTGGAGGGGCCGAGCGAACCATCGGGATCGGAGGCGGGCCGGATCGCTCGGGCCCGCCGGTCAACCGAGGAGCTCGAGAAGCGTGCCCGGACGGAGTTCGAGAGGGCGCGCGACCGTCATGCCTCCGTGCGGATCGTCGTGCAGGTCTTCGAGAGCGACCGACGACGTGCGGGCGGCCTCCTCGCGGGCGGGCTCGCGTACAAGGTCTTCCTGTGGCAGATCCCGCTCGTCCTGTTCCTCGTGAGCGCGTTTGGTCTGGTCGCCGAGCTCGCGGGGGACGACCCCGCCGACCTCGCTCGCCAGACCGGCATGACGGCCGCCCTCGCGTCGGCGATCTCGCAGGCCGTCGCGGCATCGGGCAGTGCGCGCTGGTGGCTGCTGATCCTCGGAGCGTTCCTCACGGTGTGGGCGGGCCGCGGCGTTTATCGCGGCGTGCGGCTCGTGAGCGAGCTAGCGTGGGACGCGCGCGCACCGAAGGGGAACTCGCTCATGGGCTCGCTCGCGGTGACCGGCCTCGGGCTCCTCGGGATCACGATGCAAGCGCTCCTGCCGAAGGCGTTCTCCAGCTTGGATGCGCCGGCGGTCATCGCCTTCGTAGTCAGCCTGATCCTCGCGTCCGCGCTGTCCGTGTGGATGCTCTCGCTGCTCCCCCGGGCGGACGCACCATGGCCCGCGGTCTTGCCTGGCGCGGTGATGTTCGGGGTCGGGATCCGCCTCCTCGGTCTGGCGGCGTCGACGTATTTCGCGGTCCGGCTCGACCGGACGAGCGACCTCTATGGGGCGCTCGGCGTCGCGATCGTGATGATGCTGTACCTGTTCGTGCTCGCCCGGCTGTTCGTCGCGGCGCAGTTCCTGAACGCGACGCTGTACCGGCGCCGTCATCGGACGGCGGACGCCGAGTCCTGATCAGCGGCCCTCGGCCGGCGGGATCACGGCCGAGATCATCATCCCGAGACCGGCACCGCCCACGACGTCGTGCGGCAGATGGGCGCCGACGTACATCCGTCCGAACCCCACGACCCCGACGACCTCGGCGAGCGCGGGCCGCACCGCCCGCGGGAGCTCCTCGCTCGCGACGAACGCGATCGTGGTCGCCACCGCGGTGTGGCCCGAGACCCAGCCGAGGTCGCCCTCGATGCCCTCACGGATCGTGACGTCCTCAAGGACGCCCTGCGGTCGCTCGCGGCCGCCGAACGGCTTGGCCAGCTTGGCGCCCAACCACGCCATCGTGCCGCCGACCGCCAGGCTCGCGGCCAGGCGCTTGCGGCCGAACAGCAGCGCGAGGATCGAGACGGCGGGAACGGTTCCGAACGTCCCCGCCTGCATGACCGCGCGGACCGGGACGCGGATCCGATCGCTCGAGCGGTTCACCGCCCGGAAGAGCGTCTCCTCGTAGGCGGGGAGCTCGCCGCGCCGGGCCTCGGCCCAACTGACCAGGAACAACGTCGCTCCCAGCGCGAATCGGGCGACCCGGCCGGCGCGGATGATGTGCTCCGTCCGAGGGTTACGCGGTCCGGCGGCCGCGCAGGAGGCCCCACACGGCGGTGATGATCACGGCGCCGACGATCGACCCGATCAGACCGCTCGGCCTGAGCTCGAAGCCGTCGCCGGCGATAAGGCTCGCGAGCAATCCGCCGACGAACGAACCGACGAACCCCGCGACCAGCGCCTGGGTCCAATCGGTGCGCCCGTGGCTCCGTCCGACGATCAACTGCGCGACCCAGCCCGACGCCAGGGCGACCGCGAGCAATGCGAGGATCAGGTACATCGGCTCTCCCCCTCTGAAGGTCGGGGAAGTGTACGCGAGGGTCGGGCACGCCTCAGGTGGCCGGGGGAACCTTGCGGATCGCTAGAGGCCGATCGCGAGCGTCGCCCAGACCATCGCGGCCAGGGCGACCGCGCCGAGGACCGCGCCGGCGGTGAGCGCGAGGCGCCGCACGCTCCAGACCTGGATCGAGACCGCAGGACGATCGGGCGCGAGCTCGCGGAAGCGCTGTAGGATCGGTCGTCCGTCCTTCTTCAGCTCCTCGCTCACCTGCGTCGGGATCGCGAGGCCCTGCGCGGATGCGAACGCCTCGGCGACGTCGCCGGGCGAGAAGACCTTCGTCGCACGTGCGTACACGCGTTCGGGATCGGTCCGCAGGGCGAGGGTCAGCATCATGTTCGCCAGGTCGACCGCCTGGCGCCACGGGGTGGGTCGGACCTGGAGCCCCGACACGTCGACCAGCTGGAGGTGGCCGCCGCGCACCAGCATGTTCGCCGGCTTCAGGTCGCGGTGGGCCAGACCGTTGCGCCAGAGCCGCTGCACGAGCTCGATCCCCTCGTCGATGATCGTGTCGTCGATCTCGGCGTCGCCGAGGGTCGTCGCGTTCGAGAAGAACTCGGTCACGAGCATGTACTCGCGGTCCGGCGTCAGTTCGACGATGCCGTACGTGGTCGCGACGCCGATCCCCACGTCGCGGAGCAGGCGCAGAGCGTAGTCCTCGTAGAGCGCGAGACGACGCACCGATCCGAGGGGAACCTCGTCCTCGAGCTGCCCGTACAGGATCGAACGACCGATCTTGTACCAGCGGTCCGCGCGCAGATGGCTCGTCGAGTAGATCTTCCCGAACAGGTGCCCGTCGATCTCGGCGACACGCATCCGCAGCGGGCTCGAGCCTCCCGAGCCGGCCAGCCCGAACGGTTCGATCTGGGTCACCGTGAATCCCAGCTGGTCGTGCACCGCCGCCACGATGGCCTCGCCCCTCGCGCCCCCGAGATCCAGGTGCGCGGACTTGCCCCCGCGTGCATAGGAGACCGGGAAGACGTCCTCGGGCACGAAGAACGCGAAGGCGAACCCCACAGTGATCCACCCGAGCAGGAGCGAGTAGACGGCGTCGACCGGGTAGTCCGCCCCGAGGAGCAGCCGTGCGAGGACGACGAGCCCCGCAAGGACGAACGCCCCGGCCCGCGCCAGCCCGCGTGGCCGACCGGCCGGGGCCAACACCATCACCGCCCCGAACAGCGTCACCGAGAACGCGGCTACGGGCAACGACGGGAACGCCGTGGTGGCGTTGGTCGACAGGACGGTCACGCCCTCCGGAGCCGGGCGCTGGACGGCGAGGATCGTATCCAGGAAATCGACGATCACGTAGAGCGCCAGGAGCGTGACGAGATGCCGCCAGCGCCTGTAGAACGCGGCGACGACGAGGACGACGACGCGGATGATCCAGATCGTGAGTGGATCGGTCAGGCCGTCGAGGACCTTCGCGATGTCGACGAGCGTGGGTGTCCGCAGGTCCTGGAACCATCGCAGGAGCGGCGACTGCGCGTCGGCGGGGACCAGCGAGACGCTGATCGCGATCCCGGCGACGATGATCGCGAGCGTCGCCCACGCCCAGCCGCGCCAACCCGGTTGACGGGGGAGCGGCGGCGGCTCACCCGAGGGCCTGCGGCGCCAGGCGGTGGCCGGAAGCTGGGCGGCCGGCGCAGCGGCGGTCGTCGTGCCCGGGTCCTCGCTCCGCATCGGGCATGGACTCTAGCCCCTGCGTCGGTGGGCCGTTCGCGGGTGCAGGGCATCCCGGCATCGGGTAGGCTGCGGGCCGCCACGACCGAAGGAGTGGAGGGGGCAGCGATGCTGGCATACGAGTGGACGTTCGGCAGCGTGTTGTGGGCCATGATCGTCTTCTTCTTCTGGTTCATGTTGATCTGGATGTTCATCGGCGTATTCGCCGACATCTTCCGGCGCAACGACCTGACCGGGTGGGGCAAGGCCGGATGGCTCTTGCTGATCTTCATCATCCCGTTGCTCGGGATCTTGATCTACCTGATCGCGCGCCCGAAGATGACCGAGCAGGACAAGGAGATGATCGCCGCGGCGCAGGAGCGGGAGCGTCGCGTATCCGGATACTCCGCGGCCGACGAGGTCGCCAAGCTCGCCAAGCTCCGTGACGAGGGCAAGATCAGCCCCGAGGAGTACGAGCAGATGAAGCAGCAGGCGATGATGCAGGTCTAAGCGTCGTCGTTCGGCGAAGGCCCGAGGGCCGCCGGCGTTCCCGCAGGACCGGAACCCGGCGGCCTTCGAGCGTTCCAGGACGCCCGCGGCGGACCCGGAGGGGGACGGATGATCGGCTCAGTGACCTTCGAGGAGGCGATGCAGGACGTCGTCCGCGGGTTCGAGATCGCCGGCGTCGCGGTGCTCGCGTTGGGGTCGATCCTCGCCTTCGCGAGGTTCGCCGTGGAGCTGTTCCGCGGCCCGTTCGTCGAGGCGTACGACGGCGTGCGCCAGGGCGTGGGCCGCGCGATCCTGCTCGGTCTGGAGATCCTGATCATCGCCGACATCGTGCAGACGATCACGATCGATCCCACGCTCGAGAGCGCGATCACGCTCGGCGTGATCGTGCTGGTTCGGACGTTCCTCAGCTTCTCCATCGAGATCGAGCTCGAAGGGGTGGTCCCGTGGCGCCGGAGCGCCAAGGGATCCGAGACGACGGAACCGACCGTCGACGCCGGCGCCGGTCAGGACGCGCGGTAGCGGCTGAGACCTCCCGTCCCGGCGACGAAGAAGGTCATCAGGATGCCCGCGGGCAGCGCGCCCCAGAACCCGACGTTCACGCCCACGTTGCCGAGGAACAGCATCAGCAGCCATGTCGCGGGGAACGAACCGATCACCACGACGGCGAACAGCCCGACCAGGAACCCGATCATCCCTCCTCCTTCCCTTCGGGAACGTGATGGTCGCACGACCGAACGAGCGAGAGCGGGAGGTGCGGGGAGCTCAGCCCAGGAGCACGGCGTCGACGGCGACGGCCGCGAACAACAGCGCCAGGTAGACGATCGAGAAGCGGAACAGGCGCATCGACTCGGCGGGTGAGGTCCATCGCCACAGGCGGAGGGCGCGCCACACGAACCACCCGCCCAGCCCCAGCGCGGCGCCGATATACACGGCTCCCATCGAGGCGACGGGCACGAGCAGCAGCGAAGTCCCGAACAGGACCAGCGAGTACAGGAGGATCTGTTTGCGGGTCTCTGCCTGCCCCCGGACGACCGGCAGCATGGGGATGCCTGCGGCGCGGTAGTCGCCGCTGTAGCGCATCGCCAGCGCCCAGAAGTGGGGCGGCGTCCAGACGAAGACGATCGCGAAGAGCACCCAGGCAGCGGGCCCGACGGTGCCCGTGACCGCCGCCCAGCCGACCAGCGCGGGCACCGCTCCCGCCGCCCCGCCGATCACGATGTTCTGCACGCTGGTCCGCTTCAGCCACATCGTGTAGACGAACACGTAGAACGCGATGGCCGAGAGAGCCAGGCTCGCCGCGAGCACGTTCACGGTGACCGACAGGAAGAAGAAGGAGATCGCGCCGAGGACGAAGCCGAAGGCGAGGGCGCCGTCCGGCTCCACCTGGTGGGCCGGGAGCGGCCGTTTCCGGGTCCTGCGCATCACCTCGTCGATGTCCCGGTCCAGGTAGCAGTTGATGGCGTTCGCCGACCCGGCGGCGATCGTGCCGCCGACCAGGGTCGCAACGATCAACCCGATCGACGGCATCCCGCGCTGTGCCAGCATCATCGCCGGCACCGTGGTGATGAGCAGGAGGACGATGATGCGCGGCTTCGTGAGCCGGAAGTACGCGGCGGTCGTCTCGCGCAGGCTCGAGCGCTTCCCGTTCGAGCGCGCATCCCCTTCCTCCATCCCCTGCGCGCGGCCGGCGAAGCGGCGGCTGACCGTCGCGATCGCGACGAGCACACCCCAGATCAGCGCCGACAGGACGACGTGTGCCGTCACCGACGCGGCCGACAGGCTCGACCACACGTTCGCCGCGCCGACGAGGATCTGCGCGACGTAGAGCAGCAGGGCGATCGTCGACAAGATCACGAGGTCCTTCGATCGGTCCGACATCGTCCGGGCGCGGATCGCGATCCAGATCACCAGCACCAGCACCAACGCGGCGAAGACGCGGTGCACGAACATGAGCGTGGCCACGCCGCCGAGGGTCGGCACCAACCGGCCGTCCATCAGGGGCCAGTCTCGGAACGCCAGGCCGACGCCCTCGGCTCGGACGTACGCACCGACGATCAACAAGCCGAACGCCGCGGCCGCCGTCCAGACCGTGAGCCGGGCGAACGCGGGATCGGAGCCCGCGATCGGGGGTCCCTTGAGCGGGAGCTTCACGAGGCAGAAGGAGTTCGCGGTGATGGTGACGAGCACCCCGAGCAGCGTCATGGCGGTCGCGAAGTGCAGGGTGACCAGGGTCGCTCCGAGCTCACCCTTGACGACGACGCCGCCGAGCGCCGCCTGGACGAGCACGAGGACGACGGCGGCCAAGCTCGGGACGAGGATCTGACGGACGCGTCGGAACCGCCGCCAGGCGACCACCGCTTGCACCCCGATCAGGATCACGGTGACTGTCGCGAGCAGCCGGTGCGAGTATTCGATGATCGCGTGGGTCTCGAGCGGCGGGATCCATCGGCCGAAGCAGGTGGGCCAGCCGGGACATCCGAGCCCCGACCCGGTCGCTCGAACGAGCCCCCCGGCCGTGATGAGCAGGACCGTCGAAGCGGTGGTGGCGATCGTCAGTTTCTGGAAGCGCGTCATCGTTCGAGCCCGGCTTGTCCGAACGATAGCACCACGCCTCCCTGGGCGGGGTGACGGCGGCTCGCCCGGTCGTGCGTTGGCATACTGCCTGCGTGCCGACGAAGGACCGCACCGCGCCCGCCGCGCCGCCGCCAGCGATCGAGGCCGTTCGCGGGCCGGTGGACCGGGAGCTCGTCCGGTTCCTCGGCGACCGCCGCGCGGAGCTCGCGGGGATGGATCCGTCCGCGGTCGCGCTGGTCGACGAGCTGCTCCGCCTGCACGGCGCCGGCGGGAAGCGGGTCCGGCCCGCGCTGTGCTTCTGGGCGTTCCGGGCGGCGGGAGGTCGTGAGGGCGATCCGATCGTTCGGGTCTGCGGGGCGCTCGAGCTCCTGCACACCTCCGCGCTCGTGCATGACGACCTGATGGACCGGGGCGTCGAGCGCCGCGGCGTGGCCTCGGCCCACGTGCGGTTCGCTGAGGAGGCGCCGGCCGGTGCGGACCCCGACGGGTTCGGGACCTCGGCCGCGATCCTGGTCGGCGATCTCGCGCTGGTGCTGTCGGAACGGATGATCCGAACGAGCGGGTTCGGGGCCGGTCGGCTCGACCCCGCGATGACCCGCTTCGATCGCATGCGCGTCGAGATGGCGGCCGGTCAGTTCCTGGATGTGTCGGGCGTGGGCGATCGGGCCCGGGTCCGTGCGCTGAAGACCGGGTCCTACACCGCCGAGGGTCCGGTGATGATCGGCGCTGCGCTCGGCGGGGCCGGACCGCAGGCCGAGGGTCCCCTGCGGGTGTTCGGGCGGCTGGTGGGGGAGGCCTTCCAGCTCCGGGACGACGTGGCCGACGGCGACGCCCCGAGCGACGCGGGCGAGGAGGTCGACGATCTCGTGTCGCGCGCCGAGCGGGCGCTCGGTGGTGCGCCGCTACGCCCGGAGGGGGTCGACGCGCTGATCGAGATCGCGGAGCTCCTCCGCGCCCCGGGGACCGCCTGATGCGGGTGTCGCACGCGGAGCTCGGGGCGGCGCGCCGCATGTTCGCGAGCCTGCCCTCGGCCGCCGTCGCGACCGCGAACGCGGACGGGTCCCCCCACGTCGTGCCGTTGTGGTTCGTCTGGCCCGAGGAGGCGATCTTCGTCTCGACCCGGCAGGACGGCCGGACGT
>JBAVEY010000333.1:0-2050 GCA_049587975.1 Actinomycetota bacterium | reverse complement strand
TCGGGTCGACCAGATCGACACGAAGCGCTGTCCGTTGTTCTTGCTTACCGGCGAATATGATTATTCCTGCACGGCCGAAGCTACGATCGATGTCGCCAAGCGCACCGGGGCATCGGTGACAATTATGCAAGGTCTCGGCCATTTCCCGATGAGCGAGAACCCAGAGAAATTCATCTCATACTTGCTGCCGGTGTTGGAGGAAATTCGCGCCCTTTAGCGCCGCAGAATACCGCCCAGCGTTCCGCGGACAATTGCGCGGCCGATGGTGCCACCCATCGAGCCTCCAAGCGACTTGCCCACATCGGCGGCGATCTTTCCGGCGACGCGACTGGTGACAGAGCGCGTAACCTCGCGCGTCACGAGCTGACCCGTCGTCAATCGTTTGCCGCGCGGAACGCTGGTTCCGAATATGCCGCCGATTACGCCGCCGATCTGGCCAAGCAATCCACCGCCACCGGTCTCTGCCGGCGCTGCCGCACTATCTTGCATGCGTTTCTGCAAAACCTCGTAGGCGGATTCGGAATCGATGGGTGTATCGTATTTGCCTTTGACCGGGCTGTTGTCGATGACGGCCCTGCGCTCGGCCGGCGTTACGGGGCCGATACGTCCCGAAGGCGGGCGGATCATGGTGCGCTCGACCATCGATGGCACGCCGTTGCCCTCGAGGAACGAAACCAAAGCTTCACCCTTACCAAGTTCGGTGATCGCCTTCGCGGTGTCGAGATTCTTGTTCGGCCGAAAAGTATCCGCGGCAGCCTTCACTGCTCTCTGGTCGTGCGGCGTAAACGCACGCAGCGCATGCTGCACGCGGTTACTGAGCTGCGCCAGCACTGTTTCCGGCACGTCGAGAGGATTTTGCGTCACCAGGAACACGCCGACGCCTTTGGAGCGGACCAACCGCACCACCTGCTCGATCTTTTCCAAAAGCGGCTTCGGCGCATCGGTGAACAACAAGTGCGCTTCGTCGAAAAAGAATACGAGCTTCGGCTTGTCGGGATCGCCCACTTCAGGGAGTTTCTCGAACAGCTCCGACAACAACCAAAGCAGGAATGTTGCATACAGCCGTGGATTGGCAATCAACTTGTCGGCAGCTAGAACATTGACAATGCCACGCCCGTCGCGATCGGTACGTATGAAATCGGCAAGATCGAGCGCCGGCTCCCCGAAGAAGGACTTGGCGCCCTGGTTTTCAAGCACAAGCAATTGCCGCTGCACGGTTCCAACGGTCGCCGGCGAGACATTGCCATACTCCTTTTGCAGATCGGCGGCGTGGTCGGCTACTAAAGCAAGAATGGCGCGCAGATCCTTGAGATCGAGCAATGTCAGACCTTGCTCATCGGCAACGCGGAACGCGATATTGACAACGCCTTCTTGCGTGTCGTTGAGCTGCAAGAGCCGCGACAGCAGCAACGGCCCCAGCTCGGAAATGGTGGCACGGACGGGGTGGCCTTGCTCGCCGAAGACATCCCAGAAGACCACCGGGCACAGGTCCGGCTGATAGGTGAGCCCCATGCTTTTTGCGCGCGCGACGAGCGCATCTTTCATCTCGCCGGCGGCAGCAATTCCGGACAGGTCACCCTTGATGTCGGCGGCAAAGACAGACACCCCCGCCTTGGAAAGCCCCTCCGCCAGCACCTGAAGCGTCACGGTTTTGCCCGTGCCCGTGGCACCAGCAACGAGGCCATGCCGGTTGGCGAAATGAAGATCGAGCACTTCATATTTGGTGCTCTTGCCGACAATAATCGTATTGGTCTTGGCCGGATCGTCGATCGTCGCTGCCGCCGGCGCCCGACCAGACTTTGCGGATTTCACCATAACGTCTCCTACACGCGAATTTTGTCAGCAGATAGTTTAACATGGCCAGCCGCCGCTGCCGCAACTGCCCTAGGGCTTGGCCCCGAGCCGCAGCCGACCGAGCGGCTTGAATGTCTTGAGATCGAAAAAGCGCACTTCCAGACCATCCGGCGTCTCGATCGTCAGCGCGAGCCTCTCATCATTCATGGCGCTCGACACGACGCGCGCGCCAATTGGCCAGGGCGCACTCGCATCC
>JBAVEY010000332.1:0-1855 GCA_049587975.1 Actinomycetota bacterium | reverse complement strand
GTCGAGCACCATCTTCCAGACCCGGCCGTTCGTGGACCTGAAGTTCGGCGTGTCCAGGCTCTGAGCCGCGGTCCGGCCCCGACCCGAGTCGACGATGTAGACGACGTTCCCCATACCGGGGCGTTTGTCGTACGCGATGTCCTCGATGCGGACGAACTGGAAGACGTTGTTGACGTCGCTCCAGTACTCGAGCACCCACTGAGGCCCATCGATGCCTGTCGGGACCGTCGTGCGCAGGTCCGTCTGCCAGCTGCCGTTCGTAGGTGGTAGCGGGAAACCGACGTCTCCGGACGTCACCTCCGAGCCGTCAGGATTGAGGCCGGTCGCGATGTTCTTCGGAACCTTGATGAAATGCCCGGTGACGGGCGTCGCCGAACCGGGGGTGACGTCGTAGTAGTTCTTGACGCCGGGCGTATCCGACACGAATGCCCAGAGGTCGCCCTCGTCGTTGAGGAGTCCATCCGTGCTCGGGGCGATGTACGAGTAGAGCTGCGACTGGGACGGCACCGAGACGCCCGCTGGGAAGGTCACCCCGGTGAGCGGGCCACTGGTGAACGTGTCGTCTCCCGAGAACACGACGGGGTGTCCGTACCCGGGGATCGCGACATTGTTCTCGTGGTTGTGCCTGCCCATCCCGTAGATGGTGTGGTATTGCCCGTTCCTGGGATCGAGCGCGATCACGACGCCGTTCTCTTCCTGGGCCGGGTCGTCGAGCGCCGGCGGCCACGAATCCTCCTGCCGAAGGACGTAGTCGGGGGATTCCTCGTTCGTGAAGAAGATGTCCCGGCTGAAACCTTCCTTGCTCGTCGCGAGGTAATTGGAGCAGAAACGCTGGAACCCGCCACTGCTCGGGATGACGAACGACCCGTTCAGGACGCCTCCTGACTGCTGGTTGAGGATCAGCCGGCTGACCTGCGAGTTGTCGAAGTCACTTTCCGAGTTCGCTGCGGTCGGGTTCGCCGTGAGGTACGGGAACGGCACCTTGCTGGTCTCGTGGTTCACGAACAGATCGACCCGTCCCTGACCGCGAGGGCGAACGGAGATCCCGTCCGGGATGGCCTCGTACTGATAGCCGCTCGGCAACTTGTCCCCCACGGTCAACAGCGGCGTGATCGAGACGCCGGCCTTGACCCTTGTGAGCATCGAGGGTTGGCTGGTCTTGAAGCCACCATTGCCGGCTGCGAGCGCCGTCGCTCCGGAGATGCCCGTGGCCATCGCGAGCACGGCACACGCAAACGCCAAACGTCGTCGCATGGTTCCTCCCTCGGGTAGGGGCCGATTCCACTCCTAACAGACCCTCGTGCACTCGGGCAACCCGCAGGCGACGTAGGTGGTGGCCTTGAGAGCGCGGTCGCGCTCCATCCGCTCGCGAGCGGTTCCTGGGACGCCCCGCAGCGACGGCGGTCGCCGGGTATCGTGAGCCGTGCGCACGAACCTGACGCTCGATGACCTCGACGGCTTGCTCGACGAGCCGCTCGTCGCGGTCTTGGCGACCCTTCGGTCGGACGGATCGGTGCTGCTCTCGCCGGTCTGGCACGAGTGGCGGGACGGCGGCTTCAACCTCTGGCTCCCCGCCGACGATGTCAAGACACGCCACCTGCGGCGCGACCCGAGAGCGACCCTCGCCGTGGCCGAGTCCGCGGCGCCGCTGCGAGGCGTCGAGCTCCGAACCGAGGTCTCCCTCGTCGAGGAGCGCGTCCACGACACTGCCGTTCGCATCGCGACCAGGTACGTGGGTGACGCAAAGGGCGCCGACTACGTGGTGTCCGCGCCCGGCGCGTACGTGATCGCCCGGCTCGAACCCGGTCACCTGCGGATCTGGGACTTCGCGGACGAGTTCGACTGAACCATCACC
>JBAVEY010000331.1:0-3274 GCA_049587975.1 Actinomycetota bacterium | reverse complement strand
CGGATCGATTCGCTCAGCGCTATTGCGTCAGAGGACGAGCAGCTTTGAAGGTCTGTATCCACCGAGGCGCGCATGAAATCGGCGGCAGTTGCGTCGAGGTCGAGAGCTCAAGTGGCGAGCGACTCGTGCTGGATGTCGGGGCGCCGCTCAACACTCTCGATGGAGAGGAGCCGCCGATCCCCGCCGTGTCGGGGTTCATCGAGGCGGATCCCGCACTGCGGGGTATCGTGATCACCCACGCGCACCAGCTAAGGAACTGGAGAGCCACGGATGATCCGCGAGGGAGCGCCCGGAGTTCCGTAGGAGCAGGGCCTTGAGATCGCGGCCATCGGCCTCAGTTCTGTGAGCAAGCGTGAGCAAGACGGCTACTTCGGCCAACATCCGAGTACGACACCGGAACGAAGATCCGCAGGTCAGACAAGGTGCGAGAGGGGAGAGTCGAACTCCCACGCCCTTTCGGGCACCGGATCCTAAGTCCGGCGCGTCTGCCGTTCCGCCACTCTCGCGATGGACGAAGCGCTGACCAGCGTAGACGCTGAGAGAGGAGGCCGGAGGCAGTGACATCCGTGACCAGGTCACAACTCCTGTTGAAGAAGGTCGTGTGCGACCTCCATGAGACGTAGGCCACGCGTATTACGGTGTCCACCCGAGTGCGATGGCGGGGACCGGAGCGATACTTCTGCGACGAAGGAGGACTACGGGTTGCCGAACGTGAGGGCAGAGAACGATATCGTCAAGCTCGCAGATGGTGAAAGCGGGTCTGGCGAGGCGATCCAGCTGCTCGGTGAGCTCGAGCCGCTGTGGTCGTCGGCGCAGGAGGATATCGAGCGGCGCGGGTTTGCCCTGTTCCCTGCCCCCTTTGCCCGGGAAGCGGTCCGTTCGCTCATTGGCCCGAGAGCGAGACCGTCGGAGAGTTCCTCGACCTCGCCGAGCGGCTTGGCGTTTCGCCGGTCTATGCGCACGCCGAACATCTCGATTCGGATTACCTGCAGGAGCTCGCCACTCGCCTCGCGGGCGTTCAAGGCGATGGACCAGAGTTGATCCTTCATGACGCGGAGAAGAGTATCGGGGACATCCACACCGTGGGCCTGGCGTTCAGCCATGGTGGGGCGACGCTCCTGTCGATCGCCGAGGCGAAGTGGTACGGGGAGTTGGAGCTTCGCGCCGAGCTGCAGGCGTCGAACGCGGGCGGTGAGCAGTCGCAGAGGAGCTTCCAAGAGGAACGCTGGGTTCGGGCACTCGCGCGGAATCCCGAGTTCGAACGAGCGAAGAGCTTCGAGCAGCGACTCAGGATCGCGCTCCGCCTCCTGCCGGAGCTGGAACAGACGGGCAACGATCTCGAACCTCTGATGACCATCGATGCCCATGCGGTCGTTCGCGCAGCTTGGATCTCTACGAAGCGGAGATCCGGCCCGGACAGGAGCAAGAGATCGCGCGCGAAGCGAGGAAGGTGTTGGAGGGGGGCGCCCCGAAGCACGAGGTGGCCGGTGCTCACGGGATGGGCGTGGCCAGACTCAACCGGATCCTCGCCCAGTACGGCGACTGGGAAGCCCGCTTTCGATCGAACGAGGGATCAGGCTGCCGCCGTTCGGGAGGGCAGAGACCCTGGTCCGCAGTTTCGCGCTCTTGTCGCATGAGGTGCCGTCTTCGAGGAGCAGGACGGACCAGGGAGCGATTGCCGCCCAAGAGCGTCAAGCGCAGTTCTGGCGGCTCGGCCCCGAGGTGAGGGACTACTCCTTCGCCCAGTCGAGCGGGTTCGGCGATGCTGGCACCCGGGGGCTCGAGGAGCCGTGGGATGATGGCCCGATGATGCCTAGGCGCATCGGCTTGTTGGCCATCTGTCTACTTCTCGGCGCCTGTTCGGGCAGCGGCGCGCTCGTCGCCACCGATGACCCGACCACTGAGCCGGGGGTCTCTGGCGATGCTCCGGTCGCCCGCGAACGGCCGCCGCTCCTTCCCGTGGGCGTGAACGTGCTCGCGGTGCCGGCCGAGCGCGTGATCGGGGTGTGGGACGTGCCGAAGGACTCGGACGCGGCGTTCGCGCTCGATACCCGCAACCCGGTCGGGAAGTTCTCGCCCCTGCTGATCAAGGGCGCGAAGCGCCGGGCGGGGGAGGCGTGGTACCGCGTGCTCCTCCCGCTCCGGCCGAACGGATCCGCCGGCTGGGTGCGCGGGAGCGATGTCTCCGTGCGCAGGATCGACCAGCGGATCGAGGTCGACCTGTCCGAACGCGTCCTGCGCTACTACGTCCACGATCGGCTCGAGGAGCGCTTCCAGGTCGGCGTCGGCACCGACGCGACCCCGACCGGCACGGGCACCTTCTACGTGTGGGTGAAGATCCGCTACGCGAGCCGATTCCAGCCGTACGGGATCGCCGCGCTCGGGCTGTCGGGCTTCTCGCCGGTCCTCTCCGAGTGGCCGGGTGGGGGACGGATGGCGATCCACGGGACCTCGAGCCCCACCGATCTCGGCAACGCGGTGTCGCACGGGTGCGTCCGCGTCCTGAACGACGACCTCGAGTCGCTGCTCGACGTGCCGCTCGGCACGCCGGTCGAGATCACCGCCTAGCCCGCGCGGGATATCCGGCCTCGATCCGTAAGGTGGAAGGGATGCGCCCAACCCCAGGAGGCCGACATGGCATCGACGAGCTCACCCGCGAAGCTGGCACGGACGACGTGGTCGCTGGTCGACCGCGTCGACCGGGTCCTGATCCCGTTCCTGCGACGGGTCGCGGTTCCGGTGCTCCGCGTCTCGCTCGGCGTCGTCTTCGTGTGGTTCGGGCTGCTGAAGATCTTCGAGGTCTCGCCGGTCTCCCAGCTGGTGGCCAAGACGGTCTACTGGGTCGACCCCGACGTCATCGTGCCGCTGCTCGGCGTGTTCGAGGTCACGGTGGGCGTCCTGCTGCTCCTCGGCAGGGCGCTCCGGCTCACGCTGCTCCTGTTCCTGGTGCAGATGGTCGGGACGTTCCTCACGTTCCTCGTGCTGCCCGACGTCACGTTCCGTGACGGCAACCCGCTCCTGCTGACGGTCGAGGGCGAGTTCGTCGTGAAGAACCTCGTGCTGATCTCGGCCGCGATGGTCGTCGGCACGACGGTCCGCAGGGCGAGGGTCGCCCGCCGGGCCGCGGGGTAACGGGCCAGGCTCGTCGGGTCACGAGCGGCCGCGGACCGACAGATAGTGGTGCCAGAGGATCCGCGCGGCGGTGGCTCGGTGCGGTGCCCACGCGCGGGCACGGAGCCCGAGCTCGTCGAACGTCGGCCGGGCCGGGAGCTCG
>JBAVEY010000330.1:0-1537 GCA_049587975.1 Actinomycetota bacterium | reverse complement strand
GTGTTTGGGTGCGGGATCCCCGGCGAGTACGAGAGGCCGATACCGCCCTCGCCGTAGGAGAAGTGCTCGAGGCACACGACGATGTAGACGGCGAGGCGTTTCCCCTCCGGCCAAGTGAAGTCCGGCCTCGCCGTGATCGAGGAGTAGTCGAACCGTCCGTGACTGGGCAGCATCACCTCAGCTCCTTCGCTCTCGCTCGCCGTGTGTGATCCCGTGATCGGTCATCGGGGTGCATCCCCTGGTGCGCGCCAGAGGCGCCTAGAAGAAGGAGCCCGCTCTCAGACATCGTGTATCGTGCAGCATCTTGCCATCTCAGGAGTATCCCTGAAAGCCGCGTTCCTCGACGCGCCGGGCGTGTTCGACGTGCGCGCGATCCCCGATGTCGAGCCGAACCCGGGAGATGCGTTGATCGAGGTTCGCTCGGTCGGGCTCTGCGGGACGGATTTCAGTATCGCGAGCGGTCAGATCCCGGTTGCGTATCCGCGCGTCTTGGGGCACGAGATCGTCGGCGAGCTGGTCGACCCCGGTAGCACGGGTCTGGCCGAGAGCACGGAGGTCCTCGTGGACCCCGGACTGTCCTGCGGCACGTGTCGCCAGTGCCGTGAGGGGCGCACGAACATCTGCACGAACGCGGGTTTGCTCGGCCGCGACGCGGACGGCGGACTGCGCGAGCTCATTCCGGTGCCGTCGACCCACGTCCACCCGGTCCCCGGAGACATCGACACCTCGGTCGCGCCAATGGTGCAAGTCCTTGCGACGTGCGTGCACGGACAACGGCTGATGCCGATCCGGGCCGGAGAGACGGTCGCCGTGGTCGGGCTCGGCGTCACGGGGCTGCTGCACGCGCAGCTGTCGAAACAAGCGGGTGCCACCGTGATCGGGATCACTCGCAGCCCGGAGAAGCGAGCCCTGGCCGAACGGCTCCGCACCGACGTTACCGTACCGGCCGATGGGAACGAGGTCGCCGAGGTACGAAGGATGGTCGGGGACGTCGACGTCGTGATCGAGTGCGCCGGCCGCGTGTCGTCGCTGGCTCGGTCGATCGAGCTTGCTCGCGTGGGCGGGCGGATCCTGGCGTACGGGGTGATCGGCCGGGGCGCCGAAGGCTCGCTCCCGTACTACGACCTCTATTACAAGGAGCTCGCCATCGCGTGGGCCCGATCGGCGCTCCCTCGGGACTTCGTCGAGGCGCTCGAGCTGGTGGGCACCCGTCGGATCGTGCTGGAGCCTCTCGTGTGGGCGCGGTTCCGGTTAGAGGACACGGCCGAAGCGTTCGAGGCCGCATCGGGACCCGACGCACTCAAGATCCTCATCGATGTCTGACGCCGAGCCGATCGTCGAGCTCGACCGTACGGTCGTGCGCGTCGATGGCCGGACGGTCCTCGGGCCGCTCGACCTCGTGATTCGCCTTCACGAGCGCTGGGTGCTCCTCGGGGCGAACGGGAGCGGCAAGACCACGCTGCTCGAGGCCGTCCTCGGCCGCCGTCAGCCGCTTGCCGGAGCGGCGCGCCTCGGCTACGGCGTCGTACCCGCGTAC
>JBAVEY010000329.1:0-9772 GCA_049587975.1 Actinomycetota bacterium | reverse complement strand
TCCTCAGCTCCAGGTCCTCGAGGTCGGCCACGACGTCGGACATCCCGAAGGCGCCCTGGATCGCCCAGGGGACCCGGCCAGACAGGACGATCTCGCCGCGCGGTGGGCGGAGGCCCATGCGGTACGTGACCTTCACGGTGCCTCCGTCGACCTGGAAGTGCGGCACCTTCCCCTCGAACCTCGCCCTGTAGAGGTCCTCCATGGAACCGTCCACCCGGATGGTGAGGTGGGCGGCGCCTCGCGTGAACACCAGGCGCGCCATGTCCACCGACCCCAGGGGGGTGGCCAGCACCTCGGCAGATCTGGTCTTTGACATCTCGTCCTCCATTCCTCTCTCCGATGCCAACGGCGCCTCGATCCCACGCTACGGACCCTGGGGGGATCCCCTCAGGGCCGATGGTCGCCCTCTGCATAGGAGCCGGTGCCCGCACTGAAGGGTCGGATAGCTGAGCCCGACGGGCCCACGGATGCGGGGCCGGGTGCCCGTGGCATCCCACCGCAGCCTGCTGAAGCTGTCGGTGAGGGGTCGGTTGGAGGAGGCGGTGATGGATCCACCGAGGGTGTTGCTCATCGGATACAACGGGGCCAACAACACCGGCGCCGAGGCGCTGCTGCAGGCCGATATCGAGGACCTCCGGGCCGTGTTCGGCGACGACGCCCTGCTCACCGTTCCCGCCCTCAAGGATCCCGCGAACCTGCGCCGGTACCTCCACGAAGGACCGAGTCTCCGCATCGTTCCGATGCCGTCGATCTTCCTGGCCACCACCCGCCGTCTGGTCCGCGAGCATGACCTCGTCGTGCTGGTCGAGGGCAGCGCCTACATGGACACGTGGACGTCGGCGCTCCTCTGGTACTTCCTGTGGGCGACGCGGTGCGCGCATCGAGAAGGCAAGCCGTGCCTCGCGTACGCGGTCGATGCCGGTCAGCTCCGACCTCGCAACCAACGACTGGTGCGCAGGGTGGCGAGCACGACGGATCTCATCGTCACCCGTTCGGAGGCGGCGGCCGAGCGCCTGCGCGGGTGGGGGGTCACGGCCCCGATCGAGTGGACCGCCGACAACGCCTTCATCTTCGAGCCGCGAGCGGAGGACCGCGATCGGGGCCGCGCGATCTGGCCCGGCGCCGAGGAACCGGCCGTGGGGATCGCGGCCGTGGACTTCTACCGCTGGCCCGTCGTGATCCGCCCGTGGGGCAAGCGGAAGGACCGGTACCGGTGGCCGTACTACTTCTCAGCCTCGCCCGCGCGCGAGCGGGCGAGCGCGAACCTCGTTCGCGGGTACGCCCGTCTCGCGGACCACGTGATCCGCCAGCACGATCGCCCCGTCGCGCTCATCTGTATGGAGGAGCTGGACGAGCCGATCGCCCGGGCGATCCACGGCGAGATGGCGAACCCCGACCGAGCGCGCATCTTCTCCTCGCGGGAGCACGACGCGTCGCGCATGACGGCGCTCCTGCGGAGCCTGGGCGTCCTCGTGACCTCCCGGTACCACGCGTCGGTGTTGTCGCTGGCAGAAGCGGTGCCGCAGCTCGCCGTCGGACACGATCTCCGCCTGCGCACGCTGTACGCGGAGCTGGGGCTCGAGCGGAGGTACTTCCTTTCCCCCGACGGTCCGGACGTGTTCGATCGGGTGGCCGAGGCCGTCGACGAGCTCTTGTCCGATCCCGTCGAGATGCGGGAACAGCTCCGCGCCGGGAACGAGATCCATGTCGCCGCGGCTCGGAGGAACCGCGAACTGCTTCGGAGCTTCGCCGTTCAGCATGGGTGGGGTGTGCCCGCATGGGTGACGTAGTCCTGCTCACCGGGGGGACCGGGTTCGTCGGGACGGAGGTGGCGGCCCGGCTGCTGGAGCGAGCAGATCTCGAGATCGTCACGCTCGTGCCGGCACGGACCGATGCCGAGGCGATCCACGCTTCGAACCGGGCGTGGTGGCATCGGCCGGACCTGCGCGCCGCGCTCGGGCACCGCATCCACGCGGTCGCGGGTGACGTGACCGAGCCGCGACTGAGTCTCGATCCGGGAACGCATGCCGATCTCCGCGACCGGATCACCCACATCGTCCACGTCGCGGCCGACCTCCGGGTCGATGCGACCGTCGAGGACCTGCGCCGGGTGAACGTCGATGGTGTGGCCCACGTCCTCCGCTTCGCTCGGTCGGTCCGGGGGCTCGCGCGCCTCCTGCACGTGTCCACCGCGTACGTGGCGGGGGGTCGGCGCGGCACCGTGAGCGAAGACGACCTGACCGACGCCTACGGCTTCGAGAGCCCCTACGAGCAGACCAAGTACGAGGGGGAACGCCTGGTCCGCAGCGCCGTTCCGGATCTGCCCATCACGATCGTCCGGCCCGCCATGATCGTCGGGGACTCGACGACGGGCGACATCAAGACCTTCAACACCTTCTACACGCCGCTGCGGCAGCTCCTGTCGGGAACGCTGCGGATCGTCCCGACGAGCCGCGATCTCCGAGTCAACATCGTGCCGGTCGACTACGTCGCGGACGCGATCGTCCGCCTGACGTTCGAACCCAAGGCCGAGGGGAGGACGTTCCACCTCACGACGCCCACCGACCAGCTGCCCACCGCCGAAGAGGTCGTCGCCCTCACCCGTCGTTGGGCGCGGGATGGCCTCGGCATGCGGCTGCCCTCACCCGTGTTCGCGCCGATCGCCCTCCGGGTCGGGGGACGCGCCGGCCGAATCCTCGCGCCGTACTTCCGGGAGCGGCGTCGGTTCCGGCGGGAGCACACCGACGAGGTGCTCGGTCCGACCGTTCCCGATTGGCGCGCGTACCTGCCGATCCTGCTGGATCACGCGACCGCACGCGGCTTCCTTCACCGTTCCGATCGCACCGTCCACGAGCAGGTCCTGTTCCGGCTGGGCGGCCGGCGTCTGCCCGTCCGCTTCTTCGACGTCGACACGGACGGCACCGAGACGGTCCGACCGGCGTTCGAGGTCCGTCGCGAGATCGCCGCCGCGGTGGCCGCGCTCCGCACGATGGGCGTCGGGGCCGGGACCCGGGTCGCGATCGTCGGATCGAACAGCACGCGCTACCTGATCGTGGAGGTCGCCATCGGCCTCGTCGGAGCCGTCAGCGTCCCGCTGTACGTGACGACGCCTTCCGAGGACCTCGACGACGTGCTGCGACGCAGCCGCGCGGAGATCCTGTTCGTCGGCGCGACGACCGTGTTGGAGCGCTTCGGCGAGCTCTCGACGACGTTGCCGGTCGTGTCGTTCTGCCGCGAGGACCCCCCGACCGGCCGGGATGTGACCGGCTGGACGTCCTTCCTCGCGAGCGGCGCAGGCGCGGAGCTCCCCGGGCGGGCGCCGGTCGGTCCGGATGACCTCGCCACCATCCGGTACACGTCCGGCACGACCGGACCGCCGAAGGGCGTCGCGTTCACCCACGCCCAGCTCCGGTGGATGGCCGAGACGATGGCCTCGCTGGTGCCGTGGAGCATCCGGACGCGGCCCGCCCGGTACCTGTCCTTCTTCCCGATGAACCACGTTGTCGAGGGCATCCTCGGTACCTACAGCCCGTACGATCTGCCCGCGCCGGTCGAGGTCACCTTCCTAGAGGACTTCCGGCGCGTGGCGACGACGTTGCCCGCCGTGCGGCCGACCATCTTCTTCTCGGTGCCCCGGCTGTACCAGAAGGTCTGGGACGGGCTCGAACGGAGCCGGATGGGGGTCCGGTACCAGCGGATGCGGGCAGGGCCGCTCCGGCGTGTCCTCAGACCGGCGGTTCGTCGCGCGATGCTCCGCCGAGCGGGCCTGGATCGCTGTCGGCAGCTGCTCGTCGGTTCGGCACCGATCGACGACCAGCTCCTGCGGTCCTTCCGTGAGCTCGGCGTCGAGATCCACAGCGCCTACGGGCTCACGGAGGCTCCGCTAGTGACGTTGAATCGCCTCGGCCGCAACGGCATCGGGACCGTCGGAGAGCTGCTGCCCGAGACGCGGGTCCGGATCGCTGACGATGGCGAGCTCCTGATCCGAGGGCCTCAGGTGACGGCGGGCTACGTCGACGAGGACGAGCAGCCGTTCCGCGATGGCTGGCTCCTGACCGGCGATCTCGGCCACCTCACCGACGACGGCCGGCTCGTCATCGACGGTCGGAAGAAGGACCTGCTGAAGACGGCGTACGGGAAGTACCTCCAGCCGTCGAAGACCGAGGCCATGCTCCGTCGGATCCCCGGCGTCTCGGAGGCGATGGTCGTCGGGGAGGGGCGGCCGTTCTGTGGAGCGCTGCTGTGGGTGGATGGCGTCGGTGACGCAGCGACGATCGACGCGGCCGTCGCCGAGCTGAACCGCCGGCTCTCACACCCCGAGCAGGTCAAGCGGTGGGCGGTGCTGCCGGACGACCTGTCGATCGAGGGCGGGGAGCTCACCGCCAACCTGAAGCTCAAACGCCATCAGGTGGAGGCGAGGTTCCGCGGCGTGATCGGGTCGCTGTACGCGGAGCATCCGACGGCTCCGACCCACAAGGCGATCCATGCGGAGGCGCGACGGTGAGTCTCAGGCTGCGTGCGCTCGAGCTCCATGTCCCCGGGTGGGTGGCGCGATCGGCCCTGCGTCGGCTCTCCGGGGCGACGGCGGCCGCGTTCGGCTGCGAGCCCGTAGACGTGAACGGGCTGGACCGCCGAGCGCTCCTCGAGCGGTACGCCTCGTTCACGACCCGATGCGCCGAACGGGCACTGGCGGACGACGCGGATGTCGATGCCGTGTCCCGTCGCATGTGGGACAACGCGTACGTGCTGGGCGAGTCGTTCCGTCGTCGGCTCGGCGTTCGAACCCGTGACGAGGCATCGCGGGCCGCGCGGGTCGCCTACCGGATGATCGGCATCGACCTCCGGGCGGACCCGAGCGGGCGGGTGACCGTCGAACGGTGCGCCTTCGCCGAGCGGTACTCGCCGGCGGTCTGTCGCCTCATGTCCTCGCTCGATGCCGGCCTGATCGCCGGCCTCACGCAGGGGGGTGTGCTCACGTTCTCGGAGCGGATCACCGAGGGACGGCCGAGATGCCTCGCTCTGATCTCCTGGAAGGGGGCCTCGTGAGGAGGCGGGCGGTCGTCGTGGGGAGCGGCGCCGGAGGCGCCACGGTCGCCAGGGAGCTCCAGGGCGACTTCGACGTGACCGTGGTGGAGGCCGGCCGCGACTTCAGGCGGGCCACGCTGGATCGGGGATCGATCGAACGGCTGCGCAGGAGCCGCCTGCTCGTGGACCCGCGTCTCGTGCGCCTCGTCTACCCGCCGATCCACTTCCGCCACACCCCGGACATGCTCCTGGTGAACGGGATCGGCACGGGCGGGACGACGACGATGGCGACCGGGAACGGCATCCGCATGGATGAGGATCTCCGTGGCCTGGGCCTAGACCTCGATCGCGAGTTCGACGAGATCGCGCGTGAGATCCCGCTCACGACCGCGCACCAGCGGCGTTGGCACCCGACCACGCGACGCCTGTTCCGCACCTTCGACGATCTCGGTCTGGATCCGGTCGTCCTGCCGAAGATGGGAGAGGCCGACCGGTGCCGCCACTGCGGCCGTTGCATGCTGGGCTGCCCGTACGGTCACAAGTGGGACAGCCGCAGGTTCCTCGAAGACGCGGTTCGGCGCGGTGCGCGGCTCACCACCGGCGCGACGGTGACCAGGGTGCCGATCGAGGGCGGTCGGGCGACGGGTGTGGTCGCGCGCGGGAGGGTGCGGCACCGGTTCATCCCCGCCGACCTCGTGGTGCTCGCCGCCGGCGGGTTCGGAACGCCCGCCATCCTCGAATGCTCCGGCATCCGCTGCGATCCGACGCTCTTCGTCGATCCCGTCCTGACGGTCGCTACCCGGGTCCCGAACGCCTGGCAGTGCAATGAGATCGAGATGCCCTTCGTCGTGCAGCGCGAGGGCTACATCCTGTCCCCGTACTTCGACTGGATCAGCAGCCTGTTCCATCCGCGGTGGCGTCATCGCCTCCAGGACATCGTGGGGATCATGATCAAGCTCGCGGATGAGAACGTGGGGTCCGTGTCCGGCAGGAAGGTGCACAAGCTCCTCACGCCCGCGGATCGTTCGCGACTGGACGAGGCGGTCGGGGTCGCCACGGAGATCCTCGCGGGCTTCGGCGCGGATCCGCACGAGGTGTTCCTCGGGACGGTGCATGCGGGTCATCCCGGCGGCATGCTCGCGCTCACCGAGGCGTCCGTGCCGACGGTCCACGACGATCGGCTGCCCGAGAACGTCTTCGTCGCCGATGCCACGCTGTTCCCGAGTTCGCTCGGCAACCCACCGATCCTCACGATCATCGCGCTGGCGAAGCGCGTGGCTAGGATCTGCGCGGGGGAGTTCGCAGCCTCGAACCGTGCAGCATCGCGACGAGCGGCAACGAAGGGGGGGCCGGGGCGGCGCTGGACCCCAGCTGCGGCTTCGCCGCTGGCCGAACTCCAGTGCAAGCCGACAGTAGGCTGAGCAGATGGAGGCTGCTGGAGAAGGTGTCCGGCTGGCTGAGCTGGTGGCGGCGCTGTCGCTCGCGACGGATCTGGGGCTAGGTCAACCGCAGGAACACGTCATCCGCCAGACGCTCATCGCGATACGGATGGCGGAGCTCGAAGGCCTGTCCGATGACGAGCGAGCCGCGATCTTCTATGTGTCGCTGCTTGCGTGGGTCGGATGCGTCGCCGATGCGCACGAGATGGGGAAGTGGTTCGGCGACGATAGGACCGTACGGGCCGACAGCTATCTGGTCGACATGACCGGTCTGTCGATGATGCGCTTCATGATCGGACACGTCGCCAGCGGTAGCCCCCCGATCCAGCGGCTCACGATGATCGGTCGGTTCCTCGCAGGTGGGTCGAAGGAGGTCAAGCGGTCGATGGCCGCCCACTGCGAGGCGTCGGGCGATCTGTCGATGCGGCTCGGATTGGGTGCCGAGGTCCGCGACCCCCTGCAGCAGGCGTTCGAGCGGTGGGATGGGAAGGGCTCCCCCGCCAAGTTGTCGGGTCCAGAGATCGCTCGGATCATGCGGATCGTCCACGTGGCCAACGACGTGGAGATGCTGCATCGGATCGGCGGGGTGGACGCCGCGGTCCAGATGCTTCGCTCCCGACGGGGCACGGAGTTCGATCCCGAGCTCGTGGACCACTTCTGCGCCCACGCCGAGGAGCTGCTCGCCTTCGTCAACGACGTCGACGGCTGGGACGCGCTCATCGGCGATCACGAGGAGTTGGGACGCGAGCTCACCGGGGAGGACCTCGATCGGGCGTTGGAGGCCTTCGCCGACTACGCAGATGTCAAGTCGCCGTGCAAGCTCGGACATTCGCGAGCGGTCGCGCAACTCGCTGCGACGGCCGCCGCCACGGTCGGCCTGCCGAGCGACGATGTCGCGCTCGTTCGTCGAGCTGCGCTCGTGAGCGATGTCGGCGCGATCGGCGTGTCCGCTGGGATCTTGGACAAGGCCGGGCCGCTGACCGAGGCCGAACGAGAGCGGGTCCGAACCCACCCGTACCTCACGGCGCGAACCTTCTCCAAGCCGCCCGCACTCGCCGCGATCGGGCAGCTCGCGGCCAAGCACCACGAGCGGCTGGACGGATCCGGCTACCCGTCGGGCCTCACGGCTGAAACCGTCCCGATGACCGCCCGTCTGATCGCGGCCGCCGACGTGCACCGGGCGCTGCTCGAACCGCGCCCCCATCGCGACGCGTGGGCGCGGGATGCGGCCCAGGAGTTCATGGCGGCGGAGGTCACCCACGGTCGGCTGGACGGCGAGGCGGTCCGAGCCGTTTTGGATGCAGCGGGGCATAGAGTGCGCCGTCGGGCGAGCCATCCAGGAGGGCTCACGGCTCGCGAGGTCGAGGTGCTGGTCCTGCTTTCCAGGGGGATGACCAGGAAACAGATCGCGCAGGAACTGACCATCTCGGCCAAGACGGTCAGCAACCACGAGGAACACATCTACGCCAAACTCGGCGTGACCACGCGCGGCGCGGCCGCGATGTACGCGATGCGACATGGGCTCGTCGACCTCGGCGGAGTCGCCGACTGAGGCCCGCGGGATAGGGGCGAGGACCCGAGGGCGCTAGGGACGAACACCGAGCCCTCTCCGCAAGACCGTTGGCGCACTTCCAAGATTTCTCCCAGCAGATGGGGCAGATGCCTCATGACCCGTGGAGACGGGCTGCCTACCGTTCGATCCATGACCGGCGCAGTGAGGGACGCGGAGCCGAACGGGATCCAGCGGTTCGACGCGGGAACGCTGAGCTGCGCCGACGGCCTGGCCGGGGAGTTCCGCCGGCGGATCGAAGCGATCCCGGTCGGCGACGTGCTCGTGGTCACCGCGCGCGACCCCGCGGCGAAAGAAGACCTGCCCTCGCTGGCCCGGATGATGGGCCACGCGGTTCATTCGATCGAGACGCCTGGTGACGGGCGTCTCCTGATCACGGTGGAAAGGAAGAGGTGAGGATGAGCGAGAGACTGATCTTCAACTGCACGCACGCCAAGGAGGACCCGGAGCGGGCGACGCTCCCGTTCGTCGCGGCCAACATCGCGGCCACGGCCGGCCAAGACGCGGTGGTGCTCTGCACGATCGAGGCCGTTTGGCTCGGCACCACGGGTGGTACCGACGGCATCGCCCAGCCCGGCCTGCCGGTGCTGGACGAGCTCTTCCGGGAGTTCGTGGACAACGGCGGTCAGGTCTGGCTCTGCGGGGCCTGCACGAACCCCCGGGGCATCGGCGAGGAGCAGCTGCAGAAGGGCGCGACGATCGTCGGGGCGGCCAAGGTGGTCGAGGAGGTCATGGCGGGCGCCAGGACCGTCGCGTTCGCGTGAACGGAGATGGCGATGAGTGAGATGCGGTGGGACGGAGGAGACACGTACGAGATGACCTTCGAGGGGCGCTGCGACGCGCCCCCGATGGTCGTCTACGGAGTGCTGGCCGACCTGTCGACGCACCTCGACTGGGCGGCAAGCGGCAGTACCCGGGCTTCAGGCTGCTCTCGGTGCGCGGCGCCGGGCCCCTGGAATCAGGGACCGAGTTCACGAGCGTGGGATCGGTTCCCATGGCTCGGTCGAGATCGGAGAACGAGAACCAGGTCGTCGAGGCTCGGCCCCCGGAGATCCTGGAGTTCCACACGGACGCCCTCATCGTGTGGAGGAGCGGGAAACGGACCGAAGCGCGGTACGAGCATCGATTCGAGATCGGATCGGACGGCACGGGGTCGCGCGTCGTCTACCGGCTCCGCCAGACGGCGATCTCGAACCCGCCGCTCCGGATGCGTCTGCCGGTGATGCGGACCATGACGCACTGGGTGATGATGCCGTTGTTCGCCAAGCGCGGGTTCGCGAACCTGATGCGAGCGGCGGAAGCCCATGATCCGACGAGCAGCGTGGTGCAGACGCATGGCTCGGTCCGCCCCGAGTAGAGCTGCGACCATCCGCGATCCAGCCGCTGTCAGGCTCGTTCGGCGCCTCTCATGCGGCGTCGGCCGGACTGGAGAGCGCGTCGCCGACGCGATGGAAGACCGCAAACGTGAACGGTTGACGGACACCCGCCGGCGTCGTGTGGATGTGCCGCTCTGACGCGGTCAAGCGGAACCGCGATCCGCAGCGCGCGGCGAGAGTCTCCGCGTCGTAGCGAGCAACGGGGAGGCCGCTGCACATCGCCGGACCATCGAGCGCGAACGTCGCCACGATCGCAACGCCGCTCGGATCCACGGTGCGCTCGCACAGTGCAACGTAGGCGTCTTGCTCCGACCGCTCCGTCAAGAAGTGGAAGACCGCACGGTCGTGCCACACGTCGAACG
>JBAVEY010000328.1:0-6508 GCA_049587975.1 Actinomycetota bacterium | reverse complement strand
GGCGTGGACCCTCTACCACCTAGGCGCGGCGCTACAGGAGGCGGGCGACGAACCTGCCGCGCTCGCGGCGCTCGACGAGGCAGTCCGGCTGGCGGAGGGTGCCGACGACCGCTCGCTGGGGTGGCGCGCGCGCATCGCGCGGACCGAGGTGCAGAACGAGGTCGACCCCCGGAGCGTCCCGACGGCGACGGCCCGCGCGGAGATCGTGGCGGCGATCGAGGCCCTCACCGAGCTCGGCGACGAGGCCGGGCTCGCGGACGCGTGGACGAAGCTCGGGTTCATCGAGTTCATGCCGTGCCGGTTCGACCAAGCGGCGCGCGCCGAGGCACGGGCCGTCGCGTACGCGCGGGCGTGCGGCGACGACCGGCTCCTGTTCGAAGCGCTTCGCCTCCAGATGGTCTCGGAGAGCTATGGGTCGACCACGCCGGACGAGGGGCTCCGGCGGCTCGATGCGCTGGGCGACGACGTTCGCCGCTCCCGACCGATCGAGCTGGCCGCGCTGGCCATCCGCTCCCGGTACCTCTCGATGCGGGGAGAGGTGCAGGAGGCCCGCCGGACGATCGAGCTCGCGGCCGCGGCCGCAGAGGCGGTCGGGATGCGGTTCTTCGTCGCGGTCTGCGAGTCCCTCCGCGGCCAACTCGAATATCGGGCGGGCGACCTGGACGCGGCCGAGCGAGCCGCGCGGCGGGGCTGCGAGATCCTGGACGCCACGGGACACGTGGGCATCAAGACCACGCACGCCGCCTACCTGGCCACGTACCTTGCGAGGCTCGGCCGGCTCGAGGAGGCCGAGCGGTTCGCTGCGATCGGCCGGACCGCGGCCGAGGACGACCTCTCGTCCCAGTCGTTCGCCGCCACGGCAGAGACGATCGTGCTGGCCGCACGGGGGGATCTGGATGGCGCCGAGGACCGAGCCCGGGCCGTCGTCGCGATGCTCGCGGACGCCGAGTGCCCCGAGGACCAGGGCGACGCATGGATGGAGCTGGCTCGCGTCCTCCGCGCAGCGGGACGGCCCTCGGAGGCGGAGCAGGCGTCCCGCGAGGCGCTCGCCCTCTACGAGCGCAAAGGCCACCGACCATCGGTTGACGCCGCGATGACGTTCCTGGACCAGCTGGGGCCCTGACCTGAAGGCCGCGTCAAGCGTGGCCGACGCCGCAGGTTGGCGGCCGATCTACGGACGCACCTGGAGCACGTCGAGCCCGATGGATGTGAATGGGACCCACTGACCATCGGTGCTCGCCTGAGCCGAAGATCTAGCACTGGCTCGCGATCCTGCCGGACCTTCGACTGTGGGGACCGTGTGTCGTCTACGCGGAGCACAATCGCAGTTCTGGAGGGTTGGGGGCGAGCAGTTGCCGCGGCCGGCGACTCGCCTGAACCTTCTGCCGGGCGATCCCTCTTGACCGCCGCCCTCAAGAGCTGGGTAGTGTTGCCTGTATCACCGAGCCGGACGGGAGTGATACGGATGCCAGCACTCGGATCACCCATCGTCAGACAGCTTCGGAAGATGGCCAGCGCTTACGATGCGGCCCCGGGGACCCCCTCGATCGATCCGACAGAGGTCATCGGCGCATACGAGGCCGAGCGTGCTAGCGGAACGATCACCCGTCGTGAGCTGCTGCGCCGCGGGGGACTGGTCGCGGCAGGTGCCTTCGCCGCGACCTCGCTCGGGCTCGCGAGAGCACCCAGGGCCGTCGCCGCGAGGGGCGCGTCGGTTGTCGTCATCGGTGCCGGTCTCGGTGGCCTCTCGTGCGCCTATCGACTGCACCGCCACGGGATCGCGGCCACGCTCTACGAGGGGCAGGAGCGGCTCGGAGGACGGTGCTTCTCCATCCGTGGTTTCTTCGACGCCGATCAGACCGCAGAGCACGGCGGGCAGTACATCGACAGCCGCCATCGTCACATCCGGTCGCTCGCCAAGGAGCTCCGGATTCCCCTCGTGGACACCTTCGAGCAATCCTTCCCCGCGGGCAGCCTGGATCCGCTCTGGCTTGACGGGGGCCTGCGCGACCCGGCGGAAGTGTTCGCCGATTTCGATGTCTTCATCGACCGGTTGCGGGCCGACTACCGGCGCGTCGGTCGGTACTTCCATGACCAGGCCGGGCCGGAGGCGGTCGAGTTCGACCAGACGACGATGACGGAGTGGTTCGAGGCGAACCTGCCCGGCGGAGCGGGTTCCCTGTTCGGTCTTGCACTCCGCACGTTCATGCAGAGTTTCTTCGGCCTCGAGCCCGACGACATGTCTGCGATCAACCTGTTCGAGGCGTTCGTGTTCCCTTACCCGGGCGCGGACGAGCGCTTCCGGGTCGCCGGAGGCAACGACATGCTCGTGCAGGGGCTCCAGCGCGCCCTGCCGCCACAGGCGATCGTGACCGGCCACGGACTGGAGGCCGCGTGGACGCGGGGCGACGGACGCGTGGGCCTCCGGTTCTCGGGTGTGGCGAACGATGTGGTGGCCGATCGCGCCGTCGTCGCGCTGCCGTTCACCGTGCTTCGAGACCTCGACCTTTCCGGCCTAACGTTGTCTTCGCGGAAGCGTCGGGCGATCGCGGAGCTCGCGATGGGGACCAACGCGAAGCTGAACCTGCAGCTCGACCGCTCGTTCGCCGCGCTCGACTGGACGGGGAGCTTCCCGAGCGATGAGCCTCATTACGTGACCTGGGACTCGACCTATGGGCAGACGAGCCCGGCGCCGGGCACCCCGGTGCTCACGGTCTATAACGGCGGGAACGAGGGTACGAATTACCCCACGGATATGGCTCACGCCCCTGCGTCCCCAGCGGTCGTCGCGGACGTGCTCGCCAACCTGGGACGGGGCGTGCCGGGTGTGGCGGATGCGTGGAACGGTCTCGCGTTCCTCGACTCGTGGGTGGACGACCCGTGGGTGCGTGGATCCTACGCGGGATTCGGCCCCGGCCAGTACACCGACTTCTGGGGCACCCTGGAACTCGCGGAGGGACCTGTCCATTTCGCCGGGGAGCACACCTCGACATTCAGTCAGGGCTATCTGAACGGCGGGGTTGAGAGTGGCGAGCGGGCCGCCCGCGAGGTGATGAACGCACTCGGTATCCCAGTCGCTGCATAGTCGACCGGGGCACACTCGCAAGAGCTGTCCAGCTTGCGCAAGGTGCACATCACGGTGACGGTGGGTGCGGCGCCCTTTGGTCGTTATTGCTGCTGAGGCGCCGGGCGCCGTGGACGGGCACCGGTCCGCTCCGGCTCGGCGAGCCGGTCGCCTCGGGTCCGCTTGCGTTTGCGCCGGTGTTCAGCGGCCGGCCCCAGCGCCGGTATCGGCTCGCGGCCGAGGCGATCGCCGACGGGACGGTCTCCATCGGCGAGATCGGCGGGAGACAGGTCTCGCAGCTCGGTGTGGCAAATACCGGCGACCTGCCAGTGCCCCTCGTGGAGGGCAAGCGCCTGCAGGGGCGATGTGGGATCGCGTCCCAAACGTCACCTTGCTCGTGCTCGCGAAGAACGACACAGTGATGTTTCGTCTCAGCGTCGTAGCAGGACCGTCGGCCGCGTGGACCGAGTGTCGTGATCGGAGCTGCAGACAGCAAACCGTGCTTACTCTACGGCGGAGCACAATTGCGGATCCAGCAGGTGACCGGCGGACCCGCAGGGTACAAGACCCTCGATGTACGGTTGATTCGTGAGTCGACCTCGGACGGTCGCGATCGTGCTGGGTGCCGCGGCGGCTGTGTTGGCGGGTTCCGCCGTCGTCCGGCACGTCCGCGGGGCCTCCAGGGGGCGAGAGGTTCCTGGAGGGATCGTCATCGGCGATGTCGCCGTCTACGACGCCGTTAGCCGGCTCGTGCTGGGCACATTCCTCCGACGGATCGCCGCCGACGTCGCGACGACCTCGTCGGAAGGGGCGCGGGTGCTCGAGATCGGGTGCGGACCCGGCCACCTCTCGATCATGCTGGCTCTCAGGCACGGCCTGGATGTGATCGGTCTTGACCTCGACCCGGCGATGGTCGAACGCGCACGAGCCAACGCCTTTCGGATGACGAGCGGTGGCGGCCGCAGCCCGTCATTCATGGTGGGCGACGTGGCCTCGCTCGCGTTTCCTGATGCGTCGTTCGACGTCGTCGTGAGCACGCTGTCGATGCACCACTGGGCCGATCCGAAGGCGGGCCTGGCCGCGATCGCCCGCGTGCTTCGTCCAGGTGGGCGATCCCTCGTCTGGGACCTCCGTCCCGGAGCCGTCGCGTTCCATCGAAACGTCCCCGATCCGCTAGAGGTCACGCGCGAGGCTCCCCTTCGCTTAGTCACGGCGGCAACGTGGCGATGGCCTCTCGGGCTCCCGCTGACGCAGCGGCTCGAGCTGATCCGCGAACATTGAGTCAACGGACGGTTGGCTCGACAGACATCGTCGGACCCTCGCGTCGCGAGCCTCGGAGGCGCAGACGAAGCCGGCGGTAGAGATCCGGCCAAAGCGGCCTCCTCAACCGGCTCCATTCCAATGGTCCAGATGTTTACGCAATTGACAGTCATGAGGACGCGGGACAGAGCCGCGACTGCTTCGTATCGTGCAGTAACAGGACTTTCGACCATGGGGATCGTGTGTCGCTTAGAACACAACCGCGCCGGGGATGCGTGAGGTCTCGCGCCTTGGTTCGTGGTCGCGCCTGGCGTCGCATCAGGTGCCTAATCGCGATCGGAGGGTCGGATCCCGGCGCGTGCATATGCCGCGTCATCAGGAACCCGACTCGGCGTGGGTCATGCAGCAGGCCCGGAAGCTAGCGGCAGGGGAGCGGCTCGGAGACATCCGGTTCCTGATCCGCGATCGAGGCGCCAAGTTCTCGGGTTCGGTCGACGAGGTCTTCCGGACCGGGCCCGTTCGAGTCACCGGCACACCTGTCCGGTCACCCACGGCCAACGCTTCGCCGAGCGCTGGGTGGGAACTACCCGGCCCCTTCCGGCGGCTCGGTCACGAGCACGCACGCGGCCATGTGCTGATCGGAGTTCGCGGGTCGCAGTTCAGGGTCGATCGTTCGGCAGCGGTCTTCCGCCACGGGGCACCGTGGGTGAAAGCGGCACCCGGGAGGGACGTCTATTGGGTTCGGCGGCTCGCCGCCGAGGATCTGCGGTGTGGTCCGGTCGCGCGGATCACGCTTTGGCACGACCGATAGCAGCGCCTTCGTGTATGGATGACGGGGGTCGCGGACGACGTCCCGCGCCGAACCCTCCTCGACGATCCGGCCTAAGTACATCACCGCGATGCGGTCCGCGAACCGTGCGGCCGTCGACAGGTCGTGCGTGATCATCACGACCCCCAGGTTCGCGCTCCGCCGAAGGCCGTCGAGCAGGCGGAGGACCCCGGCTCGGACCGAGACATCCAGCATCGATACGGGCTCGTCCGCAACGAGCAGCGTCGGCTCGAGCACGAGGGCGGCAGCGATCGCCACACGCTGACGCTGGCCGCCAGACAGTTCGTGCGGGTACCGATCCAGATACATCTCGGCAGGCGACAAGTCGACTCTGGCGAGCGCCTCGATGATCCTGCGCTCGCGCTCCGCGCGCTTGCCGCCGAGACGGTGGATCAGCATGGGCTCCTCGATCGCCTGACGCACCCGAAGCCTCGGGTCCAGGGACTCATATGGATCCTGGTAGATCATCTGCATCGTCCGGCGGACGGGCCGGAGCTCGCGCTGCGAGAGATGCGTGATGTCTCGGCCCTTCAACGCGATCGTGCCGGAGACCGGGTCGACGAGCCGCAGGATCGTCTGCGCGATCGTGGTCTTGCCGCACCCGGACTCACCGACCAACGCGAGCATCTCCCCGGCGTGCAGGGAGAACGAGACGCCGTCCACCGCTCTCACGAACCGCCGTGGCTCGCGCTTCAGCGCACCGACGATCCCGCTCCGGACGCGATACCTCGTGAACAGGTCCCGCACCTCGAGGAGAGGTGGGCCACCTGCGGCCACCGGCCGGTCCTCGCTCCGCTGGGCCACTACGCTGCTCACCGGCGTGTAAACCCGGCCGCGACGGGATCGTCGTTGAGGTGGCAGGCTGCCATCCGGTCGGCCCCGAGTGGCAACAGCGCGGGCCGTTCATCACTGCAGCGCTCGAATGCGCGGTCGCACCGCTCACGAAACGGGCACCCCACGATCTCGCGGTCCAGCCGCGGCGGTGCGCCGGGGATCGAGGCGACGTCCTCCTCGCCATACAGGTCGGGCGTGGCCGCGAAGAGCAGTCGCGTGTACGGGTGGCGCGGTGCGTGGAACAGATCCTCCACCCTTCCCGTCTCGACGATCTCACCGGCGTACATGACCGCGGCGTGCTCGCAGACCTGCGCGATGACCGGCAGGTCGTGCGTGACGAGCACCAAGGCCAGCCCCAGGTCCTGGGCGAGCCCGGTGAGCAGTTCAAGGATCTGTGCTTGCACCATGACATCGAGCGCCGTCGTGGGCTCGTCGGCCAGTAGCACCTTCGGCCCGCAGGCGAGCGCCATCGCCAGGGCGGCACGCTGGCGCATCCCGCCCGAGAACTCGTGCGGGTAGCG
>JBAVEY010000327.1:0-1759 GCA_049587975.1 Actinomycetota bacterium | reverse complement strand
CGGGCGTCCTTCGTTGTTGCGGCGACCCCGCTATTACCCACCCCCTACAGCGGGTAAACGAAGAAGGCCTCGTCGCCAGGCTTGGAACCTCGCTTGGGAACCGCGACGATCGTCGCTAGGAAACCGCGACGAAATCGTCCAGGAAGCCGCGGGGAGAAGCCGTGTCCAGCCGGTATGTCTTGTCCGCCGCCTCGCTGACGGAGTCTCCCGTGACGGTGACAGAGACGATCAGGTTCGAGTACGAGAGCCCCTTGTTCGCACTTTGTTAGCGCCTGGCCCCTCGCGGCCTCTGGCCGGTTGAGAAACGGCCTCTGACCAGCGCACCGGCAGGGAGTCGAACCCCCAACCTTCTGATCCGTAGCTATCCAGGCTCAAGCGCTGAGCTGACCAAGGGAAAGGCAGGTCAGTGCCGAGTGGAACGCCCTGAATCAGATGGTCTTCACCGTGGCCTCAGCGAGTGGCCCTCCTGTCAGAGAAGCGGCGCCGGTCCGTGCGACGAAAGGCGCAACCACCCTAGACGCCCTCGGTACGGCTCCTCGCGCGGAACTGCTCCACGTCCGGATGCTCCCGACCTCGAGCGCGCCGATCGGATCGGCGAGTTCTGGAGCTGCCCGCAGAGCCGGACCTTCGCCGAGTTGCCGATCCATTGCGAGGAGGATCGGACCCTCCGGACGGTCCTGGTTGGGATGCTGCGGGAATCTGAGCGCTAGCTCGGCTCGGCCATAATCGATCCTCACCGTCCAGGGGTTCATGTCTCAAGATGGACGAGCCGCTTCGCCTCGCGTCCGACCCGGCGCTCATAGGAGCGGGGGCTGCCCAGGAGGCGGCCCGACCCACCCCGATCGACTTCGAAGACCTCGTCCACGCGGAGCACGCCGGTCTGTACGGCGCCCTCTGGCGACCTGATGCGACCGGGGGCCTGTAGGCACGGAAAGATGCGACGGAACAGGCCTGAGAGCGTGCGGTTCAGGTGCCCCTGAGCATCTGGTGCTCTATCGCGGTCTCAAAGCCACGGGGTGCGGGCAGATCGGGCATCGGGGACGTCCACCCAGGGTCCCCGGCGGCGGGATGGACTGCTCGGGCTCGCGGCCACGGCCGGACCGGCGTAGAGCGAGTACCGCAGCCGACGCATGACCGCCTCAGGTCTTGTGGGATATCCCATGCCACAGGGATGATTGGAGGGTCCGCGATGACTCGAAAGTCGCTGCTCATTGCACTCGCCCTGGCCTCGGTCGCGATACTCGTTGCGACCACGCCAGTTCTAGCAATCACTGGAGGCACCCGCGATACCATCCACACGAACGTCGGCTTCGTGCGCTTCACCATCCCCGACGTCGGGAGGTTCAGGTGTTCGGGAACCCTGATCTCTCCCACCGTCGTGCTCACCGCTGGCCATTGCACCGAGGGACCAGCGACCGACGTCTTCGTCTCGTTCGATGACAATCTCCAGCCCGACCCACTGCAGCCAGGGATTACCCCCGATGAGAAGTCCGCGCGGGAGGCCCACTACATCACGGGGACCGCTCACCCCGATCCGGGCTGGACCGGCAAACTCAGCATCTCCAAGCAGCACGACCAGGGCGTGGTCGTGCTCGACGCCCCAGCCACGACCAAGTGGCCCAATATCGTCCCGGCTCCGCTTCCTCCGATCGGGTACCTGGACGGCAACCAGGGTGAGCTCAAGAACCAGACCTTCACACTTGTCGGCTACGGGGTCGACATCGGCCCAGGGAACAAGACCCAGATCATCGTCCAAGAG
>JBAVEY010000326.1:0-2966 GCA_049587975.1 Actinomycetota bacterium | reverse complement strand
AGTTTGGTCGCGCAGGAGTTCGGAGGCTAGTCCCGGCGCTTGGTGTCGTTTCGTGACGGAAACGACATTCGTCCGTCCCGTCGCACGGACACGCAGAGGGCCCACGGCTCAAGCGCAAGGAGCGGGCTTCGATCAGCTCAGGTCAGGGTCGCGACGTCGGTGCGCGGTGGAATAGCCGCGCGAACCATTTCTGGCGAACAACCCGGTGGAGCGCCCGCCGGTGGTGCGAGTGGGCGACCTGCTCCGCAAGGTCTCGTTCGGCCTGGTGGCTGCGCTCATGGCCGAACAGCCCTGGCTGGTTCTGACCAGTGAGACCCACTTCCGCACCTCCTCGGACGCGCTGCCATCAGCGTAGACGTTCACCCGGCCTCGTCCCGCCGACACTCCGCGCTTGTCGACTGTGGGACGAACCTGGGCACAGCCACGTGGCAGTCGCTTCCCGCCGGAATCGACATCGGACCGCCCGTCGCTAGGCTTTCGACCATGGGTGCCTTCCCGCCTCCCGCGCCATTCGTCGTTGCGACCGACGTAGATGCGACCGCATGGATCGATGAGCGGCTTCAACCCTTCCGTCGGCTCCCAGAAGGCGTGCTCGTGGACGAGATCGTCCCAAGCGGGTTCGAAGCCTACGCTCGGGTGTTCCATCCCGCGCATCGGTTCTTCGGGCCGTCGATCGAGCAGAGCGCACCGCTTCGATGGTCCGAGGTCGCGGCCGCGCGCAACAAGACGATCCACCCGGAGATGCAGATCGAAGCACTTATCGACAAGGCCGACGCGTTCGACAACAACCACTGGAGGGCGATCAGCGGCGGCGACGTGGAATGGTCGCCGCCCGACGAGGGGCTAGGGGAGACCGACGGGATCGCCCTGCTCTCGCTGCTTCGTCCGTTCACGGCGACCCCGAACGAGGCGTGGTTCATGCTGTGGGATGGCTACGGTGACCTCGGACCCGAGATTGATCCACTGCCTCGCGCAATGATCCACCCCGACCACTCAGGCGCGCCGTTGCCACCGGAGCTGAAGGGACGCACGCCCGCTCTCCGGCACTACCTGGTCTTCCAGGGACCGCTTGATGGGTTACACGAGTGGTACCGGTGGCGGGGCGAGGGTCCGAACTACTGGTGGCCCGCCGACCGTGCATGGGTGGTCGTAACCGAGATCGACGGCTTCTCGACGTACGTCGGCGCTTCCCCCGCGTGTGTAGAGGCCGTGCTCGCCTCGCCTCTGGTCGAGGCGCTTCCAAGCGCACTGAGCTTCAGATTCGACGCATGGGGCGACACGGTCAATGGACCACCGCCGACGTAGACCAGACAGTCGCTTCGTAACGACACCGACACTTCAACCACCTGCGTAGCAAGCTTCGCTTTGGCGTCGATTCACTCGAGACCCGCGTTCAGCTCGTCACCGGCCGCATCGTCGTCGGCGATCAACGGGACATCTTCGGGATCTGCCGTGATCTGGAGGTCGACGAAGTTCTTGCCTACGAGATTGGGCACCGCGGTGCTGCCGACGTGCTCGGCGCCGGACCCCAGCCTCCTCCCTTCGATCAGCTCGATGATCTCGGCCGCGGCGGCAATCGCGATCGCGCTCGTGCCGTTCGCGCACGAGTGGATCATCGAGCGCCTGTGAGTCGTGTCCGGGCGGGGCTAGACACCCGCCCGGCGCGGAACGAGTCCGAGACGGGACGCCGACGTTCCTCTGGATGGCCCTGCAGCGTGGGACCTTTGTCCCTACCCGCCATCATCACCTCCATTGAATATGCCAGGTGGAATCACCCGAGAGGGGGGAGGCAACCGGTCCCAAGGCGCTGAGTACTCGCAGAGACACGAGCGGCACCTGCCCAGAACCGCGTGACGTGGAGGGGGACAAGATGACATCGACGAACGAGCCCGAGATCCTCGTACCGCGTACCGATGAGGAGCGGCGAGAGGTCGCGATCAAGCACCTGAAGGCGAAGAACGACTTCAAGGTCAATCTCGTCGCGTACCTTGCGGTAAACACCTTCTTGATCGTCGTCTGGGCGATGCTCGATCGGGGGACCTTGTTCTGGCCGGTGTTCCCGTTGGTCGGGTGGGGCATCGCGGTCGTGATCAACGGCTACCAGGTGTATCGGCGCAACCCATTCACCGAGGACCGGATCGAGCGCGAGGTAGACCACCTGTCGAGGTGAGGTCGATGACGAGCGACAGGCGCGGCTTTCGCGTCAACCTCTGGATCTTCTTCGCCGTGAACGGTGCGATCGCCCTCGCCTGGGTGGGCTGCACCGTCGTAGGTGCGTCGCTCCACGGCTTCGTGTGGCCTTGGCTCGCCATGGTGTTGTTGTGGGGGGCGCGGCTCGCGTACGAAGCGCGACACGCGAAGCGTGGGTCGCGGCACGGCCCGCAGTGGACCGAGGAGGAGATCCAGCGGGAGGCCGAGCGGATCGCACTCAGGGAGCGGAACGGGTCATCCCGCGGGTAGAGCGCGTTGGCGTCC
This sequence comes from Actinomycetota bacterium, assembly GCA_049587975.1. Lineage (GTDB taxonomy): Bacteria > Actinomycetota > UBA4738 > UBA4738 > HRBIN12 > DASSJM01. The sequence continues at coordinate 491 of JBAVEY010000326.1, read as the reverse complement.
GTCGCTGGAGCGCGTGGAATGGGCGATCGGAGGTGCTGGGTCATGGCGAAGCAATACACGGCGAATCGTTCCGTCAACGCCATCTTCACGGCGATGACACGGCTGGGGATCGGGAAGTCGTATCGCCACATCTTGACCGTGAAGGGCCGGAAGACGGGGCGGACCTACTCGACACCCGTCGATGTGATGACCCGAGATGGGCGGATGTACCTCGTCGCGGCGTACGGTGAGGTGAACTGGGTACGGAACATCAGGACGAGCGGTGAGGCCACGCTACGACGGGGCAGGAAGTTGTTCGCCGTTCGGGCGCGGGAACCAGAGCCGTCTGACGCGGTCGAGGTTCTGCGTCAGTACTACGAAGAGGTACCCGTGACGCACGCGTACTTCGACGTGACAGCTGACGCCGACGATCACGAGTTCGAGATCGAAGCGAAACGGCATCCGACGTTCGAGGTCGAACCGGTCCGTTCGTGACGTGAGGTCCCGGGCCC
>JBAVEY010000325.1:0-22133 GCA_049587975.1 Actinomycetota bacterium | reverse complement strand
GCCGACGAGAGTCTCGACCAGACGTTGGCGGCACCCACGAGGATCTGGGCGACGTAGAGCAGCAGCGTGACCGACGACAAGATCACGAGGTCCTTCGAGCGGTTCGTCATCGTCCGGGCCCGGATCGCGACCCAGATCACGAGCAGCAGGACCAGCCCCGCGAGGACACGGTGCACGAACATCAGGGTCGCGACGCCGCCGAGCGTCGGCACGAGCCGGCCGTCCATCAGCGGCCAGTCCCGGAACGCGAGGCCGGCCGCCCCGGCACGGACCGAGGCCCCCACGATCAACAGGGCGAACGCGGCCGCGGCCGTCCACAGCGTCAGCCGCGCGAACCTCGGATCCGAGCCTGCGATCGACGGCCCCTTGAGCGGCAGCTTCACGTAGCAGAAGGAGTTCGCCGTGATGTTCACCAGGACCGCGAGCAGCGTCATCGCGGTCGCGAAGTGCAGCGTCACAAGCGTCGCTTCGAGCTCACCCCTCACCACGACGCCGCCGAGCGCCGCCTGCACGAAGACGAGCCCGACCGCGGCGAGGCTCGGCAACAGGATCTGACGGACGCGCCGGTACTGTCGCCACGCGACCACGGCCTGCAGGCAGATCAGGATCACCGCGCGCGTCGCGAGCAGCCGGTGGGAGTACTCGATGATCGCGTGGGTCTGGAGCGGCGGGATCCACCGACCGAAGCACGTGGGCCACCCCGGGCAGCCGAGCCCCGAACCCGTCGCTCGAACGAGCCCCCCGGCCGTGATGAGCAGGACCGTCGAAGCGGTGGTGGCGATCGTGAGCTTCTGGAAGCGCGTCATCGTTCGAGCCGGGCTCGCGGGCAACGATAGCAGTACCCGTTCCGGTCGGCCGGAACCGGACTCCTGCCGGGGCGTGCCCACCGTTGGCATACTGCCTGCGTGCCCAGCCAGCACGGTGCGGAAGCGGCCCCGTCCTCCCCCGCGCTCGATGCCGTCCGAGGGCCGGTCGACGACGTCGTGGCTCGGTTCCTCGGTGACCGCCGGGCGGAGCTCGCGGCGATGGACCCGGCGTCCGCGGCCCTGGTCGACGAGCTCACCCGGCTCCTGGGGGCCGGCGGCAAGCGCATCCGGCCGGCGATCTGCTGGTGGGCCTTCAACGCGGCGGGTGGGGACGCGGGCGAGCCCATCCTTCGGGCGTGCGCGGCGCTCGAGCTCCTGCACACGTCCGCCCTCGTGCACGACGACCTGATGGATCGCGACGACGAGCGGCGAGGGGTCGACTCGAGCCATGTCCGGTTCGCGAAGGAGGCCCCCGTCGGTGCGGACCCCGACGCGTTCGGCACGGCGGCGGCGGTCCTCGTCGGCGACCTGGCGCTGGTGCTTTCGGAACAGCTGCTCCGCACGAGCGGCTTCGCCGGGGACCTGGTGGGGCGTGCGATGTCGCGCTTCGACCGTATGCGGGCCGAGATGGCGGCGGGTCAGTTCCTCGACGTGTCCGGCGCGGCCGACCGACGGCGGGTCCGCGCGCTGAAGACCGGCTCGTATACGGCCGAGGGCCCGGTGCTGATCGGGGCCGCGCTGGCGGGTGCGGGCGCGTCTGCCGAGGGGTCGCTGCGGGTGTTCGGGCGGCTGGTGGGAGAGGCGTTCCAGCTCCGGGACGACGTCCTCGACGGCGAGACGGCCGATGCCGACGCCGAGCTCGGCGATCTGCTGGATCGAGCGGGGCGGGCGCTGGAGGACGCCCCTCTCCGGCGAGACGGCGTCGACGGCCTGCTCGAGATCTCTGACCTCCTGCGTTCGCCGAGGATCCACTGATGCGCGTGTCGAGCGCGGACGTGGGAGCGGCGCGGAGGATGTTCGCCAGCTTGCCGTCGGCGGCCGTCGCGACGACGAACGCCGATGGATCGCCCCATGTGGTCCCGCTGTGGTTCGTCTGGCACGAGGAGGCGATCTACCTGTCGACGCGCCAGGGTGGTCGAACCTGGGCGAACGCCGCACGCGAACCCCGGATCGCGATCACGATCGACGTGGGGCGCTCCTGGGTGGAGATCGCGGGTGTGGAGATCCGCGGTCGGGCCGAGCCGCTGTCGGCGGAGAGCGCGGCGATGCGCAAGCCGATCTCGGCCTGGCACGAGAAGTACCGGCCGCTCCTCGCGGGCGAGGGCTTCTCGCGGCTCGCCGAGGAGATCCGCGGGCTCGGGTTCCTCCGCGTGGTTCCGGAGGCCGTCGTGGCCTGGGATCACGCCCGCGGGGGATGACCCTCCGCTCCCTTGCCGCCGTCGAACACCCGGGCATAGGGTTTGTGCGGAACTTCACAAGTCGGTTAGCATCCTTTGTGAAAGTTTTCACAAGCGGTGGGGGATCCTCGTGCCGAGCTCGACGAGCCAGCAGCTTGACGTCGACGTCCTGATCGTCGGCGCGGGCCCCGGAGGCTCGACGGCCGCGTACCACCTCGCCCGCCACGGCCTGAACGTCCTCGTCGTGGAGAAGGCCTCGTTCCCGCGCGAGAAGGTCTGCGGTGACGGTCTGACGCCCCGCGCCGTGGTGCAGCTGCGGCGGCTCGGGGTCGATACGGATGATCCGCGGTTCGAGCGGCACGAGGGCCTTCGCATCTACTCGCGCAAGGTGACGCTCGAGCTCGCCTGGCCGGACCTGGAGGACTTCCCGTCGTTCGGGTTGATGATGACGAGGTCCGAGCTCGACGAGCTGTTGGCTCGTCACGCGGAGAAGGCCGGCGCGCAGCTGATGGAGCGGACCGAGGCGGTCGCCCCGATCCAGGAGGACGGCTGGGTCGCCGGCGCCCGGATCCGGCGCGCCGACGGGGAGGAGACGATCGTCCGGGCTCGATTCGTGATCGCGGCGGACGGCGCGTCGTCCAGGTTCGCCTCCCAGGCCGGTGTGCGACGCGACCCGGCGAAACCGCTCGGGATCGCGGCCCGCCGCTACTACCGGATCGAGCGGCGCCCGGGACCGTGGCTCGAGGTCTGGATGGACCTGCGGGAGGACGACGCGATCCTCCCCGGGTACGGGTGGCTGTTCCCGCTGGCCGACGGCTCGGTCAACGTGGGAGCCGGACTGCTCAACACCTTCCGCGACTTCAAGGACCTGTCCGCGCAACGCGTGTTCGACGCCTTCTGGCGGATGCTGCCGCCGGACTGGGCCGTGAACGAGGCCTCAGGCGAGGGCCGGGTGCTCTCCGGTCCGCTGCCGATGGGCTTCTCGCGGACGCCGCCCGCGGTCCCCGGGATGCTCGTCGTGGGGGACGCGGCGGGGATGGTGAACCCGTTCAACGGCGAGGGGATCGCCTACGCGATGGAGAACGGTGAGCTCGCGGCCGAGCTGATCCACGACGCGCTGGTGCGGGACCGGCCGGGGATCGCCCACCTGTACCCGACGGAGCTCCGCGAGCGGTACGGGCGCTACTACCGGATCGGCTCCGTGTTCGTGCGGGCGATCGGGCATCCGCCGGTGATGCGGGCGCTCACCGAGTACGCGCTTCCCCAGGAGTGGCTGATGCGCTTCATGCTCCGGCTCATGGGCAACCTCACCGACGGGCGCAAGGGCGATGCCCGGGACAAGGTCATGTACGCGCTCGAGCGGATCACGCCGGCGTCGTAGGAGGACGGATGGTTCAGGCGACCGAGCTCTCCGAGTACCTGCCCGTCGTGGTCCTCGCGGCCCTCGCGCTCGCGTTCGCGGTGCTCTCGCTGGCCGCGTCGGCGCTGCTGCGACCGAGCCGCCCCACGCCCGCGAAGCTCGCGCCCTACGAGTGCGGCATCGAGCCCGAGCGGCTCCCCAAGGGGGAGCGGTTCAGCGTGAGCTTCTACGTCGTCGCGATGCTGTTCATCATCTTCGACGTCGAGACGATCTTCTTGTTCCCCTGGGCCGTGGGGTTCCGCCAGCTCGGGCTGTTCGGTCTCGTCGAGATGGCCGTGTTCATCGGCTTGGTGTTCGTCGCGTACGTGTACGTCTGGAGGCGGGGAGGCCTCGACTGGGGACGCGCCGAACGTCCCGAGGTCGAGGTCGAGACCGCCGCCGAACCCCGCGAGGAGCTCGCGCGTGCCGGTTGAGCGCCTCGAGGGCTTCCAGGCCGGCCGGACGACCGAGGAGAGCGAGGAGGAAGTCAAGCGCGGCCTGTTGCTCACCACGATCGACAAGGCGGTGGGCTGGGCGCGCAAGCAGTCGATGTGGCCGGTGACGTTCGGGCTCGCGTGCTGTGCGATCGAGATGATGGCAACCGGGGCGGGTGACTACGACCTGTCCCGTTGGGGCATGGAGCTGTTCCGGGCCTCGCCTCGCCAGGCCGACCTCATGATCGTCGCGGGGCGCGTGAGCCAGAAGATGGCCCCGGTCCTTCGGACGGTGTACGACCAGATGCCCGAGCCGAAATGGGTCATCTCGATGGGCGTGTGCGCGTCCGCAGGCGGGATGTTCACGAACTACGCCGTGGTGCAGGGGGTCGACACGATCGTGCCCGTGGACATCTACGTCCCGGGCTGTCCCCCGAAGCCGGAGATGCTGATGTACGGGATCCTCCGCCTCCACGAGCAGGTGCGTACGGAGGGTCCCTACCGGTGACCGCCCGATGAGGCGTCGACCGTGACGCCGAACGCCGTCGCCGAGCGCGTGCGCGCGCGGTATCCCGACGTCATCGTGGTGCGCGACGAGGCGAGCGTCTCCCTCGCCCGCGACGATCTGCTGCCGGCGCTCGAGGCCTTCCGCGGCGATCCCGAGCTGCGCCTGGACTTCCTCTCGAGCGTGACCGCCACGGACTGGCCCGGACGCGATCCGCGGATGTGGGTGGTCTACGAGCTCTGGTCGTCGGAGCGACGGCACCGGCTCCGCGTGAAGGTCGGGCTCCGCGAGGGTGACCTCCAGCTGCCCTCGGTCACGGGGCTGTTCCCGACGGCCAACTGGCACGAGCGGGAGGCCTACGACTTCTTCGGGATCGTGTTCGACGGTCATCCGGACCTGCGGCGCATCTTGCTGCCCGACGACTGGGAGGGCTGGCCGCTCCGCAAGACCGAGGAGCTCGGCGGTGTCGACACGCGGTTCCACGGCGCGTTCATCCCGCCGGTCGATCGGAGAACCTCGTGAGCACGAACGACGCGATGCGCGCCAGCGGCTCCGAAACGCCCTCGGCGACCTCCACTGACGAGCTCCGGCAGGAGACCATGGTCATCAACATGGGGCCGCAGCACCCATCGACACACGGGGTGCTGCGTCTCCTGCTCGAGCTCGACGGCGAAACGGTGCTCTCGTGCGTCCCGATCGTCGGCTACCTCCATACAGGGATCGAGAAGAACACCGAATATCGGACGTGGCAGCAGGGCGTGACGTACGTGACGCGCGCGGACTACCTGTCACCGTTCTTCAACGAGGTCGGCTACTGCCTCGCCGTCGAGAAGCTCCTGGGGATCTCGGCCCCGCCTCGCGCCCAGGTCCTCCGCGTCCTGTTCTGCGAGATGAACCGCATCGCGTCGCACCTCGTGTGGCTCGCGACGTCGGGGATGGAGCTCGGCGCGGTCAGCGTGATGCTGTACGGGTTCCGCGAGCGCGAGCAGATCCTCGACATCTTCGAGGCGGCGACCGGCCTGCGCATGAACCACGCGTACGTGCGGATCGGCGGCGTCGTCATGGACCTGCCCGAGGGGGGGATGCAGCAGATCGAGGAGTTCCTGCAGATGATGCCCGGCCGGATCGACGAGTACGAGCGCCTGCTCACCGAGAACCCGATCTGGCTCCAGCGCAACGTCGGCGTCGGGCCTCTGTCGGCGGAGGATGCGCTCGCCCTCGGCGTCACCGGTCCGGCGCTCCGCGCGGCCGGCGTCGCCCGGGACGTCAGGCGGGACGAGCCGTACTGCGGGTACGACACGTACGAGTTCGACGTGGTGACGCGCGACGGTGCCGACTGCTACGCGCGGTACCTGGTTCGGATCGAGGAGATGCGCCAGTCGCTGCGGATCGTCGAGCAGTGCCTTGACCGCCTGCGCGAGCCCGGCCCGGTCATGGTCGAGGACCCGAAGGTCCGATGGCCGGCGCAGCTTGAGGTGGGTCCCGACGGGATCGGGAACTCGCCCGCCTACGTCGCGCACATCATGGAGGAGTCGATGGAGGCGCTGATCCATCACTTCAAGATGGTGACCGAGGGGGTCTCGGTCCCCCGAGGTGAGGTGTACGTGGCGGTGGAATCGCCGCGCGGCGAGCTCGGGTTCTACGTCGTCTCCGACGGCGGCAACCGCCCCTACCGGGTCAAGATGCGCGACCCCTCGTTCGTGAACCTCCAGGCGGTGCCGCAGATGGCGCGTGGCGGCCTGGTCGCCGACGTGATCGCCGTGATCGCGAGCGTCGACCCGGTGCTCGGAGGGGTCGACCGCTGATGCCCGTGCTCTCCGATGACCAGCGCGAGACGGCCCGGTCGATCGTGACGAGGTATCCGGCCGGGCGCGAGCGCTCGGCGGTGCTCCCGCTGCTGTACCTCGTCCAGTCGGTGGAGGGACGGCTCACGCAGGAGGGGCTCCGCGAGGTCGGCGAGCTTCTGGGCATCACCACCGCTGAGGTCGAGGCGGTCGCGTCCTTCTACACGATGCTCCGGCTCCGCCCGACCGGGACGCACGTCGTGTCCGTCTGCACGAACCTCTCGTGCGCCCTCCGCGGGGCGAACGAGGTGTTCGAGGCCGCGCACCGGGCGGCCGGCCTGGATCACGGCGAGGAGACCTCGGCCGACGGCCTCCTCACCGTGCACGAAGAGGAATGCCTCGGCTCGTGCGACGCGGCGCCCGTCGTCCAGATCGATTTCGCGAACCACGATCGCGTGACGGCGGAGCGGGTCGTGGAGCTCGTGCAGGCGCTGGCTTCTGGGCAGGTGCCCGAACCCTCACGGGGCCGCGCACCGAGGGACTTCCGCGACGCCTCGCGGATCCTCGCCGGTGTCGAGGAGGCGACGTGAGCTCCTCGGCTGGTTCGGCGAAGGTCGTGACGGCGAACTGGGGCAACCCCGACGTGTTCGGCATCGACGGCTACCGGGCCGGCGGCGGGTACGAGGGCCTGCGCGCAGCGCTCGGCATGGCGCCCTCCGAGGTGATCGATCTGGTCAAGTCCTCGGGCCTGCGGGGACGGGGCGGCGCGGGGTTCCCGACGGGCGTGAAGTGGTCGTTCGTCCCGCAGGACACCGGGAAACCCACGTACGTGGTCGCGAACTTCGACGAGTCCGAGCCAGGCACCTTCAACAACCGTGAGATCGTCGAACGCGAGCCGCACCGCTTCCTGGAGGGCGTCGCGATCGCTGCGTACGCCGTCCAGAGCCATCTCGCCTTCGTCTACTGCCGCGGCGAGTTCCTGTGGCCCGGCGAGATCTTGGAAGGCGCGATCCGCGAGGGCTACGCCGAAGGGGTGTTCGGCGGATCCGTACTCGGTTCGGGCTACGCGCTCGAGGTCGTCCTGCACCGGGGCGCGGGAGCGTACATCTGTGGGGAGGAGACGGCGCTCCTGTCCTCGCTCGAGGGCTTCCGAGGTCAACCACGGCTTCGCCCGCCGTTCCCGGCCGTCGAGGGCCTGTACGCGTCGCCCACGCTCATCAACAACGTCGAGACCCTCGCCACGATCCCCTCGATCCTGACGAACGGGCCGGAGTGGTTCGCGGCGATCGGTTCGGAGAAGTCGCCGGGGACGAAGATCTTCAGTGTCTCCGGCAAGGTCGAGCGGCCCGGCAACTACGAGGTTCCGATGGGGACGCCGCTGCGGACGCTGCTCGACGATCACGCGGGCGGCATGCTCGGCGGCCGGCGACTCAAGGCGTGGACGCCGGGCGGCTCCTCGACCCCGATGCTGACCGAGGAGCACCTCGATATCCCGCTCGACTTCGAGTCGGTCGCCGCCGCCGGTTCGCTCCTGGGGACGGGGGCGATCATCGTCTTGGACGAGACCGATTGCATCGTGGAGGCCACCCGCCGGCTCGTGCAGTTCTACGCGCACGAGTCGTGCGGCAAGTGCACGCCGTGCCGAGAGGGCACGTGGTGGGTGAGCCGCGTGCTCGCGCGTATCGAACAGGGGTACGGGCGGCCGGATGATCTCCCCCTCCTCGATGAGCTCGGCGAGAACATCCTGTTCAAGGCGTTCTGCGCGCTCGCCGACGGCGCGGTGAGCCCGATCCAGTCGAGCCTGCGCTACTTCCGCGACGAGTACGAGGTGCACATCGCCGAGCGACGGTGCCCGTTCACGGGTGAGGGTCCCGGCGCCGCGAGCGAGGCCGCCGCGAGCGAGGCCGGTGACAGCGAGATCGGCTCGAGCGAAGCGGGGCTGAGCGGGGTGCTGGCGTGAGCGCCGCCCCGACGCCAAATGGAGACCTCGTAACGCTCACGGTCGACGGGAAGGATGTCACGGTCCCGAAGGGAACCCTGATCATCCGGGCCGCGGAGAACCTGGGGATCGAGGTGCCGCGGTTCTGCGACCACCCGTTCCTGGAACCCGTCGGCGCGTGCCGCCAGTGCTACGTCGAGATCGAAGGCCAGCGCAAGCTCTTCACCTCGTGCACGACCGAGGTCGCGCCGGGGATGGTCGTTCGGACGCAGAACACCTCGGACGACGCCCACCGCGCCCAGGTCGCGAACCTCGAGTTCCTGCTCCTGAACCACCCCCTCGACTGCCCGATCTGCGACCGGGGCGGCGAGTGCCCCCTGCAGGACCAGGCGATGGCGTTCGGTCCGGGCGAGAGCCGGTACACCGAGCCCAAGCGCACGTACCGCAAGCCGATCGCGCTCTCCCCGCTCGTCAAGCTCGACCGCGAACGCTGCGTGTTGTGCGCGCGATGCACGCGCTTCTGCGACCAGATCAGCGGCGACCGGTTCATCGAGCTGTTCGCGCGCGGGGCGGGCGAACGCGTGTCGATCGCGGCGGGCGAGGACTTCCGCTCGCCGTTCTCCGGCAACACCGTCCAGATCTGCCCGGTCGGAGCGCTCACGGCCGAGCCGTACCGCTTCGTGGCGCGACCGTTCGACCTGTCGACCGCAGATTCGGTGTGCCAGCACTGCAGCGCGGGGTGCAACGTCCGCATCGATCTGCGCCGAGGGTCGATCGTGCGCGTCCTCGCGCGCGACAACGCCGACGTGAACGACGCCTGGACCTGTGACAAGGGACGGTTCGCGTTCCGCCACGCGGATCTGCCGGGCCGCATCACGATGCCGCTGATCCGCGATCGAGGGCTCGAGCCCGCCTCGTTCGACGAGGTGTTCGCCACGATCGCCAGGTGGTCCCGCGGCGGCCGGGTGGCGTTCCTCGCGGGAGGTCGGATCCTCGACGAGGACGCATACGCGCTGTCGAAACTGGCCCGTACGGTGTTCGGCACGAACGACCTCGACCATCGGCGGACGTTCCACGGCGGGCACGCGGAGCGCATCGCCGCCTCATCGCCGCTCGCAACGACGTATCGCGACGTCGAACGGGCGAAGGTGATCCTCGTGGTCGGACTGGACGCCGAGCAGGAGGTGCCGATCCTGAACCTCCGGGTCCGCAAGGCCGCTCGGCGCGGCGCGGCGGTGTTCGTGATCCACCCGCGGCGGACGCGGTTGTGGGACGTGGCCGAACACGCCCTCTGCCTCCCCGAGCACCAGACGTACGTCCTGGAGCGGATCCACGGCACCGATGCGCCCGAGGGCACGTTCGAGTCCCGCGTCGCCGCGGCGCTCCGTGACGCGGCGGGGGAGGCCGTCATCCTGGCGGGTGAGCGGCTCGCGGAGCACCCCCTCGCCGCGGACGTCGCGCTCACGGTCGCGCAGAAGTACGGGGCCCGGTTCGCCCTCGTGCCGCGCCGTGCGGGTGATCGAGGCGCCCTGCGAGCCGGGGTCCATCCGTCGCTCCTGCCGGGCGGCCGCCGCGTGAGCGACGAGCCTGAGCGGACCGAGGTCGAGGCAGCGTGGGGGAGCGTGCCGGCCGAACCCGGTCGCTCGACCCGGGAGATCCTCGAGGCGTGTGCCAGCCGCGAGATCGACGTCCTGTACCTCGTCGGCATCGACCCGCTGCGCGACGTTCCGGATGCCGGCCTGGTCCGCCGGGCGCTCCGCAACGCGCGCCACGTGATCGTCCAGTCCCTCGAACTCGGGTCACTCGAGCCGTTCGCCGACGCGTTCCTGCCCGCCGGCGCGTGGGTCGAGCGCGAGGGTCACGCCACCGACTGGGAGGGACGCTCGCAGCCGGTGCACCCGGTCCGGGGTCCGGCGGGCGTGTCGCGTCCGGACTGGGAGATCTTCGCCGGGCTCGCCGAGGCGATGGGCAAGCCCCTCGGGTTCGAGACGATCGAGGCGCTGCGCGACGACGCCGGCGCCCTGCTCGCGCCGCGGTCGATCGCCGCACGGTCGACCGCGTGGACCGGAACGGGGCGCCCGACCCGGCTGGGGGAGCTGACGCTGTTCTCGTACCCCCTGCTCGTCGACCAGGGCCGGCTCTCGGTCGGGGCCGACGAGCTGAAGGCGGCGCTCGAGGAGGACGCGTTCGTCGAGGTGCACCCGGAGGACGCCGACAAGCACGGGCTGTTCGACGGCGCGCAGGCGATGGTGAGAACCGACGCGGGAGAGGCCGAGCTTCCGGTCCGCGTCACCGAACACCTGGCCAAGGGAGCGCTGTTCGTGCCGTTCAACCAGCCGCGGCTGGAAACCAGTCGACTGCTCGCAGGATCGTTCACCGCGTCCGCAGCGATCGCGGTGGTCGCCCAGGCGGCTGAACGGGCCGAGGGGGCAGCCTGATGGATTGGCTCGACTGGCTCCTGCTGATCGCGCGGGTGGTGGTGGTGTTCTTCGCTCTGTTGATCCTGGTCATGCTGCTGATCTGGATGGAGCGCAAGGTCATCGCCGACATGCAGACGCGGGTCGGCCCGATGCGCGCCGGACCCCGTGGCGTGCTCATCACCATCGCCGACGGCATCAAGCTCTTCTTCAAGGAGGGCATCACACCCACGCTCGCGGACCGGCCCGTCTACCTGGTCGCGCCCGTGATCGCGATGCTGCCGGCGTTCCTGGCCTTCGCGGTGATCCCGTTCGGGACGAGCGTCGTGCTGTTCGGGCGGGAGGTGCCGTTCCAGATCGCCGACCTGTCGATCGGCATCCTGTGGATCTTGGCGATGAGCTCGCTGATGATCTACGCGATCGTCCTCGCCGGATGGTCGAGCGGCTCGAACTACCCCTTGCTCGGCGGCGTCCGGAGCTCGGCCCAGATGATCAGCTACGAGGTCGGCATGGCGCTCGCGATCGTTGCGGTCGTCATGTACTCGGATGCGCTGCGGATGTCGGAGATCGTCGCGAGTCAGGATCGGGTCTGGAACATCATCCCCCAGTTCCCGGCCTTCGTGATCTACCTGATCGCCGGCCTGGCCGAGACCAACCGGCCGCCGTTCGACCTGCCGGAGGCGGAGTCCGAGCTCGTGGCCGGGTACCACACGGAGTACTCCGGGATCAAGTTCGCCATGTTCTACCTCGGCGAGTACCTGAACACCGTCACGGTGGCCGCGGTCGCGACGACGCTGTGGCTCGGCGGGTGGCGCGGGCCGGCCCCCGACGTCCTCCCCTGGCTGTGGCCGCTCCTGTGGTTCCTGGCGAAGGTCCTGTTGATCGTCTACCTCTACATCTGGATCCGGGCCACGCTCCCGCGGATCCGCTACGACCGCCTCATGGCGTTCGGGTGGAAGCTCCTGATCCCGTTCGGCCTCGCGTGGGTGCTGCTCACGGGCGCGATCGTGGTGCTGCCGGACGAGTTCGGCCGGGACGCCGTGATCACCGCGTTCGCGATCGGGTTCGGCGTCCTCGTCGTGGTCTCGCTCATCTGGCCCTTCGTCGTGCGGCGGCCGTCGGAGGAGGTGTCGGTCCCGTGAGCGACGAGGGTCGGCGTCCCAGGTCGGATACGGGGTCGGCGGCCGGTGCGATCGCCCGGGGCATGGGCACCGTGTTCCGGCAGATCTTCCGCCGCGACGTCACCGAGGAGTACCCGCACGAGATCGAACCGCCACCGCCCCGGAGCCACATCGGCCGCCATCTCCTGAATCGGCATGAGAACGGTCTCGAGAAGTGCATCGGCTGCGAGCTCTGCGCGTTCGCCTGCCCGGCCGACGCGATCTGGGTGGAAGGGGAGGACAACGACCCGGAGCATCCCGTGAGCCCCGGCGAGCGGTTCGCGAAGGACTACCAGATCAACTACCTCCGCTGCATCATGTGCGGCCTGTGCGTCGAGGCGTGCCCGACGCGGGCGCTCACGCTCACGAGCGGGTACGAGATGAGCTTCGGCTCGCGCGAGGAGGCGATCCTGACCAAGGCGCAGCTCCTCGAGCCTCCCTTGCCGCTCGGGACCGCTCCGGGGACGGGGGAGGGCTAGGTGGCGGTCGACCAGGTCGTCTTCTGGGTGTTCGCCCCGATCTCGGTCGGGAGCGCGATCGCGATGCTGTTGCAGCGCAACGCCGTTCATGCCGCGCTGTTCCTCGTGGTGAACTTCTTCACGATCGCGGTCTTCTACCTGGTCCTGGGCGCGTCGTTCCTGTTCGCCGTGCAGATCATCGTCTACGCCGGCGCCATCATGGTGCTGTTCCTGTTCGTGATCATGCTGCTCGGCGTCGATCGCGAAGAGGCGTTGCTCGAGCGGCTGAGGGGCCAACGGGTCATCGGGATCGCGCTGGGGGTGGGGATCGCCGTCGAGCTGATCGTGGCGATCCGAGCCGGGATCGGGTTCGCGACCACGGCGCCGGCGAACTTCGACACGGTGGCCAACAGGGGTGGCAACGCGGCCGCCCTCGCGCGGGTGCTGTTCCGGACGTACTTCTTCCCGTTCGAGGTCACGTCCGTGCTCCTGATCGTTGCGGCGGTCGCGGTGGTCGTGCTTGCATCGCGCCAGCGCCGCGCGATCACTCGGGCCGAGCTCGCGAGCACGGGCCAGAGGGAGGCGGCGTGAGCACGCCGATCTCGTACTTCGTGGTCGTGTCCGCGATGCTCTTCGCGATCGGCACGGTGGGCGTGCTCGTCCGCAAGAACGCGCTCGTGATCTTCATGTCGGTCGAGCTCCAGCTGAACGCGGTCAATCTCGCGCTCGTCGCGTTCAGCCGGATGCACGGCAACCTGAACGGTCAGGTGCTGGCCTTCTTCTCGATGGTGGTCGCCGCGGCCGAGGTCGTGGTCGGGCTGGCGATCATCGTCACCGTCTACCGGCGTCGCCAGAGCGCCAACGTCGACGACCTCACGGTGCTGCGGGGATAGCGTGCTCGACGCCCTCTGGCTGATCCCCGCGCTGCCGCTCGCCGGTGCCGCCGTGAACCTGTTCCTCGGACGCCGGCTGGGCAAGGCCGCCGGATGGCTCGCGACCGCGCTCGTGGCGGTTGGGTTCGTGCTCGCCGTCGCGGTGCTCATCGACCTGCTCGCGCTCCCCGCCCCCGAGCGCGTGCACGTCACGACCCTCTACGACTGGATCTCGGTCGGGACGTTCTCGGTCGACGTCGCGTTCCGCGCCGACCCCCTGTCGATCACCATGGTCCTCGTCGTCACCGGGGTGGGCGCCCTGATCCACCTGTACGCCGTCGGCTACATGGAGCACGATCCGAGGTTCGGGACGTTCTTCGCCTACCTCAACCTGTTCGTGTTCTTCATGCTGATGCTCGTCCTCGCGAACAACTACCTCCTGCTGTACCTGGGGTGGGAGGGCGTCGGCCTGTGCTCGTACCTGTTGATCGGGTTCTGGTACGAACGCCCGCTCGCGTCCAGCGCCGCGAAGAAGGCGTTCGTCACGACGCGCATCGGCGACGCGGCGATGTTGCTCGGCATCGTGTTGATCTGGGTGCACGTCGGCTCGCTCGACTTCGGTGTCGTGTTCGGACGGGGGGCGAGCGATCTCAGCCAGGAGGCTGCCACCGCGATCTCCCTGCTGCTGCTCGCGGGGGCGATCGGCAAGTCGGCGCAGCTCCCGTTGCACGTCTGGCTCCCCGACGCGATGGAGGGACCCACGCCGGTCTCGGCGTTGATCCATGCGGCGACGATGGTGACGGCCGGCGTCTACCTCGTCGTCCGCTCGCATGTGCTGTTCGAGCTCTCCGGGACGGCGCTCACGGTGGTCCTGGTCGTGGGGCTCGTCTCGGCCCTGTACGCGGCGCTCGCCTCGATCGGGCAGTTCGACCTCAAGCGCGCGCTCGCGTACTCGACGATGAGCCAGATCGGGTTCATGTTCTTCGCGGCCGGGATGCGCTTCTACACGGGCGCGATGCTGCTGCTCGTCTGTCACGCCCTCTACAAGGCGCTGCTCTTCCTCACGGCCGGCAACGTGCTGCACGGGCTGCAGGACGAAACCGACATGCGGCGGATGGGGGGCCTGCGCGGGCAGATGCCGCTCTCGGCCGCGTGGTTCGCGATCGGCGCGCTGTCCCTGGCCGGCATCCCACCGCTCGCGGGCTTCTTCGCGAAGGACGAGATCGTCGGGTTCGCGGCAACGAGTGGACGAGACCTGGCCTGGGTGCTGGCTTCGATCGGGGCGTTCCTCTCGGCGCTGTACATCGCGCGACCGCTGTTCCTCACGTTCTTCGGCGACCGGCGCAACGAGGGCGACGCCCACGAGGCGAATGCCCTCATGCACGTCCCGCTCGCCGTGCTCGCGCTGCTCACGGTGGTCGGCGGAATGGTGCTCGGGCTCTCCACCGAGGGCGGCCGGCTTGCCGCGTTCCTCGAGCCGGTCGTCGGCCCGGTCGAGGCGCGGGTGGCGGGGCTCTCGGAGACCATCCTCACCACGATCTCGATCGTGTTCGCCGTCGCGGCCGTCCTCGTCGCGTTCTGGGTCTGGGCCTCGGGTCGGGTCGACTGGGAGGCGTTCCCCGAACGACAGCCCGAGCTCGCCGGCTGGCTCTCGAACGCGTTCTACCTGAACGCGCTCTACGGCTGGTTGGTCCAGCATCCGGGCAAGGGGTTCGGCTATGCCCTCACGGTCGTCGACGACCGGGTGATCGACGGCGCCGTGAACGAGGTGGCCGACGACGTGGTCGACGCCTCCGGCGTCGCGCCGCGGCTCCAGCGCGGGTTCGTGCGCTCGTACGCCCTCGCGTTCCTGTTGGGCGCGGTGGCGCTGCTGCTGTTCCTGGGGTTGAGGGCCTGACATGCCCTGGTTGACGGTCGTCATCTTCCTTCCCCTGGTCGGGATCCCGGTGCTCAGTCTGTGGACGCGGGCGAGCGACGCCCAGGCGCGGGTCGTCGCGCTCGTGGTCTCGCTCGCCACCTTCCTGGTCGCGCTCGGCATGCTCGGCGCGTTCGACCCCTCGGTGGCCGGCTACCAGCTCGTCGAACGGGCCGCGTGGGTGCCCTCCGCGGGCCTGTCGTACCTCGTGGGCGTCGACGGCTTCAGCGTCTGGCTGGTCCTGCTCACGGCGTTCATGACGCCGGTCGCGATCGTCGCCTCCTGGGGCGTGAGCCACCGCGTCCGGCTGTTCATGGCGCTCACCCTGCTGCTCGAGACCGCGATCCTCGGTTCGTTCCTCTCGCTCGACCTGTTGCTGTTCTTCGTGTTCTTCGAGGCGCTGCTCGTCCCGATGTTCCTGGTGATCGGCGTGTGGGGGTCGTCCCGCCGGGTGTACGCGAGCGTGAAGTTCTTCCTGTACACGATGGCGGGCTCGGCCTTCCTGCTGCTCGCGATCGTTTACCTCTGGTTCCAGACCTCGGAGCAGTTCGCCCACGCGAGCTTCGACATCCGCCAGATGGAGCAGCTCTCGCTCACCACGACGGCGCAGCGCTGGCTGTTCGTCGCCTTCTTCATCGCGTTCGCCGTGAAGGTCCCGATCTTCCCGCTCCACACGTGGTTGCCCGACGCCCACACGGAGGCGCCGACGAACGGCTCGATCGTCCTCGCCGCGCTGCTCCTGAAGGCCGGACCGTACGGCCTCCTGCGATTCAACCTCGACCTGTTCCCGGAGGCGTCGCGCTACTTCGCCGACGCGATCGGCATCCTCGCGGTCGTCGGGATCGTGTACGGAGCGATCGTGGCGATGATGCAGACGGACGTGAAGCGGCTCGTCGCGTACTCCTCGGTCAGCCACATGGGGTTCGTGATCCTCGGCATCTTCACCTTCACGATGCAGGGCACGAGCGGCGCCGTGATGCAGATGGTGAACCACGGCCTGTCGACCGGCCTCCTGTTCTTCGTGATCGGGGTGCTGTACGAGCGCACCCACACGCGCGACCTGTCCGAGATGGGGGGACTCGCGAAGGTGACACCCTGGATCGCGGCGGCGTTCCTGGTCGCGACGCTGTCCTCGATCGGGCTCCCGGGCCTGAACAACTTCGTCGGCGAGTTCCTCGTCATCTTGGGTTCGTTCGGCGCCGACCGTGTGCTCGGCGCGATCGCGGTGACCGGCGTCGTGCTCGCGGCGATCTACATGCTCTGGGCGTACCAGCGGGCGTTCCAGGGTCCGGGGTCCGAGCGCCATCGCGGGCTGGCCGACCTGGTGCCGCTGGAGCTCGCGGCGGTGATCCCCGTCGTGGGCGTGATGCTGGTGCTCGGCGTCTACCCGAAGGTCGTCCTCGACCGCATCAATCCGTCCTCGGCGGGGGTGGTGGCCTGGGTCCGGAGCGTGGACGTCGACCAATCGGGGCTCCCCGGCGGTCTGCGGGCGCAGCTCGACCCGGCCGACGTGGCCGGGGCGGGAGCGCTCGCGCAGGGGTCGCCCTGATGCCCACCCCGCCCATCGAACTCGGTCCCGTCCTGCCGGAGCTGATCCTGGTCGGCACGGGGATCGTCCTGCTGCTGGGTGCGGTGACCGTGCGGAGGATCTCCCCGGCCAGCCTGCTCCTGCTCTCCCTCGCCGGCATCGTCGCGGCGGCGGCCGCCGCGACGGCGCTGTGGGACTGGGACGGGGCGGCGACGGTCCTGGCGGGCTCCGTCGCGACCGACCGCTTCGGCGTCGTCGTGCGACTGACCGTCCTCGGCGTGGCCGCGATCGGCATGGTCCTCGGCCACCACTACTTCGAACGCTCGGGCGAGGGTCGCGCCGAGTTCTATCCGCTGGTGTTGTTCGCGACGGCGGGGATGACGCTGTTCGCGGTGTCGGCCGACCTGATCGTCGCCTTCCTCGCGCTCGAGATCCTCTCGCTGTCGCTGTACGTCTTGACGGGCTTCTCGGCAAGGCTCGGATCGGTCGAGGGGGCGATGAAGTATTTCCTCCTCGGCGCGTTCTCCTCGGCGTTCTTCCTGTTCGGGATCGCGATGGCCTACGGGGCTTCGGGATCGACCCGGTTGACGGATATCGCCGACGCGCTCGCGGGGCGCACCGGCTCGGTCGCGCTGGCGGTGACCGCGATGGGGCTCCTCGCCGTCGGGTTCGCCTTCAAGGTGTCGGCCGTCCCGTTCCACATGTGGACCCCGGACGTCTACCAGGGTGCGCCCACCGCGGTCACGGGCTTCATGTCGGCCGGCACAAAGGTCGCCGCGTTCGCGGCGCTCATGCGCGTGTTCAACGTGTCCTTCCAGCCGATCACCTGGGACTGGCAACCTGTCGTGTGGGCCCTGGCGGCGGTGTCGATCGTGGCCGGCGCCGTCCTCGCGATCGCGCAGACCGACATCAAGCGCATGCTGGCGTACTCGAGCATCAGCCAGGCCGGTTTCGTCCTGCTGGGGATCACGGCGGCGGGGGAGACCGGCATCGGGGCCGCGTTGTTCTACCTCGTCGCGTACTCGTTGACGGTGATCGGGGCGTTCGGCGTGGTCATGGTGGTCTCGGCCCGCGGCGAGCGGCACACGTCGTTGTCGGCGTACGCGGGGCTGGCCCGACGGAGCCCCGTGGCGGCCGGCCTGCTCTCGCTGTTCCTGCTCTCGCTCGCCGGCATCCCGCCGACGGCCGGCTTCGTCGCAAAGGTGGCGGTCTTCCGGGCCGCCACCGAGGCCGGTTACTGGCCGCTCGTGCTGATCGGCGTGCTCGCGAGCGTGGTCGCCGCCTACGTCTACCTCCGGGTCATCGTCCTGATGTTCATGCGGGAGCCGGAGGAGGAGACCCGACCCGACGAGTCCTGGTTGCCACGCGTGGCCCTGGCCGTCCCGGCGACGCTCGTGGTGGCGTTCGGGCTCTTCCCGGGGCTGATCGTGGGCTTCCTCGAGCAGGCGGCGGTGCTCCGATGGTGAGCGTCCACATCGACTCTCGGATGACGGTAGGGTCGGGGCGATGAGCCGCCGCACGATCCCGGGGCTGGAGGCCCCCGACCCCGCGCTCGAGCGGGAGATCCGGTCTCGCCTGGACGAGGTCGAGACGGCCCTGGAGAAGGCGGTCCTGGCCGACTCCGACATGCTCGCCGAGACGGCACAGTACCTGCTGGCGGCCGGCGGCAAGCGGTTCCGTCCGATGCTGGTGCTGCTGTCGGGGTACTTCGGCGATCCGTCCGACCCGCGGCTGGTCCCCGGGTCGGTCTCGATCGAGCTTGTCCATCAGGCGACGCTGTACCACGACGACGTGATCGACGAGGCGGACGCGCGTCACGCCGTCCGGTCGGCGAACGCGCGTTGGAGCAACACGGTGGCGATCCTCACGGGCGACTACCTGTTCGCCCGGGCCTCCGAGATCTCCACCGAGCTCGGCACGGACATCTGTGCGCTCCTGGCCCGCACGATCGCGACGCTCTGCGACGGCCAGATCCGAGAGGTGGAGGCCGCGGGGCGCGTCGGGCAGTCCGAGGCCGACTACCTGGACATCATCCGCCGCAAGACCGGTGCCCTGATCGCCACCTCGTGCCGGCTGGGCGGGATGCTGTCCGACGCCCCCGCGGAGGCCCTCGATGTTCTCGAACAGTACGGGGAGGCACTGGGGCTCGCGTTCCAGCTCTCCGACGACATCATGGACCTCACGGCGAGCCAGGAGACCCTCGGCAAGGAGCCGGGGCAGGACCTGCGGGAGGGCGTGTACACGCTGCCGGTCCTGCACGCGCTCGGCGGCCCGAGGGGAGCGGAGCTTCGAGCCGTCCTGCACGACGGGGCGCCGAGCGGGGAGCGCCTCGAGCGCGCCCTCGACATCGTCCGCGCCCCCGAGCACCTGGCACGCGCGCGCTCCGCGGTCGTCGCCGAGGTCGACCGAGCCCACGGCCTGACCGAACGCCTCCCCGCCGGTCCGGCCCGAACCGCCCTTGGCCAGCTGGCCGAGTTCCTTGCCGCCCGCTGCAGCGCCAGGGAGAGCTGAGAGGGAGGGCGAGGGACGCTTGCTATCATCCGCGCTGCTCGGGAAAACTTTCACAAGCGTGGAGACCTACTACCAGTCGTACGGGGTCGTCCTCGCGGTCCTGATCGCCGGCGTCGGGCTCGTGGCGGTGGCGTTCGGAGCCGCAAGGCTCATCGCACCCCGCCGACCGGTCGGCGACAAGCTGCTGACCTATGAGTGCGGCATCGACCCGATCGGCGAGGGCTGGTCCCAGAGCCAGGTCCGCTACTACGTCTATGGGTTCCTGTTCGTGATCTTCGACGTCGAGTCCGTCTTCCTGTTCCCGTGGGCTCGGATCTTCGAGAGCCTCGGGTACCAAGCGGTCGTCGAGATGGCCGTCTTCATCGGGATCCTCGCGGTGGGACTGCTGTACGCCTGGCGCAAGGGGGTGCTGAAGTGGGCCTGATCACCGAGAAGACGCCCCTGGCCGGGATCCAGCCCGTGAAGTTCCTCCTCAACTGGGGGCGCCGCTACAGCCTGTGGGTGTTCAACTTCGGTTTGGCGTGCTGCTCGATCGAGTTCATCGCCGCCTCGACCTCCAAGCACGACTTCATCCGGTTCGGTGTGATCCCGTTCGCGCACGGGCCCCGTCAGGCCGACCTGATCGTGATCGCGGGGACGCCGACCGACAAGATGACGCCGGTCATCAAGCGGCTGTACGACCAGATGCCCGATCCGAAATACGTGATCTCGATGGGATCGTGCGCGAACTGCGGCGGCCCCTACTGGGACTCGTATTCGGTCACCAAGGGCATCGATCAGGTCCTGCCGGTCGACGTGTATGTCCCGGGTTGCCCCCCGAGGCCGGAGGCGCTGCTGCAGGGCATCATCCGGCTCCAAGAGAAGATCGCCGCCGAAGACATCAGGGAGAAGTGGAGTGGCAAGCTCACGACACCCGCTTCCACCTCCTGAGGTCGAGGCGCGCCTCCGCGCGCAGTTCGGCGATGACGTGCTGTCCTTCGAGGACCAGCACGGGCATAGCGTGGTCGCCGTGACGCCGACCCGGTACCGGGACCTGGTCCTGTTCCTGCGCAACGAGCCGGAGCTCGCCTGCGACTACTGCGACTTCACGGGCGGGGTGGACTTCGGGGACGATGGGATGGAGGTCGTCACTCATCTGTTCTCCACGACGCACGACCACTCCGTGCGCATCAAGGTCCGGCTCCCGGCCGACGAGACTGTCCTGCCGACGATCTCGGACATCTACCCGACGGCGAACTGGCACGAACGCGAGACGACGGAGATGTTCGGCGTCACGTTCGACGGCCACCCGTTGCCGGTCAAGCTCCTCCTCCCCGAACCGTTCGAGGGCCATCCGCTCCGCAAGGACTTCCCGCTCATGTCGCGAGAGGCCAAGCCGTGGCCCGGCGCGGCCGAAGGGGAAGAGGAGGAAGAGGAGTGATCGCGCAGTCCGGCGTCAGCTTCGTGAACCAGTGGTTCGATCAGTACTGGCTGGTCCTGGTCACGAAAGCGGCGATCGTGCTGATCTTCTTCCTCGTTGCGCCGCTCGGCGTGGGCTACGCCGAGCACAAGGTCCTCGCGCACATGCAGGCGCGACTGGGGCCGATGTACGCGGGGCGGTTCCACGGCTGGGCGCAGCTCGTGGCGGACGGGGTCAAGTTCGTCCAGAAGGAGGACGTGATCCCGGCCGCCGCGGACCGGTGGGTGTTCTCCCTCGCACCTGCGGTCGCGCTGGTCCCGTACATCGCGTTGTTCGTCGTGATCCCCTTCTCCGACACGATCTTCATCCTGAACCTCGACGTCGGGATCTTCTTCGTCATGGCGATCACCTCGGTCTCGGTGATCGGCGTCCTCATGGCGGGATGGGCCTCCGCGAACAAGTTCTCGCTCATCGGCGCCCTCCGAGCGGCCGCGCAGCTCATCGCGTACGAGCTACCTCTGGTGCTCGGGGCCGCGGCGATCGTCATGCAGGCGGGGACGCTCTCGATGATCGGGATCGTCGAGGCCCAGGAGAAGTATTGGTTCGTCTTCTCGCAGCCGATCGGCTTCCTGATCTTCCTCACCGCCTCGCTCGCCGAGCTCACGCGGCCGCCGTTCGACATGCCGGTCGCCGACTCCGAGATCATCTTCGGCGCCTACACCGAGTACACCGGACTGAAGTTCGCGTTCTTCCTGCTCGCCGAGTACGGCGGGATCGTCGCCCTGTCCGCGGTTGCGAGCGTCCTGTTCCTAGGGGGCTACCTGCCGCTGCCGACCATGGAGTTCATCCCCGATCCGCTGTGGATGTTCGCGAAGATCGGCGCGCTCTCGTTCCTCATCATCTGGCTCCGCGCCACGTATCCACGGCTGCGCGAGGATCAGCTCCAGCGGGTGTCGTGGCTGGCGCTGATCCCCTTGGCGCTGCTGCAGATCATGGTGGTCGGCGTCCTCAAGGTCGCGATCTAGGAGGGTCATGGCGATCGACGAACGCGATGCGCGACAGGCTCCCGAGAAGGAACCGACGTCCACGGGCCTCGGCCTGCTGAAGGGCCTCGGGGTCACACTGAAGCACGCGCTCCGGCCGTCGATCACGCAGCAGTACCCGCAGGAGAAGCCGGATCTCCCGCCGCGGACCCGTGGGGTGATCGCGCTCAAGGAATCCAACTGCACCGTCTGCTACAAGTGCTCGCGCGAATGCCCCGATTGGTGCATCTACATCGACGCCCACAAGGAGACCCACGAGCCGGCATCCGGTGGCAAGGGCCGCTCGATGAAGGTGCTCGACCGGTTCGCGATCGACTACGCGCTGTGCATGTACTGCGGCATCTGCGTGGAGGTCTGTCCGTTCGACGCGCTGTTCTGGAGCCCCGAGTTCGAGTACTCCGAGTACGACATCGTCGAGCTGACGCACGAGAAGGAGAAACTCGAGGAGTGGACCTACACCGTGCTTCCCCCGCCGAGGATCGAAGACGGCGCGGAGGTCCCATCGCCCCCTGAGCCGGTTGCCGCCACCCCCGCCGCCGTGGCGCCGGACACGGCCGGACTCGCGG
>JBAVEY010000324.1:0-14259 GCA_049587975.1 Actinomycetota bacterium | reverse complement strand
GTGCTCTGACCGGCCGATCGACGACCCGGGGGCCGTCGCTCGCCGCGCCCCGCCGATGCCTCCCGGCGCGACGCGCGGGGGCTCCGGCGGCCGGACGGTCGCTCCCCCGTGGCGTCCGATCGCGGATGAGCCGTGGCAGGACGGTGGCGACCAGCATCGCGGACACCAGGATCACCGCGATGAGCACGCGGCCGTCGACGTAGGCGACCACCAGGGCCGCGCCCGCGATGAGCGCGCTCCACAGGTACATCAGCAGCACGGCCTGTCGGTGGGAGTGGCCGATGTCCATCAGCCGGTGGTGGATGTGCTCCTTGTCGGCGTGGGCGATGCCGATCCCCTTACGCATGCGGCGCACGATCGCGAGCACGACGTCGAGGAGCGGCACGGCGAGGACGAGCAGCGGAACGGCGATCGGGATCGCGATGGCGGCGAGGTCGCCACCGCTCGGGCCGTCGAGGTTCTGGCCCACCCCGGAGATCGTCGCCACCGCCATGAGGAGCCCGAGCAGGAGGGACCCCGAATCCCCCATGAAGATCTTCGCCGGGTGGAAGTTCCACGGCAGGAAGCCGAGCGCGACCCCCGCGACGATCGTCGACATCAGCGCCGCCACGCTGGCCTGGTCGCCCCCGTCGGGCGTCCGGAAGTACGCGAAGAACGCGATCGCCGCGATCGCGACCATCCCAGCCGCGAGACCGTCGAGCCCGTCGACCAGGTTCACGGCGTTCATGAGGGCGACGATCCACAGCACGGTGAGCGGGACGGCGAGGTCGGGCGGGAGCGCCACCACGCCTTGGCCGGGGAAGTAGAGGTACAGGAGCTGCACGCCGAGGAGGACCACGATCCCGGCGGCGAGGACCTGCCCGGCGAGCTTGCCGATCGCGGACACGCCGCGCGTGTCGTCCACCATCCCCACGACGACGACGACGGTGGCCGCGACGAAGGCCGCGTCCAGCTCGGAGGACGTCTGGTGCAGGCCGGACAGGAACGGGATCGCCCGTGCCGCGAGCAGCCCGGCCGCGACGCCCAGGTACATGGCGAGTCCCCCGGCGGTGGGCGTCGGCTTCGGATGCACCTTCCGGTCGGAGGGCTGGTCGATCCAGCCGAGCCGCAGCGAGAGTCGACGTACGAGGGGTGTGACCACGAAGGTCACCCCGGCACTGGCCGCGAACACCAACAGATACGGACGCACGCTGTCAGCCGATGCTACTCCCTGCGGGAACGCGGGCGGCGACGAAGGGCTCCTGGTCAGCCCGGGTACGCGGGGAACCGGCTCACGAGCTCGCCCACGCGAACGCGACCGCTCTCCGCGGTCCCGTGGTCGCCGGGGTGACGGAGCGCCTCGCCGATGATGCTCGCGATCTCCTTCATCTCGGGCTCGTCCATCCCGAGCGTAGCGGGACCTGGCGTGCCGACCCTGATCCCGGACGGGTCGAGAGGCGGCTGCGGATCGAAGGGGATCCCGTTCTTGTTGATCGCGATCCCGATCTCGTCGCAGACGGCCTCCGCCTGCTTGCCCCCGATCCCGAGCGGGCGAACGTCGCACAGCGACAGGTGCGAGTCCGTCCCACCCGAGACGATCCTGACCCCTTCGTCCGCCAGACCCTGCGCGAGCGCCCGGGACGTGCGGATCACACGGGCCGCGTACGCGGCGAACGAGGGATCCATCGCCTCCTTCAGGCACACGGCCTTGGCGGCGATCACGTGCTCGAGCGGCCCGCCCTGCATCATCGGGAAGACGGCCTTGTCGATCGCCTTCGCGTGCTCCTCGCGGCACAGGATGATCGCGCCCCGCGGACCGCGAAGCGTCTTGTGCGTCGTGAAGGTCACTACGTCCGCGAACGGCACGGGGCTCGGGTACGCACCGCCCGCGCACAGACCGATGAAGTGCGACGCGTCGACCCACAAGATCGCGCCGACCTCGTCGGCGATGCTCCGGAACACGGCCCAGTCGATCACCCGCGGGTAGGCCGTGTAGCCGGCGAGCACGATCTTCGGGCGGTGCTCCTTCGCCAGCTCGCGGATCCGGTCGTAGTCGAGCTGCTCGGTCTCGCGGTCGACCTCGTAGCCGACGAACGTGAACCACTTGCCGGACACGTTCACCGGCGAGCCGTGCGTGAGGTGGCCGCCGTGCGCGAGGATCAGCCCCAGCACCTTGTCGTCGGACCGGGGTTCGAGGAACGCGCCGAACACCGCGAGGTTGGCCTGTGCACCGGCGTGCGGTTGCACGTTGGCGTGGTCGGCCCCGAACAGCTCCTTCGCGCGGTCGATCGCGAGCTGCTCCGTGACGTCCACGAACCGGCATCCCCCGTAGTACCGCCGACCCGGGTATCCCTCGGCGTACTTGTTGTTCATCGTGGACGCCTGCGCGGCGAGCACCGCCGGGCTCGCATAGTTCTCCGACGCGATCAGCCGCAGCGTCGTCCGTTCGCGCTGCAGCTCGCCGGAGATCGCGTCCGCGACCTCCGGGTCGGATGCGCACAGCGCGTCCCAATCGGCGACGAAGCCGCCCCTGCGTGTCGAACCCGGTCCGGGCATCTCAGCGCTCTCCTCGTTCGATCTCCGCGACCTGTCGCAGGCGCTGCTCGTGGCGCCCGCCCTCGAACGGCGTGGACAGCCACAGCTGCACGATCTCCATCGCGAGCTGCACCGCCACGATCCGTCCGCCCATCGCGAGCACGTTCGCGTCGTTGTGACGTCGGGACAGATCCGCGAGATGGAGGTCGTTGCACAGGGCGGCTCGGGCGCCCTTGACCTTGTTAGCCGCGAGCTGCTCGCCCTGTCCCGACCCCCCGAGCACGATCCCCCGCTCGGCGCTCCCCTCCACCACCGCTCGGGCCGCCGCGGCGGAGAAGTCCGGGTAGTCCACCATCTCCTCCGAGTCGGTCCCGCAATCGAGCACCTCGTGCCCCTGTTCGGTCAGGAACGCCTTCAAGGCCTCCTTCAAGGGGTATCCAGCGTGATCGCACCCCATCGCGATCCGCACGGCTAGGCCCCCGTCGTCCCGGTCGCCGGGCGCGCCTCGGCGTCTCCGAACAGCCCGACGACCAGCCGCGTGCACCACGCATCGAGCTCGCGAGCCACGTCACGGAACGCGTCGATGGGCCTGCCGAGCGGATCGTCGATCGTCTCGTCGCGAGGGTCGCCGACGAACCCTTCGCGCCGTAACCGGTCGGCCTCGGCCACGCGGTCGACCAGGTGGCCCTCACCGAGGGCGGGGTCCGTCTCGGGCAGCGCGTCGAGTAGTCGGACCAGCTCCTTGATGCCGAACGTTCGGGGATAGGCCTCGGCGACCGTCGCGACGACGGCGCGACGGTGTTCGGGGGCCATCGCGACGATCAGTTCGGAGTGCACCACGTCGTCGACGGAGAGCTCCCGCGCGCGATGGCTCGAGATGTCGACCCCCCGCTCGGCCGCGGCACGGATCGACGAGGGGTCCGCGCCCGAACCGGTCCACCCCATCGTCCCGGCCGATGCCACCATCGGGGCGGCCGCTCCGAACCTCGCCTCGAACGCTGCCCGCAGGAATCCCTCCGCGATCGGCGAGCGGCAGACGTTCCCCGTGCACACCACCAGGACTTCCGCCATGAGGGCCGGGAGTCTACACCCGGCCCCAGCGACATCCTGAGGGCTCAGTCGGCGTCGCGGAGGGCTTCGGCGACCGCGAGCTCGGATACGGACCCCAACCGGAGCACCCGCGGTTCCCCGTGCGCGAGATCGATCACGCTCGAGGCGGCACCCTCGAGGGGTTCCGGCGCGCACAGGTAGACCTCGACCGCATCGCCGAACGTCGCCTGCAGTCCGTCGCACGTGGCCGGTGTCGGCGCTCCGCTACGGTTCGCGCTGCTCACCGCGAGCGGGCCGGTGCGCCCGAGCACCGCGAGCGCGAGCGGATCGTGAGGCATCCGGACGCCGATCGTCGCCGGGTCGCCGCCGAGGTCCCACGTGCCCGCGTCGGCCCTTCGCGGCAGCACGATCGTGAGCGGCCCCGCCCAGAAGCGCAGCGCGAGAGCCTCGGCCCGGTCGTCGAAGACCGCGATCCGTCGGGCCGCCTCGGTGGAGGGCACGAGCACCGGAAGCTCGAGCTCTCGGGGACGGCCCTTCGCCTCGAACAACCGCGCCGTGGCCGCGGTGTCGTCCGGCCGCGTCCCGATCCCGTACACCGTGTCGGTCGGCAGGACGACCAGCATGCCTGCGAGCGCGGCGCGGGCCGCCAGGTCGATCGGGTCGG
The DNA here is from genome assembly GCA_049587975.1 of Actinomycetota bacterium. Taxonomy (GTDB): domain Bacteria; phylum Actinomycetota; class UBA4738; order UBA4738; family HRBIN12; genus DASSJM01. Next base: position 10,031 of record JBAVEY010000324.1, on the reverse strand, counting down.
ATCCGGGCGTCACGGGGCCCGGGCGAGGACGACGCGATCACGGCCGGCGAGGTCGCGCTGGATGCGGACGTCGGCGAACGACACCGAGAGCATCCGTGCGACGTCCTCGCCCGACCGGGCATCGATCTCGACCGCGAGGGTGCCGCCGTCCCGGAGCCAACGCGACGACTGCCCGGCCAGGCGCCGCGTGACCTCGACCCCGCCGACGAGCGCGAGCCGTGGATCCGCGCGCACCTCGGGCGGCAGGTCCTCCACTTCCTCGGCCGGGACGTAGGGGGGGTTGCTGACCACGAGGTCGACCCAGCCGCGGAGATCGTCGGGGAGCGGCTCGAGCAGGTCCCCCTCGAGCACCGTCACCCCGAGGCCGAGGCGGGAGGCGTTGGACCGGGCGAGCTCGACCGCCTCGATCGAGAGATCGGTCGCGAACACGGTCGCGTCGGGACGCTCGTCCTTCACGGCCAGCGCGACCGCCCCCGTCCCGGTGCCGGCGTCGACCACGACGGGATCCTCTCGGTCCCCCACCGCGGCGAGCGCGTGCTCGACGAGCAGCTCGGTCTCGGGTCTGGGGACGAACACCCCGGGCCGAACGTCGATCGTGATCCGGCGGAAGGCCTGCTCGCCGGTGAGGTGCTGCACCGGCGTCCCGGTACAGCGTTGGCAGATCGCGCGACCGAACATCCGCGCCTCGCGCGGGTCCAGCCCGGAGGCTCGTGCGTACAGGCCGGCCCGGTCGGTCCCGAGGACGTGCATCAGCAGGATCTCGGCCGTAGCCCTCGGGCTCTCGACCCCGTGCCGCTCCAGGTAGTCGGTCGCGCGGACGAGGACCTCGGCGGGATGCACGGTCATCGCTCCTCGGCAGGACCGGCCCCATCGTCGTCGCCGGCCAGCTGCTCCGCCCGCTCGGCGGCATGCAGGGCCTCGACGAAGGCGTCGAGATCCCCGGCGAGGACGTCGGGGAGCCGGTGGACCGTGAGCTTGACCCGATGATCGGTCACGCGGTTCTCGGGGAAGTTGTAGGTGCGGATCTTCTCGGCACGCTCCCCGGTCCCCACCTGCGAGCGGCGCGCGGCCGCCTCCTTGGCCGCCGCCTCCTCCTGCGCCTGGTGCAGGAGCCGAGCGCGCAGGTAGCGCATGGCCTTCTCCCGGTTCTGCAGCTGCGATCGCTCCTCCTGGCTCCCGACCACGATCCCTGTGGGCTTGTGCGTGATCCGGACGGCCGAGTCGGTGGTGTTCACGGACTGCCCGCCCGGTCCGGCCGAGCGGAACACGTCGATCTTCAGGTCCTCGGGCCGGATCTGGACGTCGACATCCTCGGCCTCCGGCAGGACGGCCACGGTGGCCGTCGACGTATGGATGCGACCGGAAGACTCGGTCACCGGGACACGCTGGACCCGGTGGACACCCGACTCGTGCTTGAGGCGCGAGTACGCGTCCTTGCCCTTCACCTCGAGGACGACCTCCTTGAAGCCCCCGAGGTCCGAGGGCGACGCCGAGAGCACCTCCGTCTTCCAACGCTGGCGTTCGGCGGCGTGCTGGTACATCTCGTACAGCGTTCCCGCCCACAGGGCCGCCTCGTCGCCGCCGGCCCCGGCCCGGATCTCGACGACGACGTTCTTGCCGTCGTTCGGGTCCTTCGGAACCAGGAGCGCCTCCAAGCGCCCCCGCAGATCCTCGGCCCGGCGCCCGGCGGTCTCGGCCTCCTCGCGGAGGAACGCCGCCATCTCGGGGTCCGGCTCGTCCTTGGCGAGGGTGCGCGCCTCCTCCGCCTGCTGCATCGCTCTGCGGTACTCGCGGAAGGGCGTCACGATCTGGCCGAGCTCGGACAGGTCCTTGCCCAGCCGGCGCAGTCGATCGGGGTCCTTCGCCACGTCGGGCGAGGCCATCTCGCCCTGGAGCCGCTCGTAGCGCTCCTCGATCTCCGAGAGTCGATCCGACAGGTCCATGCCTGGATTATCCAGGCATGGACGAGCGCCTACGACACGCGGTCGGTCCGGCCGTCAGGCGGAGGGGACGTCGTCGTCGCCCTCGCCCCAGTCGAGATCCAGGGCGGGGATGTCGGGGAGATCGAACCTCATGGCGTCCGTCCCTTCCCACAGCTCCTCGTAGGCCGGGTCCAGGACGCTCGGTCCGTCGTCGGCGGGGTCGTCCCCGGCCTCCCCCACGACGACCAACGGCTCCCGGCCGCTCGAGGGGTCGGCGGCCGTGGAGCCCGGCCCGCCGGACGCGTCATCCGGATCCCGCGGCGCAACGGGCATCGGCTCCGACGCGATGAGCCCGTCCGACGCCTGGACTCCCACGCTCGGTCCATCGCCCGGGACAACCGCCCCGCCGCCGTTCGTTCCGTTGCGCTCGGAGGGTTCGTCGAGCAGCTCCGTGATCGAGGCGATATCCGGCAGCGCGACCCTCACGTCCATCGCACCCTCGAGCTCGTGGGCTACGCCGATCAACCGCTCCTTCATGGAGGCGAGTTGCTCCACGAGGGCGTCGCGGCGGGTGGCCAGACCCGCGATCGTGCGATCGGCCTCCTCGCGTGCCGTGCGGACCGCCGCGTCCGCGCGCGCACGCGCGTCCTCGGCCTTGGCCTGCGCGTCCGTCCGGATCCGGTCGGCGTCGGCCCGGGCGTCCAGCGTGAGTCGCTCCGCGTCGCGATGAGCCTCGCCCCGGATCGTCTCGGCCACCTGATCCGCCTCGCGGATCACGCTCGCCACCCGCTCACCGAGCTGCTCGTACGGATCGTGACGCGGCTGCTGCGCGGTCGTCCGGGCCGCGGTGTCGGCCTCGGCCCGGGCCTCGCGCAGGAGCACACGCATCAGCTCGACCTGATCCGCGAGTTGCTCGAGGTAGGCGCGGACCTGATCCGGGTCGTAGCCACGCCTGATCGTGACGAATTCCCGTCGGCGGATCTGCTCGGCGGAGATCAGGACGGGGAGGTCGAGGTTCGTCGCGGACATGGGGAAGCCTCCTCGAACGCTCGGTGGGCCCCGGAGGCTACACCCGTCAGGACCCGATGCAAGCACCTGCGACGAAGCCGGCCGCGAGGCTCTCTCGGCCTGCTCAGCGGCTCACGTGCCGGGCGTCAGCTCCGACTCGCGCCGCAGCACCTCGTTGAACGAGGCGATCGCGACCTCGATCTGGCCGCGGTCGGGGGGCTTGGTGGTGATCTTCTGGAGCCACAGGCCCGGCACCATCAGGGCGTGGACCACCTTCGAGCGCGGGAACCTCGCCCCCAGACGGAGCAGTTCGAACGCGATCCCGGCGATGAGCGGGATCGCCACGATCCGAGACCCGATCCGCCACCAGACGCCCGGGTTCCCGAACAAGGCGAACACGAAGATCGTGATCACCATCACCAGGAGCAGGAAGTTCGTCCCGCAGCGGACGTGGAGCGTCGAGAACCCGTCGACGCGATCGGGGACGAGCGGCTCGTCGTGCTCGAAGGCCGCGATCGTCTTGTGCTCGGCTCCGTGGTACTGGAAGACGCGGCGGATGTCCTTGGTGCGCCCGATGATCAGCAGGTAGCCCAGGAACAGGGCGACACGGAACACCCCCTCGAGCGCGTTCACGAGGATGCTCGAATCGACGCTGTGGCCGACCCACCGGAACGCGACGGCCGGCAGGACGATGAACAGGCCGATGAAGATCACGGCGGCGATCCCCATCGACAGGCCCATCTGTCCCGACGACAACCTCTCGTCCTCGGGCACCGACTCGCGGGCCGAGACCGACAGCGCGCGGAACCCGATCGCCAGCGCCTGCCCGAGCGCGATCACGCCGCGCAGGAAGGGCTTGGCGAGGCTGGGGTGGCGCTTGGCGACCGAGTCGATGTCGTGCGACTCGAGGTGCAGGTCGCCGGCGGGCTTGCGCACGGCCACCGCCCACACCTCGCGGCCGCGCATCATGACGCCCTCGACGACCGCCTGCCCGCCGTAAAAGTGGGTCGGCTGCGTGGACTCGTCGGCCATCCGGCCGGGTCAGCCCCGCTCGGGCCCGACCGCCGGCTCGTCGGCGGGCGGTTCGGCGACGGGAGCGGCCGGGACCCGTGAGGCCTCCCGAGCCTTGGCCGCCGCCGCCTGCTCCGCCTGCTGCTTCGCGTACCGGCGCTGGAACCGCTCGACCCGCCCGCCCGTGTCGACCAGCTTCTGCTTGCCCGTGTAGAACGGGTGGCAGTTCGAGCAGATCTCCACGCGCAGCTCGGACCTCGTGCTTCGGGTCGTGAACGTGTTCCCGCAGGAACAGTGCACGGTCGCGACCACGTACTCGGGGTGGATGTCGGGTTTCATGTCGGGCACGCTCTCCTTCGGACGGCTCCGGCGTTCGGTCACCCAGCTTACGAGGCCGGGGCCTTCGCGATCTCCCTGAGGAACTGCTCGTTGGACTTGGTCGCCCGGATCTTGTCGGTGAGCAGCTCGAGCGCGGCTCCAGGCTCGAGGGCGTGCAGCACGCGACGCAGCCGCCACACGAGCGCGAGCTCCTCGGTCGGCATGAGCAGCTCCTCCTTACGCGTGCTGCTGGCCTCGACATTGATCGCGGGGAACAGTCGCTTCTCGGCGAGCTGGCGATCGAGCCGGAGCTCCATGTTGCCCGTACCCTTGAACTCCTCGAAGATCCCCTCGTCCATCCGCGATCCCGTCTCGACGAGGGCGCTCGCGATGATGGTAACGCTCCCACCCTCCTCGATGTTCCTCGCGGCCCCGAAGAACCGCCTGGGCGGGTACAGGGCCGTGGAGTCGATGCCGCCCGACAAGATCTTGCCCGAGGCCGGCGCGGCAAGGTTGTAGGCGCGCGCGAGCCGGGTGATCGAGTCGAGGATGATCGCGACGTCCTGACCCATCTCGGCCAGGCGCTTGGCCCGCTCCAGGACCAGCTCGGTCACCTGGATGTGCTGGTCCGGCGGCTTGTCGAACGTCGAGTAGACGACCTCGGCGGGCTGGACGGTCCGCTGCCAGTCCGTGACCTCCTCGGGCCGCTCGTCCACGAGCAGGACCATCAGGTGCGTGTCGGGGCTCGACTGGATGATCCCGTTGGCGATGTTCTTCAACACGGTCGTCTTCCCGGCCTTCGGCGGCGAGACGACCATGCCCCGCTGCCCCTTTCCGATCGGCGCGACCATGTCCATGATCCGCCCCGTCACGTCGGTCGGTCCCGTCTCCAAGTGGAACCGGTCGTTGGGGAACAGCGGCGTCAGCTTGTCGAAGATGGGACGCTGCTTCGCCTCCTCCGGATCCATACCGTTCACGGAATCGATCTGCAGCAACGCGAAGTACTTCTCGTTGTCCTTCGGCTGCCGCACCTTGCCGGTGACGGTGTCTCCCTTGCGCAGCATGAACCGCCGGACCTGTGACAGGGACACGTAGATGTCCTGCGGTCCCGGCAGGTAGCCGGAGGTCCGGAGGAACCCGTAGCCCTCGGGCAAGACGTCGAGCAGACCGGTCGCCGCCGGCGCCGTCGCGAGCTCTTCCTCGCGCATCTCGATCTCGCGCTGCCTGCGCTCCTCGCGCTGGCGTCGGCGCTCTTCGCGCGACGGACGCCGGCGCGGGCCGCCCTCGCGATCGCGCTGCCCGCCGTCCGGACGGCCCTGCGGACGGGCCCCCTCCCGACCATCGTCGCGTTGACGCTCGTCCCGCTGATCCTGGGGTTGGCGCTGGCGCGTGTCGCCGTTGCCGGAGGTCTCCCGCATGTCGGTGTAGGCCGGGCCGCTCGTCGCGCCCGGCGCCGTAGCCGACCCCTCGGAGGCGTCGGGCGCCGCGGGCGAGACCGTCGAAGCGTTCGACCCCTCGCCGTTGGTGTGCGCGACGATCCTGTCGACCAGGTCGGCCTTCTTCAAACCCTTGTGCCCCTCGATCCCGAGGTCGGCTGCGATCTGGTGCAGCTCCGCGGCGACCTTGCCTTCCAGGGCACTCTTATCGGTGGTGGCCACTCATGCTCCTTTCTCGAGTTCCTGCTTGAGGGCCTTCCAGTCCCCGAGGAACTTCTCCAATCCTGCGTCGGTGAGCGGGTGCTTCACCAACTGCTTGAACACCGCGAACGGCATCGTCGCGATATCGGCGCCCGCGAGCGCCGATTCGACGATGTGCATCGGGTGACGCAGCGAGGCGGCGAGCACCTGCGTGTCGTACCCCTGGATCTCGTAGATGTCGCAGATCTTCCGCAGCGCCTCCATCCCATCAGACGCGACGTCGTCCAGGCGGCCGAGGAACGGCGACACGATGAACGCGCCGATCTCGGCGGCGAGGATGGCCTGTGCCGGCGAGAACACGAGCGTGACGTTGATCTTGACCCCGTCGCCGACCAGACGCTTGCCCGCGGTCAGACCGTCGGGCGTCATCGGGACCTTGACGACGGCGTTCGGCGCCATCTGCGCGAGATCCAGACCCTGCTGGTACATCGGTTCGGCCTCGAGCTCGGTCGTCTCGAGCGAGATCGGGCCCTCGACCTCGGCGAGGATCTCCTTCCAGACCCGCTGGGGATCGTCGGCCTCCTTGGCCACGAGCGACGGGTTGGTGGTCACCCCGCCAAGGACGCCCCACCGGTTGATCTCGCGGATCTCCTCGATGTTGGCGGTATCCAGGAACAGCTTCACGGTCTTCCTCCTTCGGCCGCGGATACCGGGGCGGGGGGGAAGCCACTCGTGCGGTCGCGCACGCTCCCTCGGTCGCCCGTTACGCCGGCCGGCGACGTTCGTTCAGTGGCTCGCTCCATGACCAGATCGATGATGGCGGCCAGGGCGCGATCGAAGCTGTAGTTCGCGATCACCGGGACGCTGTGCGACAGGGCCTGGCTCTTGACGTACCGCTGGACGCGCCGGATGTCGTCGAACCGGTCGAGGTATCGCTGCGCGGGCCGCCCCGTGTGCTCGGAGGCCCGTGCGGCGAAATGGCTCCGGTGCAGCTCTGCCTCCTCGATCGTCACGACCAGAGGCACCGCCAAGATCCGCTCCCGCCAAGGCTCCAGCTCGAGGAAGCCGGGGACCACGTGCGCGCCCTCGATGATCAGGTGCGACCCCTCCATCGCGGCGCGCTCGACGAGTGCCTGGATGCCCACCGCCACCGCCGCGGTCTGCTCTCGGAACCCGACCACGACCTCGTCCTTCGAGGGTGGCTCCCGCAACACCGAGCCGGCCTCGAACGACGACGCGTGCAACGTGGGCATGAGCTCGTGGGAGAACAGCGCACGCATCACCTCTCGGATCGCGTCGGTGGCGACCACACGGACGATGCCGAGGCGCGTCGCGAGCTGCGTCGCGAGCGTCGACTTGCCGACCCCCGTCGCCCCACCGATCAGCACGACCAGCGGCACCTTCAGCGCCTCGATCTCGCGCCAGCGCTCGAAGTTCCGCGCGTACCGCTCGCCGGCCAGGTCCTGCAGGACGCCGAGCGCGAGTTCGCCGAGCTGCACGCTCGAGATGGACGGCACACCGAGTTCGCGAAGCCGGTCTTCGATCGCCTCGGCCACCTGATAGGCCCGGACGGGCGACAGCCCCGTCACCATGACCTGCGAGGCCATCAGGCCCTTGGAGTACGGCAGGCCCGAATCCCGATCTGAGATCAGGATCTGAGGGTTCTTGGGATCGCTCGTCATCTCTGTTCGTTTCTTCGGGCGCTACGCTCTCCGGCGAGGTCGATCGTCTCCCTCAACGCGGTCGGAAGGTCCGTGTCGCCCTCCAACGCGACGGCGCGGTTGTCCACGAAGACCACCTCGGCGCCGCGAGACATCGCTCGGTCGCACGCAACGTCGACCGCCGCGGCCTTGAGCTCCGAAAGGAGCACCTCGTAGGCCTCCGCCCCGTCCAGGTCCTGCGCCAGACCGGCCCGATCGGCCAGTCTCGCGCTCCACCCGACCACGCGGCATCCGTGGGTCCGCTCGAGGGTTTCCGCTTGTCTCGCGGCCACCGCCCCCGGCGCCGTCGTGGTGAAGAACACGTCCCTCCCCCGCACATCGCCGAGTGGCTGTGGTTCGAAGTCCGTCACGATGAGCCGGGCATCAGCGTTCAGCCGTTCGACGTGGGACCTGAGGGTGGGGATGTTCTGCAGCCCGGCTGGGCTGCGCGCCATGGTAACAACGACAAGGTCCGATAGCAACAGCCGGTACGGCCCCAGGTAGCCCCCCAGGTACTCGGGCGGTGCGGTCGAGGGAACGACCAGGACCCCAGCGTCCCAGGGGAACGGCGGAACCGACGCCCCGCTCCCGTCGACGATCAGGGTCCTCGCACCCAGCCCCACGGCGGTCTCCGCGGCCGCTCGCACGTTCGTGACCGCCGGTCGCCCGGCGAGCCCACCGCCGGCGCGACGCGCCCCGACCGTCGTGACCCCGCTCGTCGCCGCGATCTCGAGGTAGTCGGATGCGGCGTGGCGCCCGCGGCGCACGAGCTCGAGCAGCGCCTCGACGGTCACGGTTCCTGCCTCGGCGACCTCGGGCTCGGGCGGACCACCTCGGCCCATCGCCACCACCACCGGCTCGAACCCGTGCGCGAGGGCCACGCGCGCGGCCTCGCCCGAGACGGCGGTCTTTCCGGCCCGCTTCCCGGTCCCGATGACCGCGACCGTCGCGACGGGCAGCGGCGGCTCGACCACGGGCGGGTCGAGCCGGAAGTCGGGGCCGAGGTACGGCACGCCCCTAGCGAGTGCGACCGCGGCGACCTCCATCCGTTCGCGGTACCCGAGGACCGGCTCGTCCGACAGGTCGTAGATCGCGTGGGGAGCGAGCTCGTCGATCGTCTGGCCGAGCGCCGAGGCCACGCTTGCCTCCGATGCCGGGGACCGTCGCTCGGGGATGCCGAGATCGAGCCCGCGCGAGACGTCGAGCTTCTCGCCGCCGCCGACGAAGAGCGTGGCGACCGGTTCGAGCCCGCGCGTCCGAAGCTCGTCGATCGCCCACCTTGTGACCGACGGATAGTGCTCACCGTCCACGAGGACGACGACCTTCATGCGATGGGCTCCTTCGGGAGGGTGCTGGTCGGGGCTAGGAGTCTCCCTGATGAGCGGCGGGGAGGCGACGCTGCTGCACCGGCGGCTCGAGCTCGCGATGGTACTGCTCGCCCGTCGACAGACGGAAGTGCGCGATCACGCTCCCGCCCCCGAACGGGTACTTGCGGGTGATCTTCACCTCATCCCCCTCGAACTCGAGCACGTTGTAGCAGGGCTTGGTGTACCCGCGGAGGCGCAGCGAGGCGACGGTGCCGGCGTTCGCGACGTACAGGTCCTCGAGCCGCCACACGTACGGGACGTGCTTGTGCCCCGAGAGCACGATGTTGACCCCCGCCTGGATCAGCTCCTCCAGCAGGTCCCCCGCGTCCATCACGGTGCTCCGTTCGCGGCCGGTCCCCGGGATCGGGAGCAGGTGGTGGTGCAGGACGAACACCTTGAGATCGGCGGGGACGTCGAACCCCTCGCGGATCCACGTGTACCGTTCGCGTCCCACCTGTCCCTCGTTGATGTCGGGCTCGCTCGAGTCCACCCCGACCAGGCGGACGCCCCGAACGTCCGCGCTCCAGTGCCGGGGCCCGACCAGCTCCTCGAAGTGCAGGTACCCGACGTTGCGAGCGTCATGGTTGCCCGGCACCGTGAACATCGGGGCTCGGACCCGCTCGGCGTACGCGACCCAGTTCTTGTACTCCTGCCGGTACCCCTCGTTGGTCAGATCGCCGCTGCAGATCACGACGTCGGGCTCGAGCTCGTTCAGCTCGACGATCACCCGGTTCATCAGGTTCGGGACGAAGTAGGGGGAGCCGACGTGTGGATCGGAGATGTGCGCGATCGTGACCACGTTCGTTGCAGTGTAGCGGCGCCGTCCCGGCCGGGGACCACCCACGCACCGTGGGACGATACGCCTGCGTGAACGCCCTCGACCTGCTCCTGCTCGTGCTGGTTGCGCTCTCCGGCGTCGCCGGCTACCGCCGCGGCTTCACGCTACAGGCCTTCGGGTTCGGCGGGCTGCTCATCGGGCTCGTCGCCGGCGCCCTGCTCGCGCCGTTCATCGGCGGCGTGGTCGACGGCCCGAACGCCCGAGCGGGGATCGCGGTGCTGACCCTGCTC
>JBAVEY010000323.1:0-4794 GCA_049587975.1 Actinomycetota bacterium | reverse complement strand
GGCGACAACATCGAGATGACCGTGAGCCTCGGTGCCCCGATCGCCATGGAGGAGGGCCTGCGCTTCGCGATCCGCGAGGGCGGCCGGACCGTGGGCGCCGGACGCGTCACCAAGATCATCAAGTAGCCGAGACCAGGCTCACAGACGGGCCGGAGAGAACAGGGAACCATGGCCAAGGGCGACAACCGACCGACGATCACCCTCGCCTGCACCGAGTGCAAGCGGCGGAACTACGTGACGGTGAAGAACCGGCTGAACGACCGCGATCGGATCGAGCTCAGGAAGTACTGCCGCTGGGAGCGTCGGCACACGCTGCATCGCGAGACCCGCTAGGCAACGCGGCGCGCGCCGCGGAGCGGTCCGCGTCAGACGTTCTCGGTGAGGTCGACCGTCGCGACCTTGCCGTGCCGGATCGCAAGGACCAGTGCTTCCATCTTGGAATGCACCCGGAGCTTGGTGAGCACGTTCTGCGTGTGGGTGCGGAGCGTGTTCGGACTCATCCCCAGCTGCGCGGCGATCTCCTCCGGCTGGCGACCCGCCGCCATGGCCTCGAGGATCTGGAGCTCGCGGGGCGTGAGCCGCTCCAGACGTCCCCGAACGTCCCCGTCCATGTCACGTCGGTGACGGAGTCGTCGCTGAGCCCGCTCGACCTCGCCCTCGTCGTGGATCGCTTCGCCTCGATGCGCGCGCCGAACCGTCGACGCGACGTCGCCGACGGCCTGGGTCTTCCGGAGCAGCCCCGCCGCCCCTGCCTGAACCGCACGCGCGAGCATGTACTCGTCATCGTGTCCGGACAAGATGATCACCGCGGCATCCGGATCGCATTGCTTGATGCGTCTGGTCGCCTCGAGCCCGTTCATCCCGGGCATCGAGACGTCCATCAGGACCACGTCGGGCTGGAACTCGGTCGCCGAGGCGACGGCCTCGAGTCCGTCCGTCGCCACGTGGATGACCCGCAGGTCCTTCTCGCGATCGAGGGCGACCTCCAGTGCCTCGCCGAACGTACGCTCGTCGTCGACGATGAGGACCGTGATGGGTTTGCGGGCAGCCCCGTTGGCCTTCCCGTTCCCGGTCCCGGATCCGTTCCCGTTACCGGCCATGGGCTTGTCGATGGTAGGTCCCTTCGTGTCCCGAGTCACGCAAGCGCGGCGAATCGTTCTCCCGCAACGCGGCCGAGTTGCTGCGCCCCCGCACGGTGGGTACGTTCGCAGCGTGCGGTGCCCATGTGAATCGGCCGGCCGGGAGACGGCCGTGCGCCCCACACCCGTGTCGGTCGAACGTCTGGGTCGGTCGTGGCGCTGAATCGCGATCTCGAGGGGAAGGTCTACCCCGCCGTGCGGTTCACGCTCGAGGAGGCGCGCGTCCGCGCGTTCGCCGGCGCGGTCGGCCAGCGCGGTCCGGGTGTCCCGCCCACCATCGTGACGGTGCCCGAGATCGAGGCCGGGTTGCGCAACGTGGTCTCCGATCCCGAGCTGGGCATCGACCTGTCACGGGTTCTGCACGGGGAGCAGGAGTACGGATGGTCGCGCGCCGCACGGGTCGGCGAGAGCCTCACGGCCGAGGCGGTCATCGAGACCATCCGCGGCAAGGGCGCGATGGGATTCCTCACCCTGCGGACCGAGATCCGGGGCGACGCGGGGGACCTCGTCGCCTCGGGACGATGCACGCTCATCGTCCGAGGCGAAGAGTGAGCGTCCGGTTCGTCGATCTCGCGGTGGGCCAGGAGCTTCCAGCGCGTACGCGGCGGGTCACGCGAGAGGACGTCAAGGCGTACGCCGACGCGTCCGGCGATCAGAACCCGCTCCACCAAGACGACGAGGTCGCGCGCGCCGCCGGCTTCCCGCGCGTCGTCGCCCACGGCATGTACACGATGGGCACGCTGGCATCCTGGCTCGCGGACTGGCTGGGTGACCCGGCGGCGCTGCTCGCGATGCACGTGCACTTCCGAACACCGGTGTTCGTCGACGAGTCGATCGAATGCGGTGGCCGAGTGCGGTCGATGGACCCGGATGCCCGGACGGCCGTGCTCGACGTGTGGGTCCGGGTCGAGCGGGACGGTGCGGACGAGTGGCCGATCCGCAGGAGCGAGGCCGAGGTTCGCCTGGACTGATCCGGTCTTCAGTCGATCTCGATGCGCGGTTCGGAGTCTGAGGGAGCGCCGCTCTTGCCGAGGCTCGCGAGCGCATGCATCGCATCGCCCATCCGATCGATGACGACCTGGATGTCGTCGTTCTGCCGCTGCCCGATCGTGTCGGCCATCCGATCGATCCGCGCGGCGAGCATCTCGTTCGATCGTTCGATCGACTCGGCCAGGGAGCCGAACCGCTGCTCGACCATCTGGATGACCTCGGCGGGGAGGCTCGCCTGGAGCTCCTTCACGGCGCGGAGCGCCTGCTTCGTGACGTCCTGGTCGGTGACGATCTGCCCCGCGAGCGTCTCGCTGTCCGACCGCACGAGCTTCGCCAGGGCCACGAAGCGCGTATCGAGCGCGCTCCGCGTCTCGTCCATGTGGCTCCGCGTGGCGTCGATGGCGCCTCGGGTCTGCGTGCCCTCGCGCTCGATCACCGACGCCGCCTCGTGGAGACGGGCGAGCACGTCGTCGAACCGCGCTCCGATCGCGAGCTCCGCGGCCGTGGCGGCCCGCTCGCTCACGCCGGTGCCCAGACGCTCGAAGTGCTCCTCCAGCGCGTCCACCATCCGGATCAGGTTCCGGTCGATCGCGGACACGGTCTCCCCGGTCCGAGCGTCGATCAGCTGGATCTGCTCCCCTGTTCGAGCGTCGATCAGTTGCGTCTGCTCCGCGGTCCGAGCCTCGATCAGCCGGGTCTGTTCGTCGGTCCGTTCGGAGAGCGTCGTCATGGATTCGTCGAGCTTGGTCTGGATCGTCCGCGCGACCGACTCGGCCATCGTGTCGGTGACGAGGGTCAGCCGCTCGTCCAGCATCCTGGCGATGCTCTCGTCGTGCGCCTCGGCGGTGCGGACCATCTCCTTCCGAAGGGCTTCGGAGTCCGATCGAACGAGGTTCGCGAGCCCGATGACCCGTGTCTCGAACGCGTGGCTCATCTCCTCGAGCCGCTCGCGCGCCTCGACCCCCACCCGGTCGCCGAGGAAGCTGACCGATTCGTGGAGCGAGGTCATCGCGATCCCTGTGCGGTCGTAGAGGAGCTGCAGCTGCTCGGCGAGCTCCGACAGACGCTCGTCGACCGATCGCAGGACCCGCTCTTCGTTCTCCTCGTCGTGGGCCGACATCGCCTGCATGCTGGAATCCGCGCTTCCGGCCAGCCGCCCCATCGCCTCGACGCCCTGTTGGACGTACGCCTCCATCGCCTGCGAGATCCGGGCGGTCTCCTGGCTGATGAGTTCGCCGTGCTCGCGGATCCGGACCTGGAGCGTGTCGACGATCTCCTGGTCCCGATCGGCGAGCGTCTGGAACGCCCCCGCCACCTGCCGGCTGACCTCGTCGAGCTGCGCGCGGAACTGGCCGACGCCGAGGGGCGAACCTCCGCCGGAGTCCGCCAGGGCGTCGGCGCTCCGTGAGATCTGCTCGCGGGCGCCGCGAACGGTCTCGGCGAGCATGTTCATAGTGTCCTCGAGCCGACCCGTCCGGGCGGCGAGGGCCTGGAAGCGCTCGTCCGAGTGGGCGATCAGGGCTCGGATCGCCTGGTCGCGGGAGAGCTCCTGCAAGATCGTCGAGGCCACGGCCTCCTTGTCGCCGCCGGCGCTCCGCCACACCTCGCCCGCGATCTCGTGCATCAGCGAGTTCGCGCTATGGGCGATCGCGCGGAGACCCTCGTCCAGTTGCTCCTGGATCATCTCCTGGTACGCGCCGAGCACCAGCTCGGCCCGCTCGGCCGCCGAAGGGGTGAGTCCTGTGGTCAGGGGCGGCGGGGCGGTGGGTTCGGCGCGGCCTCCGAAGAGGCCGCGCCGCTTCGCCCGGTCGCCGGACGAGGAGGAAGGGTCCCGATGTTGCATGTGGGCGCTCGCATTCCGGGGCCGGCGCGGCGCGTCCGCAAGAGTGTAGGAGAGGCGGGATGCAACATCACGCACATCTGGCATCCGGATCGAGCACGCCTTGGGGCCGGGCGGACCGCGATCGGCTCGGGCGTGGGGACGTGCTGGAAACACCACGGAGCGCGGCACGCGCTCGGACGCGTCCTCCTTTGCCGCCCGTTCGGGCCCGCCCTATACTTGGCAGCCGAGTCCCCGCCTTCCGGCAGGACCGGTTCCGCGGAGGGGCGTAGCTCAACCTGGTAGAGCACCGGTCTCCAAAACCGGCGGTTGGGGGTTCGAGTCCCTCCGCCCCTGCAAGGGAGCACGATGAACAGACAGATGAAGCGGGCGCAGCGCCGCCAGGGCACCCAGGTCGAGCGTGCCCAGGCCGCAGCCGCCACGCGCCGGGCGCAGCTCCAACAGAAGAAGCAACGGACGAGCGCCCGTCAGTTCCTGAAGGAGGTCCGTCAGGAGCTGAAGAAGGTGATCTGGCCCACCCGTCAGGAACTCACGACGTACACGATCGTCGTGCTCGTCACGGTCATCGTGCTCACGTCGTACGTGTTCGGTCTCGACGTGGTCTTCTCGAAACTGGTCCTCAACGTCTTCACGAGCTAAGGCACACACCCGATGAACGGACCCCCGATCGACCCCTCGGACGAAGCTGCCCCGCAGCCGTCCGCCACGCCGGACGGCGACGAGGTCGCGCCGCAGCCGTCCACCCCGGACGGCGGCGAGGTCGCGCCGCAGCCGTCCACCCCGGACGAGGCCCCCGAGCGCCTGGCCGAGGCCTTCGAGGTGGCC
>JBAVEY010000322.1:0-4298 GCA_049587975.1 Actinomycetota bacterium | reverse complement strand
ACGGCGAAGAGGGCCACGGCGAAGAGGGCCACGGCGAAGAGGGCCACGGCGAAGAGGGCCACGGCGAAGAGGGCCACGGCGAAGAGGGCCACGGCGAAGAGGGCCACTCCTCGTGGCTCGACTCGAGTTGCGTCTCAGCCCGAAATGACACCTGCGCGTCGGGTCGCAACGCCGCCCGGCCGCAACGCGATACCGGTCGGTCGCGCATCCAGGCCGACCATGCCAGCCCCAGGCGATTTCATCGTCATCGACTCACCTCAGGTCGGCTCCC
Source organism: Actinomycetota bacterium (assembly GCA_049587975.1). GTDB lineage: Bacteria > Actinomycetota > UBA4738 > UBA4738 > HRBIN12 > DASSJM01. Next base: position 4,027 of record JBAVEY010000322.1, on the reverse strand, counting down.
TGCCTCGCGAGGGCGAAGTTCTAGAAGTCATCCAGGGCGAGGTGAGCGTCAGCTATCGGGTCCAGTGGGCAGACGGACACCAGACCCTGATTAAACCGACACGTGGCACCGCCCGAATCGTCCGGGCATCGGAGAAGACCTGAGCGGCACGCGACCAATTAGCGAGCTCCTGGATCCGAAGGCGAACGGTCACCCGCCATACCCCGCGCTCGAACATGCGGTAGATCCTTTGCACTCAGAGCCACGCGGCGAGGTCGCCGCCGGAAGCCTCCTAGGACTCGTCGATCACCCGCCGAGCCTCCTCCACGGCCACCTCGCCATCCTGGGCCCTAACTCCCCGGGACCTCCGGCGGCGGGGCCTGGGAGCGACGGTTCAGGCGTTCCGGCTCGCTGCGAAGGCCCATCACGGAGTCGCGGAGAGCGTGGAGTCGCTCGAGCTCCGACGCCGTCTCGAGCTGGTGTCGTGGTGTCGGAGACGGGATGACCGATCCCCTCCGGTCCAGGGCAAGGGCCGGCTCCAAGCCGAGAGCCCCGCAGCGATCCCGGTTGCGGGGCTCTGATCATCGCTCGAGGTCATGCGGGGCACGGAGAGGGTCGGCATCGAGCGAGCATCGACGCCGCGAGGACCAAGTCGCAGTCGGCGGCGCGCGTCTATCGAATGTCAGCGGACGCGCCATCCGGCCGGGGACTCGGCAGGTCGGGAGGCTTGGCTCCGGAAACGGATCCATCGAGGTGGATCCGCCGAATCGTGCTCGCTCCGACCCGGATCCCGAGCTTGCGGAGCTCGCCCTGGATCCGCACGCATCCCCACGTGGGGTTCTGGCTGCCGAGACGCGTAATGAGACCGACGATCTCGGGATCGAGAGGGGGGCGCCCGGGCCCATGCCGCGGGTAGGTCCACTTCCGCCTCACGAGCTGGCGGTGCCACCGGAGGAGCGTCTGGGGCGTGACCATGAACGAGGCCCACCGGTCCCGGGAGAGCGCCCTGCTCGCCGCCGCGAGGAACGCCCGATCGCGGTCCTGCACTCCGGGCGCCGGACGGTCCGGCGGAGGACCTTCACCCGGTGGCGGAGGACGGCGTTCTCGAGCTGGAGCTGGGACATGCTCCCCCGGCCGGTGAACACTCCGATCGCGCGGACGAGCACGAAGTAGATGAAGGATCGCAATGCCCGAGGATGCTACCTGCCAGCGCCGTCACGACCGAGCCGAGTCTTGGACTCGCACACGGTCTCGCACCACTCCACCAAACACAGCCGATTGCCAGGAACCACATCGCGACCACCGGCGAATGTTCGTCGTCGGCTCCAGGAGGTTGGGATGCAGGTCCAGGAGCGCCGGTGGACCTCGCCGGCGGTTGTCGTGCTCGCCGTGGCGATGTCGTGTACCGGCGCGTCGACGCCGTCGGTCCTTGGAGCCCCACCCCACACTGACGTCGAGATCCAGGCCTGGGTTTTCCTCAACTGAGCGGCCAAGCGTGGGCGCCTCCTCCTCGCGATCTATGACCCGGTAGTGCTCGGTTTCATGGCCCGTGCGTCTGGTGCTGCCCAACCCCGCCAGTCCTCGAACGCTATCGGAATCACCTCGGACGGTAGCCGCCGGGCCGCACGCGCGGACGCAACCCCTGCTACGCTCACGGCTCCAGCGCCGCCGGAGATCACGTCGCGATCTGAACGGCCTTGGCCGTCCGCCTCGCTTCGGGATAGAAGCTCGGATGCGAGGAGGCCGGGATGTCGAGGATCGGTGGACACAGGGAGCGGACGGCGTTCCGACCGCCGATGCGAGACCTCCCCAGCACCGCGTCCAAGGCGTCTGCCGTGAGAATGTGCGACGAGCCGGCATGCACGACGGTGCTGTCGCGATACAACAACGAGAGTGCCTGCTGGGTGCACGCACGACCGACGTTCGTCACGCGGTCGGCCGCGCGCCACGGCGCCTGAACCCGCCAGCCGAAACGACGAACGTGGTAGCGTCCCGGGCCGAGGGCACCGATCGCGGTTCGCTACGAGCAGTTCCCTCACCGCCGGCCGTCACGCCGGCGCCCGAAGGGCAGCTCCAAGGCCCGGATGGCGAAGGGAAGGAGGGATCGTCGTGGCAACTGGGACCGTGAAATGGTTCAGCTCGGAGAAGGGCTTCGGCTTCATCACCCCCGAGGACGGCAGCGCGGACGTGTTCGTTCACTTCAGCGCGATCTCGGGTGAGGGATACCGGAACCTCGAGGAGAACCAAAAGGTCGAGTACGACGTCACGCAGGGGCAAAAGGGCCCGCAGGCGGCGAACGTTCGACTCGCCCCCTGACCGCGGGGACGCACGAAAGAGCCCGGCGTTCGCGCCGGGCTCTCTCGCAATCCGAGGTGTTGGTCTACCGGTAGGCCGCCGTCGCCAGCTCCGGCCGCGTACGGCTCGCGATGACCTCATGGACAACGCCGTACGCGACCGCCGCCTCGGCCGTCAGGATGAAGTCGCGGTCGGTTGTCCTCCGAGACCTTGTCGAACGGCTGTCCCGTGTGCTTGGCGATGATCTCCTCGAGCAGACGCCAGTACCGCAGGATCTCTTTGGCCCGAGATCTCGATTCTTGCGAGACCTTGCCGCTGCTCCCTACGAGATCCAATCCGGGAACAGACCACCGGACAGACCCTCGATGTCGAGCGACGCTCGACCGGTGCCGTCGGGGCGGATGACGTACAGGTCGTAGCCGGAGACGAGCAGGTACCGCCCCCGTCGGGCGACCACGTCACGAACTGGCCGAACTCCGAGGTCACCCGAGCCAGTCCCGTTCCGTCGGCGTTGACGACCCACACGTCGTGATGCGGGCCGATGTCCCCAGTGCTGCGGCAGTCGGGGGCGTCAGATGTCGAGCAATCGTCTCGCACGGACGTGAACGCAATTCGGCTGCCGTCGGGCGACCAGGCCGGCCACCCGTCTGGGCCGGGCGAGTCCGTGATCTGGACGAGATTCGTTCCATCGACGTTGACGACCCAGATGTCGTACTCGGCCGGGCTCTCCCCTCCCATGAACGCGATCCGCGTGCCATCCGGCGACCACGCCGGGTACTCGACGTAGGCGTCCGTCGGGATCCGGCGTAGGTGCGCCCCGTCGGTGCTGACGAGGAACCCACCCATCGGCAGCCCATCGCGGTCCGAGTTGAACACGATGGTCCGACCGTCCGGAGACCAGTCCGGCCCCCAATCGTTCCCAGGGTCCTTCGTCAGGTTCCGCGGGTTCGTGCCATCGGCGTTCATGACGAAGATCTCGTCATCGTGGTTGATGCCGCGGCGAGAGTCGCGGTAGACGATCCGACCACCGTCCGGCGACCACGCTGGGTCGAACTCGGGACCATCTCGCCGGGTGACCCTGACCAACGCAGTGCCGTCGGCGTTCGCCGTGTAGATGTCGTCTTCCGTGGACAAGACGATCCGACCCGTTAGCGTGGTGACGTCGATCGGCTCGCCAACGAGCACGTGCTCTCGAGAGTCGATCGGCGAGGGCGTCGCGGGGACGGACTCGGCCGTATTGGAGACGGCGACCGACGCCGAGCGCCCGCTCAGCGCGACCTGCAACCATCCCTCTCACACGCGATCCGCGCGCCGACCGAGGGATAGGCGTTGCCACTGGCCTTCGGACCACGGGGCGCCCAAATCAACTCGGGTCGATCCGACGTCCAAATGGCGATGGTGCCTGGTGCAAGGTGGTGACAGTCTTCAGCACGCGGTTGATCCCGTAACTATCCCGCATGACGTCGGAAACTGAGGGGTAGCGACCGGATACGACAGGAGACTCAATCGGCAGGTCAGCGCACCTTTTCGGCCTCCGGCGCTGGTCACAGACTCGGCCAAGACCACTCTCTCAAGGTGGAGACACGGGTTCGAACCCCGTTGGGACTACGCAGGTCAGAGGCGGTTTCCCGAGTTGGCGGCACCTCGACGGGTCACACTTTGGGTCACACTTCGGGTTACGCCCTCGGCAACGCCTGACGTCCTGTCAGCGCGCGAGCAAGGTCTGCAGAAGCGGCCCGAACGAAATCAGGAG
>JBAVEY010000321.1:0-18257 GCA_049587975.1 Actinomycetota bacterium | reverse complement strand
CACCGGACGCGCCGCGACACCGTCCGCGTGACGGGCGGGTCGACCGGCAAGCGCCCGGCGCCGGTCGACCGACGGATCAGGCGTTCGGCCATCGGCCAGGCGAACCGCGGCCGGATGAAGGTCTTCATGTAGAAGCCGACCGGCATCAGCGGGTGCATCAGATCGGTCACGTGCAGCACGTCGTGGTCGGCGGAGGGCCAGCCGCGGCCGCGTTCGACGCGCATGCCACTCGCGGCCGGGGTGATGCAGGACCGCACGCCCGGCACGCCGTCCACCGTGACCATGCAGTTGGGGCAGTCGCCGGTCCCGCAGTACACACCCCGGCGGCGGTGCGACTTCAGCGAGCGCGAGAACGTCCGCAGGCCGGCCCGGAACAGGGCCGACGCCACGGTGTCGTCCTCCAGGACCGGGATCTCACGCCCCTCGAACCGCAGCCGGCCCGGCGTCATCCGATCCGGTTCGTCCGGCGGTCGCGCGAGACGGTGAACCACGTCCGGCAGCCGAGCGCATGGAACCAGCGCTCACGCTGCGGCCCCTCGGTGTTGTCCGGGAGGAAGACCCGCGCGAAGTCGGCCTCGGCGTCGAGGGAGCCGTGCGGGCGGTCCTCTCCGCCGAACGTGAACTCCGTGTACGGGCGCGGCCCGCAGTGGGGGCAGGGGACCTCGAGGGTCACGGACGCCGCCGCCCCAGGTCCCTGAGGACCGCGCGCGAGGCCACGTAGCCCGGCGCGCCGGTCACCCCGCCGCCCGGGTGGGTGCCGGCACCGCACAGGTACATCCCGTCGATCGGGGTCCGGTACCGTGACCACGCGGGCAGTGGGCGCATGAAGAACAGCTGCTCGACGTTCAGGTCGCCGTGGAAGATGTTGCCCTCGGTGAGCCCGTAGGTACGCTCCAGGTCGAGCGGCGTCAGGACCTGCATCGCCCGGATCGACGACGCCGCGTTGTCCGAGTAGCGCGAGATCGTGTCGACGACCTTGCGCCCCAGCTCGTCCCGCCGTTCGTCCCAGGTGCCCGTTCGGAGCTCGTAGGGCACGTACTGCACGAACGCCGTCATCACGTGCGTCCCCGGGGGCGCGAGCGTGTCGTCGACGTTCGATGCCGTGACGCAGTCGACCCACAGCTCGTCGGGGATCTCGCCCCACCGGTGCCGGTCGTACATCCGCTGGGCCCCCTCGAGCGTTGGCACGAGCGTGGCGAGCGACCGCCGGTTCGCGTCCGCGTCTTCGGGCATGCCGTTCCAGCGAGGTTCCTCGTCCAGGACGAGGTTCACCTTCGCGCACGGGCCGGCCATCGCGATCGCCTCCACGTCGGCACGGAACTCCGCCGGGAGATCGGTCTTCTCCACGAGGCCGAGGAACGTGCGCTTGGGGTCCGCGTTCGAGACCACCACCCGGGCGGCGATCTCGGTCCCGTCTTCCAGCGAAACGCCCGTCGCTCTCCCGTCGCGGACCTCGATGCGCGCCACCGTCGCGGAGGTGCGGATCTCCGCCCCCGCGTCCCGGACCGCCCCCGCCATCGCCTGGGTGATCGCGCCCATCCCGCCGATCACGTGACCGTTGAACCCCTGGATATGGTGCTCGCCGCCGGACAGCATGTGGAACAGCAGGCCGATCGCCGTTCCCGGACGGTACGGCGGGGCATGCATCCCGTAGACGTTGTTCGCGAGGTAGAGGCGGCGTACCTCGTCGGACTCGAAATGGCGCTCGACGAACGCGCCGAGCGAGCCGGTGGCGAAGCGGACGAGATCCGAGAGTTGGTCGCCCCGCAGGTGGCGGAACCGTCGGAACAGTCGTCGGCCCTCGCGCACCTTGCTCCAGCCGCGCGCGTACAGGTTCGGCGCTTCCTCCAGGAAGAAGGGCTGCAGGGAGCGGGCGAGCTCGTGCAGCCGATCGGTGACGCGACCGAACGCGTCCGCGTCGGTCGGCGAGATGCGCCGGATCTCCTCGGCGGTGCGCTCGTGCGTCGACCACCACGGGAGGACCCTGCCGTCCTCGAACACCACCTGCACCCCGGGCTCGCACGGCACCATCCGAAGCCCGCGCTCGGCGAGCCGGAGGTCGGCCACGATCTCGGGTCGCAGCATGCTGGCGATGTACGAGGTGGTGGAGGCGCGGACCCCGGGCGCGATCTCCTCGGTCACGCACGCACCCCCCACGATCTCGCGCCGCTCGAGCACCAGGGTCCGCAGGCCGGATCGGGCGAGGTAGAAGGCGGCGGTGAGCCCGTTGTGTCCCCCGCCGACGATCACCGCGTCGTAACGATCGGTCATCGGCTCCCGGTCTCCTCGGTGTCACGGTCCGTCGGTGCGTGGGTCCACCGCAGTCTGGCACGCGCGAGGCCGGCTCACGGTCCCCGCCGGCTGACCCCGGGTCCGTCCGGGGCGGGTCAGGACGAGGCCGCGGGGACGGCGTCGCCGCGCCGCGCCTGCGCGAGGTGACAGGCGGCGAAGTGGCCCGGCCGGAGCTCGAGGAGTCCAAGGTCCTCGCCGCGGCAGCGGGCCTCGACGCCGGCCTCGCCGGCCGCGCCCGAGACGACCTCGGGGCAGCGCGGGTGGAAGCGGCACCCTTCCGGGATGCGTGTGGGGTCGGGGGCCTCGCCCGTGAGGATAGGACGAGAGAGGCCTCCGGCCTCGGGTACCACCTCGAGCAGGGCCTTGGTGTACGGGTGCAGCGGCTCGGTGAGGACGTCCTCGGCCGGGCCGATCTCGACGATCCGGCCGAGGTACATCACCGCGACGCGATCGGCGATCGTCCACGCGAGGCCGAGGTCGTGTGTGACCACCAGCATCGCGATCCCGAAGTCGTCGCGCAGGCCGAGCAGGAGCTTGAGGATCTCGCCGCGCACCGAGGCGTCCAGGCTCGAGACCGGTTCGTCCGCGACGATGATCTCCGGCTCGAGCACCAGGGCGCCGGCGATCACGACCCGCTGACGCTGCCCGCCCGAGAGCTCGTGCGGATAGACCAGGAAGAACCGCTCCGGCGGTCGCAGGCCGGAGCGCGCGAGCGCGCGCGCCACGAGCTTCTCTTCGGTCAGCCCGTCCTGGCTCGTGATCCCGTGGATCCGCAGACCCTCGGCGACCGACTCGTAGATCGTCTGCCTCGGGTTCAGGGCTGCGGTCGGGTCCTGGAACACGATCTGGACGCGCCGCCGGTACTCCCGCAGGATCTTGGTGCGCTTGCCGAGTGGCTCGCCCTGGAAACGGATCTCTCCTTGCCCCGGGCGCTCGAGACCCATGATGGTGCGGGCGAGCGTGGTCTTCCCACAGCCCGACTCCCCGGCCAAGGCGAGGACCTCGCCTCGCTCGAGCGTGAGGTCCACGCCGTCCACCGCCCGAGACGTGGTGGCTTTCTTGCCGACGAGACCGGCACCGAGGCCGACCCGCCCTTGGAAGGACACGTGGAGATCGCGGACCTCGAGGATGGGCGCACCCTGCGCGTCGGCGGTCACGTCGAGATCAGCGCTCCCTTGGGCACCAACAGACAGGCGGCCTTCCTGCGCTCGCCTGCTTCGTACAGGTCGGGCACCGTGGTTGAGCATTCCTCGAACGCGAGCGGGCACCGGGGATGGAACGAGCAGCCCGCCGGCACCGAGTCCGGCTGGGGTGGGTCGCCTCCTAGGCCCGACGGCGCCTTGCGGAACCGCAGGTCACCGATCGACGGGAACGCCGCGGCGAGCGCCTGCGTGTACGGGTGGGCGGGTTTGGCGAACACCGGCGACGACGGACCCTCCTCCACGATCTTGCCCGCGTACCTGATGGCTAGCCGGTCGCAGACCTCGACGAGGACCGAGAGATCGTGGGTGATGAAGAGCATCGCGAGGCCGAGCTCACGCTGGAGCTTGTTCAGGAGGTTCAGCACCTGGGCCTGCACCATCACGTCGAGGGCGGTGGTCGGCTCGTCGGCGATCACCAGGCTCGGGCTGCAGGCGAGCGCCATGGCGATCATCACGCGCTGCTTCTGCCCCCCCGACAGCTCGTGCGGGTAGTCGCGGAGGCGCCGGGGCGGGAGGCCGACCTGTTCGAGCAGATCGCCCACGCGCACCGTGGCCTCGCGTTCGCCGGACTGCCCGTGGATCACGATCGCCTCGGCGAGCTGATCGCCGATCCGTTGCACCGGGTTCAGGGCATGCATCGCGCCCTGGAAGACGACGGAGGCTCCGGTCCAGCGGACCGCGCGCAAGCGTCCCGGCTTCATCGTGAGGATGTCCTCCCCGTTCAGCACGACCTCGCCGGTGACCGTGGTCCCGGGGGGGAGCAGTCGGAGGATCGCGTTGACGATCGTCGACTTGCCGCACCCGGACTCGCCGGCGAGCCCGAGGACCTCGCCCGCGTCGATGTCCAGCGACACCCCGCGGACGGCCGGCATCGGGCCAGCCTTCGTCCGATACGACACCTCAAGATCGCGAACCGATAGGACGCTCATCGCTCGCGCAACTTCGGGTTGAGGATCTCATCGAGGGCGAACCCGCACAGCGTGAAGGCGAGGACGACGAACACGATCGCGAGTCCCGGCGGGACCAGCCACCACCACTGACCGGAGCTCGCGGCGCCGGCGCCGAAGGCCTGCTGGAGGGTGGTGCCCCACGATGTCGAGAGGGGGTCACCCAACCCGAGGAAGGCCAACGTGGTCTCCGAGAGGATCGCGATCGCCACCAGGAGGATCGTATTGGCGAAGATCAGGGGGCCGACGTTGGGCAGGATGTGCCGGGTCGACAGGTGCCAATGGCCGGCGCCGAGCGCCCTCGCCCGTTCGACGTACGGCCGGGTCTTCACCGAGAGTGCCTGCGCCCGCACGATCCTCGCGGTGCTCGGCCAGGACGTGATGCCGATGACGACGATGATCACGAACAGCGACCGACCGAGGATGGACGCGAGGACGATGGCGAGCGGCAGGAACGGGATGACCAGGAACCAGTCCGTGAGCCGCATGAGGATCGTCTCGGGCTTCCCTCCGAAATAGCCGGCGACGATCCCGATCAGGGCGCCGATCGCGACCGAGATCAGGGTGGCGAACAGTCCCACGATGAGCGAGGGCCTCGACCCCCAGACGGTGAGGGTGAACACCGAACGGCCGAAGTTGTCGGTCCCGAACGGGAAGTGCAGGCTCGGCGGCTGGAGCGGCTCGCCGGTGCACGGACAGGTCGGGTCGAGGCCGGCCTTGTTCGCGATCAGGGGAGCGAAGACGGCGACCGCGATGAAGAAGATCAGGACGGCCAGACCGATCATCCCGAGCATGCTCTGCCGGTACGTGACCCAGACCCGCTTGGCGGACAGGCGTCGCCGCGTCCAGGCGAGCGCGCGCGGCGTCTTCGGTACCTCGGGCGGCGGCGTCGGTTCCATGCCCGGGGGTGCCTCGACGTCGAAGTGACCAACCGCCTCTGGTGGCCGCATCAGGCTGCCCTCACGCGGGGGTCGAGGTACGAGTACAAGATGTCGGCCGCCAGGTTGGCGACGATGACCGCGACCGAGAAGATGAGGAACAGCGCCTGGAGCAACGGATAGTCCTTGTGGTCGATCGCCTGCACGGTGAGCCAGCCCAACCCCGGCCACGAGAAGACGTACTCGATCGTGATCGCGCCACCGAAGATGAATCCGATCGAGAGGAAGACCAGGGTCATCGTCGGAAGGAGCGCGTTCGGCACGGCGTGGCGCCAGAGGATCTGCTTCTCCCGGACCCCTTTCGCACGCGCGGTCTGGATGAAGTCGTCGCCGAGGATGTCGATGAGCGAGTTCCGCATGATCAGCGCGTATTCGCCGAGGTAGGCGACGGTGAGTACGAAGAAGGGCAACACCATGTGGTTCAGCACGTCGGTGACGTGTGCGAGCCCGGTCAGGTCCGACGCCGCCGTCTCATACCCACCGGTGGGGAAGAGGGCCGGGAAGGGCCCCACGCCGCCCGAGAACGCCATCAGGACGAGGATCCCGAACCAGAACTCCGGCATCGCGTAGACGAACAGCGTGAAGCCGAGCGAGCCGACGTCGAACCTGCTCCCTCGTCTCCAGCCCCCGTAGATGCCGATCACGAGTCCGATCGCGGCCGACGCGATGGTCGCCGTCCCCACGAGGAGGATGGTGGGCCAGACCTTGCCCGCGATGACATCGATCACCGGTTGGCCGCTCTGGAAGAACGACGTCCCGAAGTTGAGGGTGAGCGTGTCGCCCACGTAGTTCACGAACTGCTGTGGAAGCGGCTGGTCCAGGCCCAGGTCGTCCCGCGCCAGCTGCAACGTCTCGGGATTGAACGCCGCGCTGCCGCGGAGGAGGATCGCTGCTGGATCTCCCGGCATCACCCGGAACAGGAAGAAGTTGAAGACCAGCACGAAGAGCAGGGTGAGGAATGCTTGGGCGATCTTCCCGATCAGGTATCTGCGCATCCGGACCCCGACCGGTCCCCGGACCGGTCCTCAGTCTTCCCCCCTCGGCGTCGAGCTCGATGGCTGCTAGATGTCCTCCTCCCCGAGGCGGCGACGGCGGAGGACGACGATGAGCACGATCGCGACCACCGCGACGATGATCGCGATCCACACACCCGCCGGGATCCCGCGGGTCTCGGCGGCGGCGCCCGACCCGGCGGAGACGGGACGGAGTGAGAGCCACACGTCGCCGATCCCCGAGTATCCCTCGAGCGGGTCGCCGCTCTCGATCGGCTGCTGCTTGTAACCCGTGAACGTGTCCGTCCTGTACGCATCGAGGATCGGCGAGTACCACAGGATCACGTACGGGGAGTCCTGGTAGAGGATCTGCTGCATCTGATGGACGATGTCCCAGCGCTTGTTGAGGTCGAGCTCGGTGCGCTGCTGGTTGAACAGCTCGTCGTACTGCGGGTTGCAGTAGTAGGAGTCGTCGTTGTCGTAGGTCTGGCCGTCCGGGGGACGAGCGTCGCACGTGAACCAGCTGAGCGCGCTGTCGGGGTCGATATCCGGTAGCCAACTCCAATGGGCGAGGTCGAACTCGCCGGCGTTCTCGATGTCGCCGAGCCTGGTCGAGGTCACGGCCTCGACCTCGGTCTGGATCCCGATGTCCTTCAGGTACTTCTGGATGAAGGGGGCGGCGTCGATCGTCGTCTGGTCGTTGGATCTGACGAAGTACCGGAAGTCCAAGGGTCGCCCCGGATCGATCGAGTCGGCGGGCATCTCGCGGATGCCGTCGCCGTCGGTATCCAGATAGCCCGCGTCGTCGAGCAGCTTGTTCGCGCCTTCGGGATCGAACGGGATCACGGCATCACCGGTCGGTTCCCATCGCGCGCCGGCCGCGGACACCGGCGGGATGATCGTGGTTCCCGGCGTCGCATAGCCGAGCCACACCTTGTCGACCAGGGTCTGGCCGTCGATGGCCATCCGGATCGCCTTGCGCACCACGGGGTCGGTGAGTGCCGGGTGGCCGTCCCCATGGCGCTTGAAGTCACCTGTCTCCGGCCCGTACGCGGAGCCGGTGTTCATGTTGAAGTAGTCGAACTCGGGGACCTGGGTCGCGACGGTGGCGATGTTCGGCTCGTTCGTCAGCGAGTTGAAGATGTTCGGGGAGGTGAGGTCGTACGCGAAGTCGATCTCGCCTGCCTTCAGGGCCTCGGCGAGCGCGTCGTTGTTCCTGAACTGCCGGTAGACGATCTCGTCGATGTGCGGGTCTGGGCCTTCCCAGTACGGGTTCCGAACCATCCGCACGAACTCGCCCTGCTTGGCCTCCGCGATGTAGAAGGGACCGCTCCCGACGCTCGGAACGTTGCTGAAGCCCTTGGGTGTACAGGGATCCTGTCCGTTGGGGCAGTTCCCCTTCTCCACTTCCTCGAAGACGTGCTTGGGCAAGATGTAGTCGTACAGATACGTCGTCTTGCCCGAGTAGAGGCTCGTCGGTTGCGTGGTGCTGAACGTGATGTGCGTGGCATCGGTAGCCACGACGTCCCCGTCGATCAGCGTCAGGTAGTTCTGCGGAAGGTACGCGTTGTTGTCCTTGTACAGGTTGAGCGTATACGCGACGTCGTCGGCGGTGAGCGGCACGCCGTCCGACCACGTGAGATCGTCACGGATCGTATAGGTGAACGTCATGCTGTCCGAGCTGACGTCGACCTTGGTGGCCAGGCTCGGCTCGGCGGAGAAGTCCTTCTGCGCCCAGTTGAGGAGCAGGTGGTATTGCGGGGTCCAGAAGTAGAAGTCGAGCCCGAGGTAACCGGCCATGGGGTTGAGCGAGCTGGTCTCCCCGGCCGACCCCCACGTGAAGACCACCTTCTCCTTGTCTCCACCCGTACCTCCGGTGGCACCGGTCGTTTCCTGTGCGAACGCCGACTGGATGAAGACGCCGCCCGCGATCGCCCCAGCGAGCGCGATCGCCACGACCAGCCGGATCTTCGTGCCCGATCTCATCGTTCCTCCCTCGTTGGATCCTCCAGGCGTTCGATGCTCCTGTAGCGACGGTTCCTGCGTTCTCACTCGGGTGTGGATGAGGATCTGCCTGACCCGCCGTTCAGGCCTGGCTTGTATAGCACGGACGCCTCGAGATGGGGTAGGCACGGCCGCTCGCTGCCCGCGGCGCTATCGTTGCCGAGCGTGAGCCACGACCCGGATCCGGTCCCCGGCGTTCCCGAGGACGAGGCGTCGTGGTTCGAGGCGGAACAGGACCGGGAGCCGCTCCGGAGGCCGGTCTGGTGGCGATGGGTCGCCGTCGGCCTCATCTTCGCGCTAGTGGTGGCCACCCCTTTCGCGTACGCCCTCTACCGGCTCCTGCGGTGATCCGAGGGGCCCGGGCGCGATGGATCAGGCTCCGCCGGCGCGCCTGACCAGTTCATCGAACAGCCCCTGCTGGGCGGGGTCCCATGGCGCCGTGTCCTCGGGGTGCCACTGGGCGCCCACCATCCATCCGTGGGCGCGTTCGATCGCCTCGACCAGCCCGTCCTCGGCCCAGCCCGTTGCGGCGATGCCGTCGCCCAACCGGTCGGCACCTTGATGGTGATGGGAGGAGCAGGCGACCACGTCCGAGCCCGCGGCGAGCGCGATCCTGCTCTGCCCGGCGAGCTTGACGTCGTGGACGGTCGCCTCGAGCCCGCTCGGCGCGCCGTGAGGCATGAACCGCCGCTCCCCGGGGAGGTCCTGGATCAACGAACCGCCGAAAGCCACGTTCATCACCTGCATGCCCCGACAGATGCAGAGCGTCGGCGTCTCGCGTCGGTCGGCCTCGAGGAGCAGGTCGATCTCGAGCGCGTCGCGATCGGGTTCGAGTCCGTAGATCGTCTCGCTCGGCTCCTGGTCGTAGCGGGACGGCTCGACGTCTCCGCCACCGATCAGCATCAAGGCGTCGACGGCGTCCAGCAGCTCGGCGGGCGAGCGATCGTCCCCTGGGAGCACCAGCGTGGCACGGCCGCCGGCGCGGCGGACCGCATCGACGTAGTTCTCGGGGAGCCCGTAGCCGCCGACGGCCCAGTTGCTCACGCGACCCGGTCGCAGGTGGTACGAGACGATCCCGATCTCCGGTCGCCCGCTCCGTGCCATGCGGTCGAGTGTAGACGTCGCCTTGCCCCGGAACGTCTCTCAGAACGCGAGGCTGCAGTTCTCGCAGAGGAAGACCGCGGCTCGAACGTTCAAGCTGTGCCCGCCGCACCGCCAGCACCTCCGGCACGTTCCGGCGACGGCACAGTCGACCGGGTCGGTGGTCTCGCCCGGTTGATCCCAGGTCGTCGTCCCTTCGGACGGACGGGGGAGCTGGACCGAGAGCAGCTGGAGGGCCTGGTCCCCGCTCAGGAACCCGTGTGGATGCGCCGCGGCCCGGCCGATGATCAGACCGGGGCCGAGCTCCACCGGGTTCTCGGCCACGAGGGCCTCCCCGTTGCCCCGCAGGACCATCACCCATTCCTCGGAATCGGGGTGCGTGTGCGCGTAGGCGATCTGGTTCGTCGTGAACCCCTGGATCGACAGGTAGTAGTCCGAGCCTTGGCTGATCGGCACCCGCCGGAAGCCCGACGGGCACGGCGCGACCAGGTCTGAGGCCAGCATCCCGAACACACCCAGGTTGTCCAGGACCTCGGCCAGGTCGCCGACGTGGTGCCCGGTCGCCTCGTTCGGCGTCGCCTCGATCGCCATGGCCGAAGCTTGCCACCGCCGGCGCCCGCGCGCATCTCGTCGTCGATGGCCGCGCAAGCGCCGCGGCTATCATCACGGCTGCCGGACCGACCTCGAGGGGGAGCCGATGACCACCGAGCTGCTGATCGTGGGGGGCGAGCGGGTTCCCGCCGCCGAGGAAGGGACCTTCGCGGTGATCGAGCCGGGGAACGGCTCCCCGATGGCCGAGGTGGCCGAGGCGGGTCCCGAAGACGCCCGCCGCGCCGTCGACGTCGCCGTGAAGGCCTTCGACGAAGGGCCGTGGCCCAGGACCTCGGCGACCGAGCGCGGCCGGGTCTTGCTGAGGGCGTCGGTGCTCGTCCGGGAGCGGCTGGAGGAGCTCGCCCGCCTCGAGGCCCGCAACGTCGGCAAGCCGATCCGGGACGCGCGCGACGAGATCGGCATCGTCGCCGACACCCTCGAGTACTGGGGCGGCGCGGCCAACAAGATCTTCGGCGAGACCGTGCCGGTCCAGGACCCCGGGCTCGACGTCACGCTGCGCGAGCCGGTCGGGGTCTGCGCCCTCATCACACCGTGGAACTTCCCGCTCGTGATCGCGAACTGGAAGATCTCTCCCGCTCTCGCGTGCGGGAACACGATCGTCGTGAAGCCGGCGTCGCTCACGCCGCTCTCGCTGTTGTCGCTCGCCGATATCCTGGCTGAGGCCGGGCTGCCGGCCGGAACGATGTCGGTGCTGCCCGGTCCGGGTTCGAGCGTCGGTAACGCGCTCGTGACCGACCCCCGCGTGAACAAGGTGGGCTTCACCGGCTCGACCGAGATCGGGTCCCAGATCATGGCGATGGCGGCCCGGAACATCACGCGCGTCTCGCTCGAACTCGGGGGCAAGTCCGCCAACGTGGTGTTCGCCGACGCGGACATGGAGACCTGCGTCGAGCGCTCGATGTGGGCGGTGTTCGCGAACACCGGACAGGACTGCTGTGCCCGGAGCCGGATCTTCGTCGAGCGCTCGGCGTACGACGGCTTCATCGAGGCGCTGGCCCACAAGACCGAGACGCTGCGTGTGGGGCAGCCGCTCGCCGAGGAGACCGACCTCGGCCCGTTGATCTCGTCGGGGCAGCGCCAGACGGCGCTCGACTACCTCGAGGTCGGGCAGAAGGAGGGCGCGCGCCTGGTCATCGGGGGCGACGTGCCCGAGGTACCCGACGGCGCGAACGGCTTCTACTTGCGCCCGGCGATCCTGGCCGACGTCGACAACGGGTGGCGTGTGGCGCAGGAGGAGATCTTCGGGCCGGTGGCGTGCGTGATCGCGTTCGACACCGAGGTGGAGGCGATCCGCCTCGCCAACGAGACCGAGTACGGGCTCTCCGGCTCGATCTGGACCCGTGATCTCGGCCGGGCGATCCGGGTGGCCAAGGGGATCCGCACCGGGGTGCTGAGCGTGAACTCGTCGCACAGCGTCCACACCGAGGCGCCCTTCGGCGGCTACAAGCGGAGCGGGATCGGCCGGGAGATGGGGATGCACGCGGTGAACCTGTACACCGAGGTCAAGAACGTCTACTTCTCGGAGACGTAGCGGTCACATCGGGCACGGATAGGCCGGCGGCAGAGGAGATCGGAGCTCTCTGCCAGCCGTCTGCTCGCCATCAGGTCTCGGTCATGCGCTTGATGGGTTAGGAGATAGGGAACGGGCAAGCGCCGCCCCCTCCGGGATCAACCGGAGGTTCGGCCTGGAGGATCGTGCGGTCCCAGCGCCGCCCCATCGAGGCGAAGTCGTCGCGCGAGTGATCCGATTCTTCACCGTAGGACGCGGAAGGTAAGATGCGTGACTCCCGTGCCTTCGATCACCCTCGTGCTTTCCAGGTCGATCGGCCCGGTCCCTAGATGGTCGAACAATGAGACACCGTCCCCGAGCAGGACGTGTACCAGGTCTACGTGTATCTCGTCGAGGAGCCCAGCTTTGATGCAATGCTGCACGATGCTCGCGGCACCCACGCCGACGTCCTTGTCGCCTGCGGCCGCTTTCGCTTGCGCTAAGGCGCTTTCGAGTCCATCCGTGACGAACGTGAACGGCGATCCTTCGTAGACCCAGTCTGGTGGGACCGAGCTGGTAACAACAAAGACCGGTACGTCCAAGGGGTGTTTGCCACCCCACCCATCGGTGAGGTCGAATGTCCTTCGACCAAACACCATCGCCCCTGTCGTTCTGCGTGTCTCGGCAAGGTACTCGGCGGTCTGCGCCGACACCATGAAGACCATGTCGGTTCCAGGCAGCCTGTATTCGGTGTCGCCAGCGGAGTACCACGCCAATAGCCTCTCGCCGCCGACACCCATGGGTGCTTCAGGGCCATCGTTCGGCCCAGCGATGAACCCGTCGAGCGAGACCGAGAGCCCTGTGCGGACCTTCCCCAAGTTCGTATCCTTCCCCAACCAATCATCTGCGCGCAGGTAGCGGACCGCAACTCGGCCGTCGTCATGCGCGGCGGCTTGCGGAGTAACACCTCCCGGCGGTCCCGAAGTCGCGAACCTGTCTTCTAAGCAAGTCCGTCCGTGCGAGTCTTGGCGTGCTAGGTCATAGGCTCGTCAGGCCGCCGTCACCTGAAACGTTTGTCGTGCTGGTCATGCACGTGGTCCTCCTGGCCTGGATCGGACACGGGCTTGGCACTTGGACGACCGGCCTTATCTCAGAGACTGTCTGGTGGTTTGTCGGTTCGGCCCTTGTGCTCTTACTGAATGTCACCCTTGCGGTTAGTGAGAGAGGCTTCTTTCGCCGGACTCAAGACGATAGCCCTGTCGACTCATCCAGACCCTAGACGGAACGCTCGTACCGTTCGCGCTCCCACTCGGTGACGGTCTCGCGCCACGCCTTCAGCTCCCAGGTCCGGGACGTGACGAAGTAGTCGCTGAAGTCCTTGCCGAGCGCCTCGCGAAGCGTCGGGTCGTCCTCGAACGCCTGCAGCGCGGCCTCCAATGAGCCGGGCAGCTCCGGCAGGCCGAGCGTGTACGCGTCGCCCTCGATGGGGTCGGGTGGGGACGCCCCGCGCCGGATCCCGTCCGCGACCGAGGCCCCGATCGCGGCGAGGACGAGGTACGGGTTGGCGTCGGCGCCCGGCCGACGGCACTCGAAGCGCCACAGCTCCGGTCGCGCCGATCGGATCGCGCGCACCGCGCACGAACGGTTCTCGTAGCCCCACGTCGCGTTGATCGGCGCGAACCAGCCGGGGACCAGCCACTTGTAGGAGTTGATCGTGGGATTCAGGAGCAGCGAGGCGGCCGGCAGGTGATCGATCACCCCAGCGACGGCCGAGGCGAACACGGGCGGCAGCTCGGCCGTCGGGTCGCCGGCGGCGAACGCGTTCGTCTCGCCCTGCCACAGCGAGAAGTGGACGTGGCCGCTCGAGCCCTCCTCGCCCGGGTTCGTCTTGGCGAGGAAGCTCGCCCGCAGACCCATCGTCTCGGCGACCTGCTTCACGCCGAACTTCAGCAGCACCGCCTCGTCCGCCGTGGCGAGGCCGCGCCGCGCGTCCAGGTTCAGCTCGAGCAGGCCGGGTCCCGCCTCCGTGTGCACGGCCGACAGTTCGACCCCCAGCCCCTCGAGCGCGGGCACCAGCTCGTCGAGGAAGCGCCCGTACCGCCCGATCTCGTTCACGCTGTAGCTGATCCCGCTCGATGTCGGGTCGCCCTGCCCGTCCCAGATCCGGATCTCGTACTCGATCGCCGACATGAGCCCGTACCCGAGGCCGTCGAGGTCGTCGAGGACGCGGTGGAAGACCTCCCGTGATGCGAACGCGGGGGACCCGTCGGGCCACCTCGGCGTCGCCAGGCACACGCGCCACCCGGGCCTCCAGGGCAGGTCGCGCAGCGTCTCGGGGTCGGGGTGCACGATCAGGTCGGGGGCGCCCACCTTGATCCCGAAGCGCTCGTAGTCGGCGATCGGCGCGTCGACCGGATCGAGCCCGAGGATCAGATCCGTCATGACCGTTCCCTGGTCGACCGCGGTCTCGAACGCGTCCGGACGCAAGGCCTTGCCGCGGAGCGATCCGTTCATGTCGGGGATCGCGAGCAGGACGAACTCCTCGCCGGAGCGGGGTTCGACCATCACGATGACGATCCGGTGAGCGCGCGGCCGATCGCGCGGCCGACATCCTGCATCGTGGCGGCGAGGCGTCGGATCATCTGGCCCAGCTCCGCGTCGGTGCTCGTGTACGCGGGGGCCAGCAGGACCTGGTCGCCGGCCCACCCGTCCGCCTGGGGATGCGTCGAGGTGACGAGGAGCCCGTGCCGGAACGCGGTGTCGTCCACGAGCGACGCGACGTCGAGGTCGACGGGCAAGAACGAGGTCCCGTCGCGAGGATCGACCAGCTCCACGCCCAGCAGGAAGCCCCGGCCGCGGACCTCCTTGACGATGTCCATGCCCGCCAGGGCCGCCGAGAGCTCGGCCCGGAGCTCGGGGCCGCGGTCGCGGACGCGTTCGATCAGCCGCCGTTCCTCGATGAAGTCGAGCACGGCGAGCCCGACGGCGGCGGGGAGCGGCGCGCCATCCCACGTGTGCCCCAGGTCGAACTCGCGCGACCCGCGGTCGATCGCGTCGTAGACCTCCTGCCGACACAGCACCGCACCCAGCGGGGCGTAGCCGGCGCCCAGCCCCTTGCCCACCGCGACGATGTCGGGCTCGATCGGGAGCTGATGGGCGGCGAGCCAGCTCCCGACCCGACCGATGCCGGTCACCACCTCGTCGAAACAGATCACGAACCCATGCCGCTCCCGGCGTTCGGCCAGGCCGCGCCAGAAGTCGGGCGGCGGCGAGTACGCGGGCAGGGCCGCGGCGCTCACGGGTTCGATGAAGAACGCCGCGACCTCCGGGCCGTGCCGCTCGAGGAGGCGGTCGAGTTCGGCGAGCGCCGCCTCACCGGTCGGGTCGAACCGCCACGTCGACGGCGGCAGGTGCAGGTGATCGGCCAGGTACGGCGTGTACGGCTCCTGGATCGCCGGCCGCCCGTTCAGCGCGAGGGTCCCCATCGAGCAGCCGTGGTAGCTCTGCGCGGGCGAGATCACGCGCCAGCGGGCGGTGTCGCCGCGCTCGACGTGGTACAGGCGCGCGAGCTGGAGCGCCGTCTCGTTGGCCTCGGACCCGCCGGAGACGAAGCGTGCTCGCGCCATCTCGGGCATGTGCCCGAGCAGTCGGTCGGCCAGGCGCTCCTGCGGCTCGCTGGTGAAGTAGTGGTTGTAGTAGTAGGCGATCTCCGCGGCCTGTTCGGCCGCCGCCCCCGTGACCTCGAGGACGCTGTGCCCCAGGCAGGCGACCATCGCGCCGCCCGAGCACGCGTCGAGGATCTGGCGCCCGTCGGTGGTCGTGAGCCACACGCCCTGCCCGCGCTCGATGCTCGGGTACGCGAGGTCGAGGTCGCGGGGCAGGACCGCGGTGTCGTCCGAGCGGATCACCGTTCGACCTCCTCGGGGCGGAGCCGCGCGACGTCACGCAGGAACCGGTCGAACAGCTGCATCGCGTTGCCGCGGCTGGCATCCGCGCGGAGGTGGGTCTCCTCGAGCAGCGCGTCCGGATCCACGCCGTCCGCGTCGAGCTCGTGACGGTACACGCGGACCCAGTCGTCCATGATCTCGGGCGTCACCTCGGGGTGGAACTGGAGCCCGATCGACCTCCCGGCGACGAAGGCTTGGGGGCCGACGTCGGTCTCGGCCACGATCGTCGCCCCCGGCGGCGGCGTGAACGTGTCGAAGTGCCACTGGAACCACGGACCCTCAGGTACGAGCTCGGGGTCGCGGGTGCGGACCGGGAGCCAACCGATCTCGGAGTCCTCCGAACGGTAGAGGTCGGCGCCGAGCACGCGGGCGAGCATCTGGCCGCCGAAGCACAAGCCGAGGATGGGGACGTCGTCGTCGACGGCGCGACGCATGAGCGCCGCCTCGCGCGGCACGAAGGGCTTCGTGTCGTCGAACGCCGCGAACTCGGAGCCGAGCGACACGATCAGGTCGTACCGGGTCGGGTCCGGTTCGGCCTCCTCGAGATCGATCCGGAGGGTCTCGACCTCCGCGTCGTGTGACCCGAGCCACCCGGTGACGTACCCGGGCGGTGTGGGCTCCTCGTGCTGCAGGATCAGCGCTCGCAGGCGGCCGTGCCCGTCGTCGCTCATCTACCCGGCTCCCGTGTTCGCCGGCGACGGCAGGTCGCTCAGCTCGGACGACGCCTCCTCGGCCACGTGGTGCACGGCGTCCGTGAGCCTCGCGACCATCTCGGCGAGCTCGTCGTCGGTGGTCGTGAGCGGCGGCGCGAACAGGGTCTGGTCGCCCGCGTACCCGTCGTGGGTCGGCTGGGTCGACAGCGTGATCAGGCCGCGCTCGAACGCCGCGGCATCGATCCGCGCGGCCACGCGCAGCTCCCTGGGCAGGAACGAGGCCCCGTCCCGGGGGTCGACGAACGAGACGCCGAGCAGGTACCCCTCCCCGCGGACCTCCTCGACCATAGGGACGTCCTTCAACGCCTCGGCGATCTGGTCGCGCAGCCGCGGCCCCCGTTCGGCCACCCGCTCGATCAGCTGCTCACCACGCAACGCCTCCAGCACCGCGAGCCCCACCGCGCACGGCAGCGGGGCGCCGTCCCACGTGTGGCCAAGCGGGAACCGGCGCGAACCCTGAGCGATGGCCTGATACACCTGATCGCGGCAGAGCACGGCGCCGATCGCCGCGTACCCGGCGCCGAGTCCCTTGGCCGTCGCGATGATGTCCGGCGTGCAGGCCGTGTCGGCACCGGCGAACCACCGACCGGTCCGGCCGACGCCCGTCACGATCTCGTCGAAGCAGACCAGGAAGCCGTACCGCTCGCGGCGCTCGGCCAGGCCCTGCCAGAACCGGCGCGGCGGCGTGTGCGCGGGCAGGGCGGCGGCGCTGATCGGCTCGCAGAAGAACGCGGAGACGTTGCCGGGACCCGCCTCCTCGAGCGCGCGGTCGAAGGCCTCGAGCGCGGCGTCGCCGCTCGGGTCGAAGTGCGACGTGCTGGGCGGGACGTGGAGATGGTGCGGGAAGTACGGGCCGAAGGGTCCGTGCAGGCCCGGCCGGCCGGTGAGCGCCAGGGTCTGCATCGTCGGGCCGTGGTAGGCCTGCGCGAACGAGATCACCTGCCATCGCTCCGGCTCGCCGCGTTCGACGTGGTAGCTGCGAGCCAGCTGGATCGCCATCTCGTTCGCGTCCGCCCCACTGGTCACGAAGCGGGCCCGCGTGAAGCCCTCGGGTGCCACCTCCACGAGCTCCCGCGCGAGCCGCTCCTGCGCCGGGTTCGTGAGGCGTTCGTTGTGCACGTACGCGAGGCGCTCGGCCTGCGCTCGCGCCGCCGCGATGATGTCGCGCCGGCCGTGACCGAGCGTCGAGGCCATCGAGCCGCCGCTCATCGCGTCCAGGTACCGGTTGCCGGACGCGTCCTCCACCCACACGCCCTCGCCTCGGACCACGACGGGATAGTCACGGCCGAGCTCGAGCTGGAGCACGTGGCTCCGGCTGGTATCGATCACCCCCTGGGCCATGCGGCCTCCTCTTCCCCGCGAGCGGGCGGGCGGCTCCGCCTGCCGGCGAGCTTCGAACGCTCGAAGCCTACCGCGTGGCCGCCCCGCCCCGGGCCTCTCCCGGCGTGAGCGCCGAACCGCTACGATCGGTCGTTCGATCGGGCTGCGGACCTGCGGAAGGAGGCGTCGTGGAGGGCGTCGGCAAGATCCTCGAGGGGTGGCGGAAGGACGGGATCGGCTTCGTCCGGTTCGAGCTGCCGGACATGCACGGGATCTCCAGGTCCAAGACGATCCCGATCGCGCACGCCTTCGAGTACGCGGAGCGCGGCCTCAACATGTACGGCGGGGTGAGCGTCCTCGACTCGCGCTCCGACGTGGTCCCCGGCACGCTGTACCACGAGGAGGTCGGGTACGGCGACCAGCTGCTGTTCCCAGATCCGGACAGCGCCGCGGTCATCCCATGGGCGGACCGGACGGCCCGTCTGATCTGCGACGCACGGTGGTACGACGGTCGGTCCCTCGCCGCGACGCCCCGTCACGTCTTCCGCAGCGCCGTCGAGAAGGCGCGCGAGATGGGGTTCGAGCCGCTCATGGGCTCGGAGTTCGAGTTCTACCTGCTCACCGCCGACACGCACGAGCCGCTGTTCGAGGGCTACCAGATCTTCAACACGGTGCGCAACGACTACGTCCCGACGATCCG